>DATGWV010000388.1:0-10728 GCA_035299305.1 Phycisphaerales bacterium | reverse complement strand
AGCGGGTACGCGTTCACAGAAGGGCCGACGTTTGTGACGGACAGCAGCGTGCAGCCCTTGGGCGGGTACTACTTGTTCTGCGATGTGATGCCGGGGAAGGTGTATCGCTGGAATGGTGATGGGAATGCGCCGGAAGTGTTCATGGAGAAGACTGAGGGCGCGCTGGGGATGGCGGTGAAGGCGGATGGCACGCTGGTGCAATGTCGCAAGGACACGCGCAACGTGGTGGAAGTGAAGATGGAGGGCGGCAAGGTCGCGAGCACGACGGTGATCGCGGAGAAGTTTGAAGGCAAGAAACTCAACGCGACCAACGACTGCATCGTGGCGAAGGATGGCAGCGTGTGGTTCACTGATCCGCCGTTCTTTACGCCCAAGGATGCGCTTGAGCTGGATTTCACGGGCGTGTATCGCGTGGCGGCGGATGGCACGATGCAGGCGATGGCGCGCGGCATTCAGTATGCGAACGGGCTGGCGTTCTCTCCCGATGAGAAGACGCTGTATGTGAATGACTACCGCGGTAAGAAGCTGATGGGGTACAGCGTGGATGAGAAGGGTGCGCTGAGCGCGGAACCGACGCTCGTGGCGGATCTCTCGAAGCTGGCGGAGACGGCCGGTGTGCCGACACGCGGCGGTGCTGACGGCCTGCGTGTGCGCGGCGACGGGACGATTCTTGCGACCGGGCCCGGCGGGCTGTTTGCGATCGCTCCGGATGGCACGCTGAAGGACTTTTTGCCGACTGGCGGGCCGACGAATGTGGCGATTGGCGGGGCGCAGCGTGATTCCGCGCTCATCACGCTGGGCTCGAAGGTCATGAGCGTTCAGCTTGTGCCGAGTAAGTAAGCTGGGCAACGCCGTTGGGATACACCGTTTTGGTTGTCCCCAAAACGCGTTATTCGTTGACCCAAGGATTGTACTATGGTAAGCTGTTTGTGATAATGGTTGCGAGAGCACGACGGGTGCTGTCAACGCGGCCGACTTCATCGGCTGCGAACCGGATTTAGTGGGGATATCGGGTTAGGTGTCACGCGAGTGGTTCGCGTGCACGTTGTCGTTGTATATCTGTTGCTCCGCACAACCCATGAACACCCATCACACGCAGACTGTTGCTCCCACCGCCAATCACTCAGAGTTTGTCGAGACGATGCTGCACGACGATCAGTTCGTGCATGCACTGTGGCACGCGGTCATCAGCGACCCGACGACGGGTGTGCAGGTGGTTGCGCCTGACGGCACCATCATGTACGGCAACGATCAGATCTTCCGCATCTTCTTCGGCGAGCAGAGCCGAGCGGCGGACTATGTCGGTCGCAATGCGCGTGAGTGGTACAGCCCGGACGCGTTTCGCGAGCGCATGTCGCTGCTGCAGGACATTCTGGAAGACGGTGTGGCGCGGCAATTCCGCGGGATTTATCAGGGACGACAGGTCGTTTCGACGGTGTATCGCGTGATGGCGGGCAAGCCGCCTGCGGCCAAGACGCCCGCGCTGCTCATCATCTCGCGGTGTGTGCACGGCGACGCGGAGCAGGCGCACCTGCGCGGGCTGGAACTGCGGCAGATCGGCGGCGTCCACCTGGGGCCGCTTGATATCTTGTCGCCACGCGAGCTGGAAGTGCTGGCGCTCATCGGGCAGGGTTTGAGTCTGCCGGAGATTGCGGAAGTGCTGGGACGCAGCCCGCACACGGTGCATGACCATCGCAAGGCGATTGGTCGCAAACTGGGTGTGGATGACCGCGTGCGCCTCGCGGAGATGGCGAAGGCGGCGGGGCTCAAGCCAAGCGATGCGTCGCTGCAGCGCATTCGGTATGCTGGCGAGCAGCGGCGGCGGGTGGGGGATGCGGCGAACTGAGCGCAGTGGTGACGTCGCGGCGTGATGCTTGCGCGCGGACGCGAAATTGAGCGGGAATCCGTATGATGCGGCATGCTTCGAGCTGCCGCGTTTTTAGATCGGGATGGCACCATCATTCGCGAGGTGCACTACATCGCTCGGCCTGAGCAGGTGGAGTTGTTGCCTGGTGCGGCGGAGGCGATTGCGATGTTGACGCGCGCGGGGTATGCGTGTGTGGTGGTGAGCAATCAGTCGGGTGTGGGGCGGGGGAAGTTGACGGAAGCGGATATGCACCGCGTGCAGGCGGAAGTGGAGCGGCAACTGGCGGCCGCGGGGGCCAATCTACATGCGGCGTACTTCTGCACGGTGCCGCCATCGGCGGATGCGGATACTGCGCCGGATCGGCGGAGCCGGGTGGAACATCCGGATAGGAAGCCGGGCCCCGGCATGCTGCTGCGGGCGGCGAGGGAGCACGGGCTGGATATCTCGCGCAGTGTGATGGTCGGCGACATGCTGAGCGATGTGCTGGCGGGGAAGAACGCGGGTGTGCGGGCGAGCATTCATGTGAAGACGGGGCATGGGATGACGCAGCCGGAGGCGATGCAGGTTGCGGACTTTGCGGCGCGAGATTTGTTGGAGGCGGCGGCGTGGGTGGTGGGGTTGCAAGCAAGCGAGTGAGCGCGCGAGCAAGGGTTGATTGCGCTCGGAGACTTGGCCCTGGGCACTTCGCACTCCGGCACTCGCGCCCTACTTTTTCGGCATGAACATTCTTGTCACTGGTGGCGCCGGGTATGTCGGGAGTGCGTGTCTGCGGTGGATGCTCAGCAAGGGGCACAACGCCGTGGCGTATGACAATCTGAAGATGGGGCATCGCAAGGCGGTGCCGGAGGGGCGGCTGATTGTCGGGGACATCAGTAACGAGGATGCGGTGGTGGCGGCGCTGCGGCAGGTGAAGGCGGATGCGGTGATGCATTTCGCCGCGGCGACGTATGTGGGCGAGAGTGTGAGTGATCCGGAGTATCACTATCGCAACAACATCTGGGGGACGTGTTGCATGTTGAATGCGATGCGCAAGGCGGGCGTGAACCGCATGCTGTTTTCGAGCACGTGCGCAACATATGGGATGAACCCGAAGGTTCCGATGAGCGAGGAGAGCGTGCAGGATCCGTGCTCGCCTTATGCGCGGACGAAGCTGGCGGTGGAGTGGATGATTCGCGACTTTGCGCATGCGTACGGGCTGGGTTTCACGCTGCTGCGCTATTTCAATGCGAGCGGCGCGAGCGCGGACGGGTCGCATGGGGAAGATCACAAGCCGGAGAATCACTTGATTCCGCTGGTGCTGGAAGTGCCGCTGGGCAAGCGGTCGCACATCACGGTGTTCGGTAATGACTATCCGACGCCGGATGGGACGTGTATTCGCGACTACGTGCACACCGATGACTTGGCGCAGGCGCACCAGTTGGCGATTGAAGCCACGCACGCGCCGACGGCGACCAGTGCGGGCACGGCGGAGGTGTTCAACATCGGCACGGGCAACGGGCAGAGCGTGTTTGAGATCATCAAGGCGTGCGAGGCCGTGACGGGGCAGAAGATCGCGTTCAAGGTTGCCGAGCGGCGGCCTGGTGATCCGCCGGCGCTGGTTGCGGACCCGGCGAAGCTGAAGAGCAAGCTGGGGTGGAAGCCGCAGTACACGGACATCGTGAAGACGGTGGAGACGGCGTGGAAGTGGCACAAGGCGAATCCGAGCGGGTATGGGGATTGAGGCGCGTTGAGTCAGAGGCGTTGACGCAGATCGCGCGGGCCGGCGGGAAGTGGCGGCGTGCGTTGTGGATCGCTGTTGCGCCATTGGCGTGGTGTGGCATGCTGTGCGCGCCGGCGGTTTTGCTCGTGCCGATGCATGTTGCCTGGCAATCACGGGCGTCGCAGGGAGTGTTGATTGCGATTGGCGCTGCGACGACGCTGGTGATGCTGTGGTTCGTGTGCGCGGCGATCATGCGCGTGCGTGCGAGGTGGCGTGCTGGCGTGGTGTGGCTGGATGGCGTGTTGATGCTTGTTGGCATGGGCGCGTGGATATGCGTCGCGCCGTGGGTGTTCACGCGAACGCCATGAAAGACGCGGGCTGTTCGCCCGCGTGTAAGCACTTTGGTGCGTGGTTGATTCAGCGACGCCGGCGTGCAGCGGCGAAGACGGTGAGTGCGCCGATGGCGAGGGAGCCGGGGGTGGGGATTGTGACGATCCAGGCTTGCTCGTTGATGGTGGTGGAGCCGGTGTTGAAGCTGCCGATGCCGGCGAAGGTGAGGCCATCGCTGCTGACTTGGTTGATGCGGAGGTTGGTCCAGTTGGCGAAGTCGATGTTGCTGGCGGCGAAGAGCTGGGCGGGCGTGAGGATTGCGCCGGCGGCGTGGGAGTAGATGTTGCCGCTGGTCAGGACCCAGAAGTCGCCGTTCGCGGAAGCTTCGGTGGTGCCGAAGTCTGAGAGTGAAGCGGTGATGAGCTGCGTGCCGGTGGCGGCGGTCCAGCGGAAGAGACCCTGGCCCGCTGACTGTGTTGTGTTGGAGTAGACGGCATTCCAGGTGTAGAAGCCGTAGACGACTTGGCCATTGCTAGAGATGGCTTGGCCGCGGCTGGACTCTTCGAAGAAGATGTCGCCCGGCGTGATGCTGGCGGGTCGCGTGAACGCGACGTTGGACTGGCCGTAGCGGATTGCGCTCGCGCCACCAACGGGACCGGCGTCCGTTGCGAGTGCGGTCAGGCCGTCGCTGCTGAGGCCAAACCATGAGCTCTCGTCGATGCCTGCAAAGCCGGGACTATTGAGAAACTGCGAGCTTGGGTATGCGCTGGCGACGGACTGCTCGACGTATGCGCTGCCGTTCCAGTTGAAGACGCGGCGCTGCGTGAAGTCGGCACCGAAGCGATCGGCGAGGACGCGCGAGCCATCGGCGGAGATGAAGCGTGCGGCGTGTGATTCGCTGCTGACGTTTGAGGCTGCGGGGCTGGACCACGCGCCGCCGCGGTGGACGTGAACTTGCTCGATGAAGGGCAAGCCGATGCTGCGCATGCTGCTGAGGACGAAGTCGCCATTGCTCGATGCGCGAACGACAGTGGGGGTCTTGCCGATGACGGTGCCCAGCGACTGCCAGGTGCCGTTGCGCATGCGGAAGACTTCGGTGTTGGTTTGTGCAACGAGCGTGGAGCCGTCGTCGCTCATGTCACTGATGGCGGCTTTCTCGCCGCCCGGCAGGTTGGCGACGGGTTGGAGCGACTGAGCGGAAGCCAGTGCGCATGCGAAACCGCTGGCGAGCAGCACGAGTGTGGCGGAGATGTTCATCGCAAGCCCTCTGCAGAAACCGACAGCGCGCAACGCCTCCCAAGCGGGGCGCGAAGCCGGTGTATCAACATGCCTCAGGTTGGTCCGAAAGCCAGCAAAGTGGCGAGAAAACTGGCAACGACCGCGCGAGAAGTGCGCGGTGGGCTTGGTGTTCGGTGTTTGGACTTAGACGTTCGTGCGCTTGCGGCGAGAGGAGACGAGCGCGGTGACGGCCAGCATCGCGAGCATGCTCGGAGTTGGGATGGTGGCGACCCACGGGGTGTTCGTGATGACGCCGGGGGGGCTATTGAAGGTTCCGAAGCCGGCGAGGGTTTGGCCGTTATCGCTGAGTTGTGTGATGCGAAGATCGGACCAGTTGTTGATGTCGATGCCCCCACTGGTCAGAACCTGAGCGGCGGTGAGTGTGTCGGCGATGTTGTGGTAGTAGATGTTGCCATTGGCGAGCACCAACATGTTGCCGTCGAAGGAGATGTCGGCTGTCGGGAGCGCGGGGAGGTTCAGGAAGATGCTGCCTGTGGCTGCGGTCCAACGGAAGGGCCGCTGGGTTGCACCGTCATTGTTTGTGAAGAGACCGACGATGACACCCGCGTCGCCCGACATGGCGACGGGTGAGAGGAATTCTTCGGAGCCGGGGACGGGCAGCGGCTGGCCTGCCGGGCGACCGACGTTCGCTGCGGGCGACTGACCGTGACGAACGATGGTTCCGCCGCCTACGCCGCTGGAGTACGAGATGGCAGTCTGACCATCCGCACTTATGCCTTGAAAGCGGCGAATATCGTCGGCGCCCTGCAATGGCCCTTGTGAGAAGCGTTGTTCGCTCGGAAAGACGGAAGAGGTGTTGCCTTCGATAACGGTGTAACTCGATCCGTTCCACGTTCCCACGTGCGGGACCGTGTTGGATGAGAAGAGGGCTTCGCCGACGTAGCGATTGCCGTCGGCGCTTATGCCGTAGACGAGCGAAGGAAACTGAGTGGAACGCCACGTGCCGTCGCGATAGATGCGGGCGAAGAAACCGTCGAACTGGGTGGTGCGAGCAGTCGCGCCAACGACGAGCCCGTCGCGAGACAGATGTACGCCCGAGTCGCGCAAGCGGTAGGGGTTGGCCTCGCCTTGAAAGGGCGTCCAGTCGTTTGCGAGCGATTGCCACGCGCCGTTGCGGAAACGATAGATGGTGCTGTCGTTGATAGCGGCGAGCGTGGAACCGTCGCCGCTGAGTTGCTTGATGTTGGCCGATGCACCGGTGGGCAACGCCGGAAGCGGCTGGAGCGATTGTGCGTGAGCAACCGCGGCGGCGACAAGGCTGGCGGCGACGGCGGCGGCAAGGCGAACGTACATGATGAACCCCTCTGCGATGAGCACGAAACCAAAGGAGCGAAGACGCGCCGCAACAGATGCGTGCAACGGCGGACACTGCCGTGTGCTACGAGTATGCAACCTTTTCCGGTGATCGCAAGAAATGGGGCAAGAAAAAACCGGCGAAGGATCGCCGGTTTGGTCGTGCGGAGAAGTGAACGCTGTCTTACACTGGCATGCTGCCTTGCACGGGGCGATCTTCGAGCGCGACCTTTTCGCGGCTTTGCGTGAAGACGCGTTCGCCCGGCATGGGAGCGAAGCGGCTGCCGTACATGGGCAGGCGCTTGTTGGCGGTGCTCTTGGGGAGGAAGGGGATGGCGACCAACAGCAGGCCCATGAGCGCGACGTTGGCGATGAGCATGGGGATGGTGCCGGTTTGGCCCAGGTAGATCATGACGCTGACGACGACGACCTGCGCGAGGGCGAGGGGAATGACGACGTTCCATGCGCTGGTCATGATCTGGTCGAAGCGCAGGCGGGGAATCGTCCAGCGGACGACCATCATGAAGCAGACCACCAGCACGACCTTGAACATGAAGATGCCGACCTTGAGGAGCACGGCAAGCAGGCCCATCAGGCCCGTGCCGGGGTCGCTGCTGAGCAGCGGAATTTCGGGAATGAACGGCAGGAACTTGAGGCTGTAGCCGCCAAAGAAGAGAAGGACCATGAACGCGCTGCTGGTGACCAGGTGCGCGTACTCGGCGAGGAAGAAGAGCGCGAAGCGCATCGACGAGTATTCGGTGTGGTAGCCGCCCACGAGTTCCTGTTCGGCTTCGGCGTTGTCGAAGGGAGCGCGGTTGCCTTCGGCGAGAATGGTGATGAAGAAGATGAGGCACGCGAGGGGCTGGGCGAAGACGAGCCAGCCGTGCGTTTCCTGGAAGCGGATGATGCCGTCGGGACGCACGGTGCCGATGGCGAGCAGGGCCGTCATGAGAGCGAGGCCCAGCGGGATTTCGTACGAGATCATTTGAGCGCTGGCACGCATGCCGCCCAAGAAGGAGAACTTGTTGTTGCCTGCGTAACCGCCCAGCGTCACGCCGTAGATGCCGATGCTGGCGACGGCGAGCAGATACACGACGCCCACGTGGACGTTGGCACCCATCACGTGGACGGGGCCCCCGGCGATGGACATGTCAATCAGAGGAATGGTGAACGTGGGCACGTTGATGACGCCGCCCCAGGGAATAAGGATGAACCCCATGAGAGCGGGCACGACGATGGCGATGGGCGCGAGGCTAAAGAGAGCTTTGTCGGCGTGCAGGGGCGTGTAGTCTTCCTTCAGCATGAACTTGATGCCGTCGGCCAGACTCTGGCCCAGCCCGATCATGCCCTTCAGCGGCGAGAGAATCGCCAAACCAAAGTCGAACCCGACGCGGTTGGGACCGATGCGATCTTGGATGTACGCCGAGATCTTGCGCTCAAAGTACACGAGGTAGGCGCAGGTCACGAGAATGACGTGAACCATGATGAAAATGGTCACCGCCGACACGAGAAGTTGAGCCGTCAGCCATGAGGGTGCAGTCATTGCGGGGGGAGGATAGGCAGAGGGGAGTGGAGCGGAAACGTACGACGCGGGGCGCGAGCGGTCGGCAAAAGAAACAGCCCCGATCCGTGTGGCAGATCGGGGCCTTGGTTGACGAGCGCGGTGTGTGGGCGCGCTCGCCAGAGAGTCGTCCCCGTTGAGCGTTCCTTCCGTGTGTGGCACGGGAAGGGTTGCGTTCAAGTGGGCGTGAGGCTGGGGAGATTTACTTGCGACGACGACGCGCGACCATGAGGCCGGCGATGCCCGTGAGGGCGAGAGCGCCGGGGGTGGGGATCAGGTCGCCCGTGATCGTGATGTTGTCGAAGCGGGCGTTGCCGGTGCCGGTGAAGCTGCGCATCGTGATCTTGACGAAGACCTGGTTGTCGTTGTTGAGCGTGGTGTTGCCAGTCAGGTCGACGTTGCGCGTGCGGAAGGTGGAGTCGCGATCGACGACGAACGCGCCGGCATTGGAGTAGCTCACGCCGTCTGAGGACGTGAGGACGTCGATGATCTGGGGGCCTTGCGCGGTGTAGCGCTCATCGAAGATGAGGCGGAGGTTCTGGTAGTTGCTGGCGTCGAAGGTGAGGATGATGGACTTGCCTTCGGTGAGATTCTGCGCGCCACCAACGATGTTGAGGTTGCGGAAGCTCAGAGCCGAGCCAGCGGCGAAGGTGGGCTGGGCGGAGAGGGCCGAGCCAGCGAAGAGCTGGCCGGCGCCTTGCTGCACGGCGGTGGGGGCCGGCGAGCCGTCATACTTGAGGGCGTCGGTATCGAGCGTCGCGGGGCCGGTGTTGGCCTTGAGGTCGGCGGCGATGGGCCAGCCGATGATGTAGTTGCTGCTTGAGGGAGGGGTGGTGCCCGGAAAAGCCCAGTAGGCGACCACGTCGGCGTTCGCGGCGCCAGCTGCGCCGGCGAGAAGGGCCACGATCAGTGCACGTTGCATCACAAAAACCTCCTGCGTGGACACGTGCATGCCGCATTGCAGCGCACGCATCGCAGTCGGCGCTGAGCCGAGCGACATACGGGCGCAGGTTGCGACAGGAGGTGTCCTGTCTCTCTCCACACCTGGCTGCACCTGTGCAGGCAGGGTCTCTCAGGAGTTAGGATAGCCGGAAGCAGCGAGGTTCACAATGGGAAAACGCGGGAAAACCGGGTCCTAGAACGATGATTTGGGCGGGATTTTGGCGTTTGAGGACGCAGCGGCCTACAACCAGAGCGTGATGACCTCGCGATCTCAACTCGTTGCGGCTCGGAAGGTTGTGATCAAACTCGGGAGCGCGGTGGTTGCGCCGGAGGGGACGCTGTCGGCGGAGCGGGTGGCGGCGATTGCGGCGGATGTGCGGAGCGTGATGCAGCGCGGGGTGCAGGTGATTGTGGTGTCGTCGGGAGCGGTCGCGAGCGGGTTTCGGGCGCTGGGGCTGGCGAGCAAACCCAAGACGATTGTGCAGAAGCAGGCAGCGGCGGCGGTGGGGCAGCAGAAGTTGATGCGGGCGTGGGATGATGCGTTTGGCGCGACGGCGGTGGCGCAGGTGCTGCTGACGGCGGATGACTTTGATCATCGGGGACGGATGCTGAATGCGAAGCGGACGCTGGGGGAACTCGTGTCGCGCGGGGTGGTGCCGATCATCAATGAGAATGATTCGGTGAGCTTTGATGAGATCAAGCTGGGGGACAACGACCGGTTGAGCGCGCTGGTGGCCGGGTTGATGCAGGTTGATGCGCTGATTGTGTTGTCGAGCGTGGATGGGTTGTTTGATGCATGGCCCAACGGGAAGCGCATCGGTGTGATTGAAGATGTGGGCAAGGCGATGGAGCATGTGAGCGGGGTGACGTCGAGTGTGGGGACGGGCGGGATGCGCACGAAGCTGGAGGCGGCGGGCGTGTGTGCGGAGGCGGGGATCGCGACGGTGATGACGGCGGGTGTGCATCCGCACGTGGTGTCGCGCGTGCTGGCGGGTGAGGACCTGGGGACGTTTGTGGCCTCGGCGAGCAAGGCGCGGGTGACGCGGTCGCGGCAGCGCTGGATTGGCTATGCGACGCGAGTGCGCGGGACGATTGTGGTGGATGAGGGGGCGAAGCGGGCGATTGTGGAGCGCGGGGCGAGTCTGCTTGCGAAGGGCGTGCGCGATGTGGTGGGGAGCTTTCCGGCCAACAGTCCGGTGGAGATTGCGGGAGCGGACAAGGTGGCGTTTGCGCGGGGCATCACGCCTTATGACGCGAATGAGGTGCGGGCGATTGCGGGGAAGGCGAGTGATGAGATTGAGGCGGTGCTGGGTGTGTGCATCGCGGAAGAGGTGATCCATCGCGATGACATGGCGGTGGTGGCAAGCAAGGCGAAGCGCGAGCAAGGGGGTGGAGCGTGAGCACAGTGCGAGCGGTGGCGCAGGCGGCAGCGGATGCGGCGCGCGGATTGGGCGCGTTGAGCACGAGCGCGAAGAACGCGGTGCTGATGGAAGTGGCGCGGCGCGTTGAGGCGGCGCGCGACGAGGTGTTGGCGGCGAATGTCGCGGACATGGAGGCGGCGCGGGCGAGCGGGTTGGCAAGTGCGAAGCTGCGGCGGCTGGAAGTGACGAGCGGCAGCTTTGCGCAGGCGATTGCGGGGATTGGCGAGATTGCGAAACTCGCGGACCCGGTGGGGCAGGTGACGAGTGATGTGACGCGGCCCAATGGGCTGCGGGTGAGGCGGGTGCGCACGCCGCT
>DATGWV010000387.1:0-6496 GCA_035299305.1 Phycisphaerales bacterium | reverse complement strand
GTGCCGCTTGAACCATCGAATCCCTGCCCATCAACATCAATGAGTCCGCCCGCGCCGATGGTCACATCACCAGTGACGATGAGATACATGCCGCGCACCAGATCGCCTGGCGCGTAGTTCGTCTCGACGCGCGCAGGATGCGTGACGCGAGCGCCGCCCAGCAGCGTGAGCGATTGAATCGTGTGCCGACCCGTGACCGTCAACGTCGTGCCCGACACGATGATCTCCGCTTGCGCCAGCGGCACAGCCGGGCCACCCAGCGTCGGCGAGATGGCAGTCGTCGTGGGAGTAATCGTCACAGGAGCGGTCAGCACCACCTGTGTGCCCATCGCACTACCCGCAAACAGCGCACTGCACGCAACAACGAAGGTCATCTGTCGGCTCGCCATGTCGCCAGCTTACCAGATCGCCCGCACGCTGCAAGTCGATGTCGCATCGGCAGATTCCGAGAACTTCACGATGATTGGCGAGATTCGCGACTCTTGAAACAGCAACGCCCAGAAAGCGATCACTTTCGGGACGCCACCGTCACTTTGATGCGTGAACTTGTCGCAGGAAAAACCGTTCAGACGCACGAGCCCCCAGCCAGCACGTTGAAGAAATCAATCACATCCTGATCTTCCGGGAATACGCCGTTGTTGTTGAAATCAATGTCATGGCACTCGCCGCACTGCGCACCGGCGAGCACGCTGAAGAAGTCAGTGATGTCTTGGTCTTCCGGGAACACGCCGTTGTTGTTGAAGTCGATGTCGTCGCAGCCGCCTTGGCCGAACTCAACAAAGCTTGCATCGTCCGCCGAGTTATGCCGCACGCGAACGTGGCAGTCTTGCGGATCAATCGGGGCAGTGCCCTCAATGAAGTGCAGGCTTGAGATGAACACCGCCGAGTCATAAATCTCATCGCCCGTGTCCGCGACGACGATGGTGATGGTGTTCGTGCGGTCAGGTCGCAGCGGCGCGGTCACTTCCAGCACGCGCGTCATGCCGTCGTACTCCACATCCGCCACCAGCGGCACCAGCGGATCGATCTGATCGCCGTTGGTCATGAAGTGGATGTTGTCGTTCTGACTGAGCAGCGACACGGGCCGTCCATCGGGCAACTTCGCGTAGTTCACGTCATCGACGATGAATGCGAATCCATCTGCATACGCCGTCCCGCTCCACTCCGGAAACTCATCGGACGCATAGACAAACTCCGCCCGCACGCCCACGATGCCCGCAGGCACAGCAATGTCGAACGTCAGTTCGTTTGTGTCATGCTCCTGCAGTCGACCACTGTGCCGGCTCGTGCCGGTCTGCGCGGGAAAGTCACGGAAGAAGTTGCTCGTGCCCGAGTTGGTGACGTTGGAGTAGCTCCACGTCGTGTTCGTCGCCGGCAGACTCGTGACCAGTCCCGACGACAGAACAATACCCGCCGGCAGCGTCAGCGAGGTGTTGTTCTCGCCCCGCAGCAGCAGCGACGAGTACGTTCCTGACTGCGAACCGCCAACCACCTGTCCGCTGAACACCCGGCCGTTGGCCGCGACTGCGGAACTCGGCAGGCCGCTGTTCTCCATCAGCCGCTCGATGAGCGTGCCGCCCGTCGCGTCAGCGGAACCGGTGATCTGAGCCGACGCGGCGGAAGCAAGAAGTGCGACTGCGAGAACGGAAAGAGTGCGTTGCATGACAAGACCTTTCTACACGAGAAGTGTGCAGGTCAGCATGCGACGAATACCGGCGAAGACTGTCAGGAATTTGGCAAGTTCGTTATCGCGGCCGAAAATCACGCAATTTCAAGACGCGCCGTGACGCCTTTGCCTCGCGCAACCAACAACCACCATCGGCGATCGCGTGACAGTGCGAACTAACTCAGCAGCCGCCACCCGCCAGCACGTTGAAGAAGTCGATCACGTCCTGATCTTCAGGGAAGACGCCGTTGTTGTTGAAATCAATATCATCGCACGGCGCGTTGGGCGAAAGTGCGACAGTCGTCACGTACTCGCTCTGCTGCGTGCTGCCTGAGCACGACACCACGGACCGATCATTCACGAGCAGACGAATCACATACGCGCAGCGCGGCAGTGCATTCGTGTTCCAACTCGCCAGCACACCATTGGTGATGTTGCTCGTGCCCGTCGCGATCGTCTGCCAGCCCGTGAAGGGCCCGCCCGCGACCTGCACCGCCCAGCCAGAGATGTTCGCATCGCTGGCCGTGCCGCGGATGAGCACTGTGCCATTGCCGATCGTCGCGCACATCGCAGGTGATGTCAGCAGTGCAACCGGCCGCGTGTTGTCCACGGTGATGTTGCGGTCCACGCTCGTCGCGTTGCCGCACGAATCCGTCGATGCCAGCCGCACCACATACTGCCCATCGGGTCGGCCCGCGATGTTCCACGATTCGCCCAGCGGATCGTTGATGACCGTGCCCGTGTACGAGGCTGTGCCCGGGTTGATGGGCGCAAACGCCCCGCCGCCGCCCGGCCGCCACACAATTTGATACGTCGGCGACGAGCAACCGCCATCATCCACCGTGCCGTCAAAGCATATCGACGTGCTGAAAATCCCGTTCACAGCGGGAGAGCGCAGAATGGTCGTCGGCGCACTTTTGTCCAGCACAACACGTTGAATGAAATCAGTTTCCACATCTTCGGCGTTGATTGCGCGAGCACGCAGGTAGTACTGCCCGCTTCCGAGCGCCGCAGTACTCCACACGCCCAGTGCGCCGTTCGCGCACACGCCCGTGGACGACGAATTGATGAGCGTCCAGGGCCCGTTCGGACCGGTGCTGAACTCCACCGCTCGGCTCACCAGCGTGCCATCGCTATCGCAACTCACGCCGACAATCGTCGGGTTTGGACACACGCACGTATCCGCCGCAGGGCTCGAAATACTCACCACAGGCGGCGTCACATCCGCCGTGTACGTCAGATCATCGATGTACTCAAGATCAGCAATCGGCGCCGTGCCCGCGTCGTTGAACGCCTGCACTTCGACGCGCGAGATGTTCGCCGTGCCCGTGTCGCTGCCCAGGTTCACATACGTCTGGCACACGAAGTCCTGCGTGTCGACAAATCGCGTGCCCAGAATCGCCCCCGCCGAGTTGTACCAACGCACGCGCACCGTCTGGTTGCCGCTGCCGGCAAGCCCAAAGCCCTTGCCCGTCGTGAACTGCACACGCCGCTGCGGATTGGCGAACACCATGCGCAGGAACTCAGGTCCGGCATCCGACCCTGTATCGCCCGCGACCAGACACCGGGTCGGACTGCTCGTGTCCGTGCCCAGCGATGCATAAATCTCCGGCGGCGCAGCCACAGTCGCGCCATCAATGCAACTGAACGTGACACCCGGATACTGCGTCGTGACGACCGTCCCCGCCGCCAGGTTCTCAAAGTCCACCGTTCGCTCGGCGTGCGCCGCCGTCACCAACCCGAGCGAACCCGCAAGACCAGCCAGCACCGCCGCAGAGAAAACAACGCGCATGAAAACCTCCCGCAGGATTATCGCAGTTGACCCCTGCAAATGGACATGCGTTTGCGAAGAAATCACAGCCAGAGATTCCCGACTCGCTGCTGCCCGACACTCACACGAACCAA
Organism: Phycisphaerales bacterium; assembly: GCA_035299305.1. Classification (GTDB taxonomy): domain Bacteria; phylum Planctomycetota; class Phycisphaerae; order Phycisphaerales; family UBA1924; genus BJHL01. Next base: position 2,925 of record DATGWV010000387.1, on the reverse strand, counting down.
ACGATGCGAGCATCTGGCTGATTCTCGTTTGCCGACTCGCACCAATCACAAGGCAGGTTCACCACAAGGCGCGAATGGGGCTCAATGAAAAAGCAGGCGTCACAAAAGGTTGCTCAACCCATTGCAACGCCTGCCTTTTCTTTTCCAAACTCAAGCGGCCATCACTCAACCCCGCTCGTCTCTGCGCGCTCTCCGCGACTCGGTGCGAGGCCTTTGCGCCGATTCCTGTGTTCTTCACGCACAGCCCCGATCCCCCGCCCTTACGAACACTCCCCACCCGCCAGTACATTGAAGAACTCAATCACATCCTGGTCTTCCGGGAAGACGGTGTTGTTGTTGAAGTCGATATCGTTGCAGGTGTTGCCAGCCGAGCAGGGACCCCCGGCGAGAACGTTGAAGAAGTCGATGATGTCTTGATCTTCGGGAAACACAGCGTTGTTGTTGAAGTCGATGGAGTCGCAGCATGATTCGCCCAACGGACAGTCGCTGTTGAAAGTCACGGCGATCGGAACCGTGATGGGCTGACTGCTACGGCTGCCATACGCGATGAATCGATCAAAGCCATAAGCGATCTGCGGGAACGTGACATCTGTGAGCCCCGCGGCCGCGATGCTGCCGTTGACGAGATTCTTCAGCAGCACAAACCCAACGTCAGGACGGAAGATGAACCCGCCGAGATTGTTTGAACCAAGCAGCAACCCGTCATCACGCAGCGAGATCAGGTGCGTGTAGCCTTGTCCGAGCGGGCCGACCGCAAGCGTGCGCTCCTGGGCCGGGTCGAAGTACCACGCATCGCGTCCATTCGTGGAGTAGTTGTCCTGCTGCCCGACCATCACTCCATTCTGCATCTCGAGTGGGAACAGGGTGTGTCGCCCGCCAGTCGAACTGGTATGTTCAGGTGATGTGAGACCGAGCAGCAGATCTCCCGTCCGTGTCCGCACCCACCCGTCGATGCCCCCCGCGCCCGGGGCGGTGCGCTGTGACGAGCCAAACACCACCGACCCGCCATATGCACCTAGCGGCGACATGTATGTGAGTCCGTTCAAGCCGATGTTCGCAGGACCTACTAACCCGACCGGCACACATGTTGTGCCGTCAAAGAGCCACGTGGCCGTTCCGTTTTCTGCGCCCGAAGGCGTGTACCGCTGGCTGGTACCGAACACAGTGCCATCCGGCGTCACATATGCCTGCGTGCCACGCGTTCCGTTCTGCGGGTTGGTCCACTCCGGCCCCGTCAGCCCCAGCACCGTGTAACTGGTTCCGTTCCAGAGCCACGCGTCGCGCCCGTTGGTGAGTCCGCTCACGTAACGATCGGAATATCCCACCACCAATCCTGCGTCGCTCACACCCACAGTGCGATGCACCGCATCTGTCCCATTCGTATACGCGGGTCCGCTCAGTCCCAACAGACGATACACCCCGCTGCGCACTTCCCACGCGCGCGAAGAGCCCAAAGTTTGATCGGGGTTGTAAATCGACGGGGGCCGCGAAAACGCGTTGCCGATGAGCACACTTCCCGATGGCGTGTACGTTTGGAGATAGTTCCAGCCTTCGCCCGTCACGATGGGTGTTGTCGTTACGCCGTCATCAATCCATAGGTCATATCCGACGCTCAAGCCGCCCGTGCTGAACTTATCCGTCTTACCGATCAGTCTGCCATCTGGCAGGCATGCGGAGATGCTGCTGTAGCGCGACTGATCCGGCGAGACATACTGCGACCCCTGCAGGTACAACGGACCGCGCATCACACCGGGCAATCCGCCGCCGGCACTGGGCTTCCAGTACCACGCGTCCCACCCGTTCTGGCCCACGACTCGCGAATACCCGGCGATCACGACCGGCGATGCGAACGAGTACGTGATCTCGGAGAACTGGTAGTTGTTCCCATCAACGTAGTTTTGCGAGAACAGCCCAAGGCGCTGCGTCGTAGTGCCATCCCACACCCATGAAGCCTGGCCACCCGTCACCGCGAATCGCACCGTATCTCCCGCGACCATTCCGCCCACTCTCGCCCGGTGATACGTCGTCGCGCCGCCAGTAGCACTCGAATATCCCGGTCCTGTCAATCCCAGCGTGTGCAATGTCGTGCCGTCAAAGCACCATAATTCAAGCCCGGCATAACCACCGGCGTACTTGGGCGTGTAACCGGTCACCGCCCACGCACCGGTCCCTCCAAGCACAAACGGCTTGCCCACGTAGGTTTCAAGAACACCGTTTGCGTTGCGATACTGCGGGCCGTCGGGCCCGATGCGAACGACCGGATCACTCGCGCGACCGCTCCAAAACCAGCCATGCTGCTCCGCCTGAATCGGCCCAAACTGCGTCCGACCTGCAACAGGTGTTCGCGTGTCGCCGGCGAACCGCGGATCACCAGCATAGACCGAATCTGAATACCCGTACCCCGGCGCGCTCAACCCCAAACGTGTCACGACGTAGTTTGGCGTGAGCTGTGCGACGCTCATCCCTGCCGTGGCGAACAGTGCGAAAATCCCGATGCTTGCGCGAAGACATGTACCCATCGACCGCAACCTCCCTTTCGAACCAGACTCGATAACGACCGAATGCATCCACAATTTATCGCAATGTCCACGCCGATGCAATGTCCCAAGCTGCATGTGGCTCAAAAAGACTGACAATTTCATTGAAAACAGGGCCGCTTTTCAAACGGCCCTGTACCAAGCGGCTTCTGTTTGGTCCAATCAACTCGTCAGCGCGCCCGACACTTTTACGAACACTCTCCGCCCGCCAGCACGCGGAAGAAGGCGATCACATCCTCATCTTCCGGGAACACCGTGTTGTTGTTGAAGTCAATGTCATTGCACGTCGCGCACGTTGCGCCGGCGAGCACGTCAAAGAACGCGATCACATCCTGATCCTCAGGAAAGACGTTGTTGTTGTTGAAGTCGATGTCATCGCAGCACTGTG
>DATGWV010000386.1:0-5814 GCA_035299305.1 Phycisphaerales bacterium | reverse complement strand
AGCGGGTGGGGTGTCTTCGGCACTGCGCCGCTGGCGGGGCGCGCGGGGTACTTCTCGGGGAATGTGGATGTGAGCAACACGCTGACGGCGGCGGCGAAGGCGTTTCGCATTGATCATCCGCTGGACCCGGCGAACAAAGAGCTGTGGCACGTGTGCGTGGAGAGTCCGGACATGATGACGATCTACAACGGCGTCGTGACGACCGACGCGAGCGGGTATGCGACGGTGACGTTGCCGACGTACTTCACCGCGCTCAATGGTGACTATCGCTATCAACTGACGGTGATTGATGAAGCTGACAGCAATGAGTTTGTGTGGGCGAAGGTCGTGAGCAAGGTGGATCCGGATGTGAAGGGGCAGGCCGCGACGTTTCGCGTGCGGACGAGTGTGCCGAATGTGGAAGTGAGCTGGCAAGTGACGGGCATTCGGCGCGATGCGTATGCGCAGCAGCATCGGATCGTGCCGGAGGTGGAGAAGACCGAGCAGATGCGCGGGACGTACATCAATCCGGAGGTGTTTGGATTGCCGAGAGTGGTGGTGGGGGAGTGAGCGTGCTGGGCGCGAGCGAAGGTGGGAGGTTGATCGTGAAATGAGACAAGCCGCGCGGGTGCGCGGCTTGTTTGTTGGATGGGGATGAACGAAAGCCTGCTCGCTGCGCTCGCGGCACGGTTCGGAGAACCGGGGTACCCGAGCCTCCCGCCCCGGAGGGGCGGGCCACCTGCATCAGACGACTTGCAGCATTTGCATCGCCTTCTTGGCGATGTTTTCTGACTTGAGGCCGCACATCTGCAGGACTTCGTCGGCGGTGCGGGCGCTCTTGGGGATGCGGGTGACGTGCATTTGCTCAAGGCGGAAGCCGTCGCCGGCTTCGAGGATGGCGTCGGCGATGGCGCTGCCGATGCCGCCGCCGAAGTTGTCTTCGACGCTGAGGACGAGGCCGCCGCTGCTGTTGATGATGTCGAGCAGGGCATCGCGGTCGAAGGGCAGGCTGTAGAGGTCAACGAGTGACGCGCTGATGCCGGCCTTGTCGAGGGCTTCGAGGGCCTTGTTGGCTTCGTGCACCATGTAGCCGCTGGCGGCGATGAGGATGTCGCGGCCTTCGGCGAGGGTTTGGAAGCCGCCGAGGTTGAAGACGTCATCCTTGCTGTAGATGAACTCGGTGTCGGCGCGGAGGGTGCGCATGTAGCAGACGCCTTCGTATTCCGCCATCACTTGCGCGAGCGAGTAGGCGGCGTGGGCGTCGCTGGGTTGCAGCACGTAGCAGCCGGGGTTGCCGCGGTGGTCCTTCATGGTGCTGAAGCTGCGGAACCAGCTCACATCGGGCAGGCTCATCTGGCTGGGGCCGTCGGCGGCGAGGGTGACGCCACTGTGGCTGCCGACGAGCTTGAGGTTGGCACCGCTGTAGATGGCCATTTCGATCTGGTCATATGCGCGGGCGAAGAACTTGCTGAAGGTGCTGACGAAGGGGACCTTGCCCGCGGCAGAGAGGCCCGCGGCGACGCTGACCATGTTCTGCTCGGCGATCTTGCACTCCATGAACTTGTTGGCGATGGCCGGGTCCTTGCGCACGGTCTCGGCGAAGGTGCTGTTGCTCACGTCGGCGTCGAGGACGACGACGTTGGGGTTGGCCTTGCAGAGTTCACGCAGGGCGATGCCGTAGGCGCGGCGGGTGGCGAGGTTGCCACTGTTGTAGAGCGCGCCCATGTCCTGCTTCTTCATCGCGTCAGCGAGGTCGGGGATATCGGCGCTGTTGTAATCCTTCTGTGGAGCCTGCGGGGGCGGCTGGATGGTGAAGGCATCGCTGCTGCTGAGTGAGGACGTGAGCTGCTGGCGCACGGCTTCGAGTTCGCTGAGGGCCTTCTTGAGTTGATCGCCTGCGGGCGGCTTGCCGTGCCAGCCGCCGCCGTGCAGGCTGGGGCTGCCCCAACCCTTGACGGTCTTGGCGACAACGGCCATGGGCTTGCCGCTGGGCTTGGTGCTGTTCTCGATGAAGGCATCGAACGCGGCCTTGATCTGGCTGGGCTGGTGACCATCGACGACGCGCACTTCGAAGCCGTAGGCCTCGAGCTTGGGGACCATGACTTCGATGGATTGCTGGCCGCTCACGCGATCGGCCTGGCCGTACTCGTTGCAGTTGAAGATGGGCAGGACGTTCTTGAGCTTGCGATCGACGATGTAGTCGAGCGCTTCAGCGATCTGGCCTTCGCGGCTTTCGCCATCGCCGATGATGCAGTAGATGCGCTTGTCGAGGCCGTCGAGACGCGCGGCTTCGCCCAGACCTGCGGCGATGGAGAGGCCCATGCCCAGGCTGCCGGTGGCGGCGTCGAAGAAGGGGAAACCTTCCATGGGGTTGGGGTGGCCATCGAGGACGCTGCTGCCCATGCGGAGGGTCTTGAGGTCTTCGAGCGTGAGCTTCTTGCGCTTGGCGGGGTCCTTGCCAGCCATGACGCCCAGCTTGGCGCACGCGGCGTAGACGGCGGGAACGGCGTGGCCTTCGCTGAGCACGAGGCGATCGCTGGTGGGGTAGTCGGGGTGGTCGGGGCTCCAGCGCATGGTGTTGAACATCAGCACCGTGGTGAGGTGCGAGATGCTGGCCGCGCTGGTGGGGTGACCAGAACCTGAGGCGGCGCACATGTCGAGGGAGAGGCGACAGAGTTCAATGGCCTGGGCGTGGACGACGGCATCGAAGCTCATGAGCGGGTCCTTTCAGCGTCAAGTTCACAACCGCGCACGGCCTGTCGCATCCGCAGGAAAGCCCGCGTCCATTGCGGGAGAGTCTTTCCGAACACATGAAGGCGCGTGAGTTGTGCCGACTGCCGGGGGCGAATCCGGCCAGAAGCAGCGTAGGGAGGGAAAGGAGGAAAGTGGCCGGATTGCGGGTGCAATCACGAGGTATTTGTCATGTGAGGTCGGGGAGAAAGTTGCGTGGAGAGTCGCAACCGAGGGATTGCTCGCCGGTAAGTAGAGCAGTCGTGGCAATGGAGTACGTCATGTTCTCGGCAAAGCAAGTCATCGGGGTGGTCGGTGTGGTGGGGATGTCGGCTGCGGGTGCTTTGGCGCAGTCGTGGGTGCCGTTCGGGAACTTCAATGAGGGTGCGGTGTGGGATCTGCACGTGCACAACGGGGAGTTGTACCTTGCGGGCCGCAATGGCAATGTTGGTACGGGGCTCGGAGCGTTTGTTCGCCGATGGGATGGGACGCAGTGGGTGTGGGTGGGGAATCAGTTGCTGGTCGAGCAGCCCGGAGCGGTTGCCACGCAACTGGCATCGCACAATGGGGAGCTGTATGTCGTGGGGCTGTTTGATGACGGCTCGTTGCGCCAGGCTGCCAAGTGGGATGGCAACACGTGGCAGCAAGTGGGTGATGGGCTCGCGGTGTTCGGCCGGTACATCGAGTCGTTCGATGGGCGGCTCTGGGCCATCGCGGTGCCGAACGCGCGATCACAAAGTCAGCTCAAGGTATTGCAGGATTCGCAGTGGGTTGATCCGCCCAGCGGGCCGATGGTGGGCGCGAACTGGATCGGCATCGTGGATGGCACGTTGCATCTGGGGACGTACAACGGTGAACTGCTGCGATACGAGAATGGCTCGTTTGCGAGCTTGGGCGTTGTTGAACAGGGGATGCCGGTGGGACCGGTCGCGCGCTTCAACGATCGACTGCACGCCGGTGTCTCGATATCGCCCCTCGGGTTCTTTCCCGTGCTCTCCACAACGCTTGCGATCAACACGGACAGCGGATGGAAGCGGGCGAACTGGACAAGCTTCCTGGGAAACGGCAGTTTTGTCAGTTCGATGCAGGTGTACAACGGCGAGCTGTATCAGTTCGGGCAACTGCTTTCGACAATTCCGTTTACAGTTCCAGGTGAGACGACTATTCGCTCGGTGACTCGGTGGTGTCCGGGTATGCGCGGCGTGCCAAACACGCAATTCTCCACGGTCCGTTCATCCATCATCTGGCAAGGGCGACTGTTGGTGGGCGTGGAATACTTAGACGGCAACGACTCCCTCGGCCGGTCTGTCTGGGAACTGACTCCGCGTCAGGACCCGGTCATTTCCAACACCGTGCAAGATGTGGCGCTGGCGTGCGATGGCTCGGCGAGATCGATTCAGTTGGTGACACCGACTCCCACGAGTCCGTTGCTTTTCCGCGAGGATGTTGTGACGGGCGGGGTGGAGTACATCTTGCCGTCAGCGATCACGACGACCAGTTCACAGCTCACCGTGTCGCTGCCTGCGACGCAGAACGGTCGGTTCCGGTACATTCTGACCGATGGCTCGGGCAGCGCGGAGACGAATGCGTTCAGCGTCCGCAGTATCGATATCGACTTCAACAACAACGGCGTGTTTCCGGAAGATCAGGATGTGATTGATTTCCTCAACGTGCTAGCGGGCGGCGTGTGCGCGGGCACAAGCATCAGACCGTGCGACAGCATCGATGTGAACGTGAATGGGATCTATCCGGAGGATGCGGATGTGGTTGCGTTCTTTACGAATCTGGCGGGCGGGTGTGAGTGACACAGGCAAGCTGCGCTTGAACATGCGACGACTGTTGTGATCCGTGCGCGGGGATTGGAACGCCGGCGCACGCGATCGAATCGGTGACCGCTGGTGCCTGATATGAGGACCAGCCGACCGATCGCGCCAGATATCACGGCTTGCACGATGCGTACGCGGGGCGATTGCCCGTGAAGAAGCTTTACGTGAGGCTGACGGGCATGACGACGTAGAGGAAGTCGGTGCCGCTCTTGATGAGGCCGGGCTTGTTGGGGGCCTTGAGTTCCATGATGACTTCAGGCTCTTGGATGACCTTCATGGCATCGACGATGAACTGGGGGTTGAAGCCGATTTCGAGGTCGTCGCCTTCGTAGGCGGTGACGTCGACGCGGATGTTGGCTTCGCCCACTTCGGCGGCGCGGCTGCTGAGTTCGAGGCTCTTGCCCTTGCTCTTGAAAGCGAGGCGCACGCCGCGGCTTTCTTCGTTGGTCAGCAGAGCTGCGCGGCGGACGGCGCTGGCGATGACGTCGCGGTCGAAGGTGACCTTCTTGTCGCTGTCCTTGGGAAGCACGTCTTCGTAGGGAGGGAAGGAACCTTCGACGAGGTTGCTCACGAGGACGGCGCGACCGGGGCTGCCGGCAGTGCCGAAGCTGAAGAGAATCTGCGCATCGGTCACGGCGATCTGCACGGGCTCATCGTGGCTGGCGATGAGGCGCTGCAGGACGCCCAGGGCCTTGGTGGGAATGATGCACGAGACGGCCTTCGCGTCCTTGTCGCCGCCTGTTAGAGCAGCGCGGGCGAGAGCGAGGCGGCGGCCATCGGTGGCAACCATCTCGAGGCGCTTGCCGTCGCGCTTCATGAGCACGCCGTTAATGGCGTAGCGGGAATTTTCGCGAGCGACGGCGAAGCTGGTGCGCGCGACGAGCTGCGCGAGCGAGCCGGCGGGGTGGGTCATCACGGCTTTGGCTTTGGGCTCGCCCATGCTGCCCGCGACGACGCCGGCGAAGTCGGGAATGGGCGGGAAGTCGTTGGCGGGATAGCCGAAGACTTTGAAGTGCGCGTCGGCGCCCTTGATGTGGCAGATGTCATCGTCAACTTCGATGGTAAGCGTGGGTTCGCCTTCTTCAGCGGCGACGATGCTCTTGAGTTTGTCGGCGGGGATGAGAGCTTCGCCCGGCTTCTGCACGTCGACTTGTGTGAGCGTGAGTTTGAGGGCGATTTCGGCGTCGGTGCCCGAAAGCGTGAGGTCGCCCGCGCCGCTGGCCTTGCTCGCGGTGAGGCGGATGCACCCAAGCTGCGGCTTGGGGCTACGGCTGGCGAC
>DATGWV010000385.1:0-14861 GCA_035299305.1 Phycisphaerales bacterium | reverse complement strand
CAACGCCGCCCCCCCCACCGCCCCCACTACACCGTGTCCGTTGTGCGCTTCGATGGGTTCGCGGCCGTGGCTGCATGTGGCGATGGATTGGCGCAAGCCCGCTGACAAGACGGCGTATGACTTGGCGTGGTGTGATGCGTGTGCGTTTGGATTTCTTGCGCCGCGGCCCACGCCTGCGCAGGTCGCGTCGTTCTATGACACGCCGGATTACTACACGCACGGCACGCAGGCGGCGACGCGGCCGGTTTCGCCCTGGCACGAGAAGCTGCGCGTGGCGATTGCGTGGCGGCTGGACAAGGGGCGCGAGCTGCATCACACGCCGGACGTGGTGAAGCGGGCGTGGGGCAAGAACGAACTGCGCGGGGCGCGCGTGCTGGACTTGGGCTGCGGCAGCGGCGGGTTTCTGGCATCGATGAAGGAGCAGGGCGCGGCGGTGACAGGAGTCGAGCCGGATGAGAAAGCGCGCGAGGCGGTACGGTCGCGCGGGATTGCGGTGCACGCGGGGACGGCGGAAGACGTGCCGGCGGAAGTGCTGGCGCAGCAGTTTGACATCATCGCGACGCGGCATGTGCTCGAGCACTGCATTGATCCGCTGAAGGTGCTGCGCAACGTGAAACGCATGCTCGCGCCGGGCGGGGTGTACTTGTGTGATGTGCCCAACAACAGCGCGCTGGGGTTGCAACGTGCGGGGGCGGCGTGGCACTGGCTGGACGTGCCGCGGCATATCAACTTTTTCACGCGGAAGAGTTTGGGTGATGCGGCTCAGCGGGCGGGGCTGCAAGTGGCGACGCAGACGTACTGCGGCTTCACGCAGCAGGTCGCGCCGATTTGGATTGACTTTGAGCGCACGTCGACGCAGCGGATCAATCAAGCGGCGGGCAAGAACGTGCGGCCCGATGGGCTGACGCCAGGGCACGGGCAGGCGTGGAAGCTGCTGGCCGCGCTCGCGTCGGCGCCGGATGATCAGCGGTATGACACGCTGCGGCTGATTGCGAAATGATGCGAAGGCGTGAAGCGGTTTGGCACGCGTCACGTATCATCGCGCATGTATCAGCACTTGCATGCCCAGGCGGCCCGAGCGATTGACTTGCGAAGCGACACGGTGACGAAGCCCACGGCGGCGATGCGTGAAGCGATGGCACGCGCGGAAGTCGGCGATGATGTGCTGGGGGATGATCCGACGGTGATCGCGCTGGAGCGGCGATTCGCAGAGATGCTGGGCAAAGAGGCCGCGGTGTTTGTGCCCAGCGGAACGATGGCGAATCAGATTGCTATCAAGGTACACACACAGCCCGGTGATGAGATCATTTGTCATGAGGGCTCGCACATCATTCATTACGAAGGCGGCGGGCCGGCGGCGTTGTCGGGGTGCATGATCAAGGCGTTGCCGGGGCTGCGGGGACAGATCAGCGCAGCGGATGTGCTCGCGAGTGTGCGTGCGGACAATGTGCACTATCCGCGCACGCGGCTGCTGAGTTTGGAGAACACGCACAATCGCGGCGGCGGCGCGGTGTGGCAACTTGCGGACATCGCGAGCGTGTCGGCGGCGGCGCACGGGGCGGGGCTGCTCACGCACTTGGACGGTGCGCGGGCGTGGAACGCGTGCGCGGCGGGTGGATACACGGCGCGTGAGCTGGCGCAGCACTTTGATTCGGTGTCGATGTGCTTTTCCAAAGGGCTGGGCACGCCGGTGGGGTCGGGATTGGCGGGGTCGCACGCGTTCATCAAGCAGGCGCGGCGGGTGCGCAAGCTGTTTGGTGGAGGCATGCGGCAGGCGGGAATACTCGCGGCAGCGTGCATGCATGCGCTGGATCATCATGTTGCGCGGCTGGCGGAGGATCATGCGAATGCGCGTGCGTTTGCGGACGTTATCACGCGATCGCCGCGGCTCCGGCTTTCTGCACAGCACGCGAAAGGGATCGAGACGAACATCGTGTTGTTTGAGTTGACCGATGACGTGCCCGTCAACGCAGCGGCGCTGGCGGAGCGGCTTGCGCAGCGCGGCGTGTTGATGCTGCCGACGGGCGAGCGGTCGCTGCGGGCTGTCGCGAATCTGGAAGTGACCGCCGAAGCAATCAAGCAAGCGGCGGCCGAGGTCGTTGCGTGCGTCAACGCTTGAGACAAGCGTCTCGCGATCAGAAACTCATGCTGAAGCCGCAGCTCAGGATGCCGACGGTGTCTTCGTCATCGTTGAAGTCCTGCGTGGAATCGCCCAGCAGCACGCCAGTCGCGCTGCCGTAGACGGTCCAACTGCCCCACTTGTCGTCGATGGGCAGGGCGTAGCTGGCCTTCACGCCGATAGATGCGAAGCCGAAGGTTTCATCTTCGCCGTCGGCGCCCTGGTAGTAGTCGCTGAGCGAGAGACCGATCATGACGGGGACGTCGATGCGGACGAGGGCGTCGCCACCTTCGCGCGTGCCGAGATCGAAGCCGGGCGTGACGCCAAACTGCAGGTATGTGCCGCGATCAAGGCCGTCGGCTTTGCCTTCACCGGTTTCAAAGACGAGTGCGACGGTGGGCTTCATGCTCCATGCGCCGAGCCACTCGCTGTCGTCGTAGCTGGCCGAGAACTGCAGTTCCTGGATAGTCGTCCATGAGTCGTTGGGAGCCATGAACCAGCCGTACTGCGCGCCGACGGTCCACTTGCCGGCGACGAGTGTCGCACCGAAGTAGATGTCGGACTCGTACCACTTGTCGTCGAGCTGATCGTTCTGGGCGGCGCCAGTGGCGCGGTCGTGGAAGCTGTTCCACGTGCCCACGTATGGCGTCACGGTAAACGCATCGGTCTTGTAGATGTCGATGCCCAGCGTGGCCCAGGGCTGGACCATCACGCCGCGATCTTCCTGGCGGATGCCGCGGTAGTAGTAGGCGTTGGCGAAGTCGACGCCCGCGCTGAAGTGCAGGCGGCTTTCGTCATCGGCTTCGGTTGCGGCTGCGGCATCGGCAGACGCGTCAGCGTCATCAGCCTTCGGTGTCTTGATGGGCGTGGGCAGCAGGTCGCGATCCATGTTCTGGCCGCTCGCGAAACCGCCGTCGCCCCCCAAGTCCGCTGAACCGTCCTGCGCGAACGCACAGGTGGAACCAGCGAGCACCGCCAACACACTCATCATCTTCACGATCTTCATGCACATTCTCCGATGACCGCCCCGATAGGCGGTGTGCGAGGTGCATCGACGACCGCACGAGCAGGGTGAAGGGCAAAGGAAAAACCGCTGGTAAACCAGCGGTTTTTTGGTGGTCCAGATTCTCGTTATCGCGCAAAGTTCGCCGAACCAACGGCATCACGACAACCGGAAGGCCTTCACGGCGGAGGCGAGGCGTTCGTATTCACGCGTGAGTTGCACGGACGCGTCGGCGAGCGTGCCTGCGCTGCGCTTGGCGGTTTGCGTCACTTCCGCGATCTGCGAAACCGAGCGTGTGAGTTCTTCGCTCGCGGCGGACTGCTGTTCGGTCGATGCGGCGATTGCGCGGACCATGCCGGAGAGGGCGTCCGTGTTCTGCGTGATGCGCGAGAGCGCGACGCCGGCTTGGTTCGCCGATTCGACGCCCACGTTGACGCGCGATGAACCCTTCTCGATGGTCTGGACGGTTTGCTGACTGGCGCTTTGCACTTCGCGGACGGTGCGAGTGACTTCTTCGGTTGCACGCTGCGTGCGTTCTGCGAGCTTGCGGACTTCGTCGGCGACCACGGCGAAGCCGCGACCATGCTCACCGGCTCGCGCGGCTTCGATGGCCGCGTTAAGCGCGAGGAGATTGGTCTGCTCGGCGATCTCGTCGATGGTCGCGACGAGCTTGCCGATTTCCTCGCTCTTGGTACCGAGTGCTCGCACGCTTTGCACCGCGTCGACGACGGTGCTTGCAATCGCCTTGATCTCGGCGACTGTGTGGTCCACGACTTCCGCGCCGCTGCGCGATTCCTTGCGACTTTCATCACTGCTTTGAGCGGCGTCGGTGCTCTTGTTGGCGATTTCGCGAATGCTCGCGGCGAGTTCTTCAATCGCGGCGGAGACCTGCGTCGTCGTCTGCGACTGCTGGTCCATGCCGCTCACGACTTCGTTGGCGTTCTCGCGAACGTTGGAAGTGACGGTACCGAGTGCGGCGGCGGCCTGTTGCATGGCCTGCACCGTTGTCGCGAGTTTGCCGCGTGTGGTATTGATGTCTTGCACGATTGCGCCGATCTCGTCCTGCACGTTGTCGTTGCAGGACTTGGTGAGATCGCCAGCGGCAAGCGCGGCGAGGCCATCGCGGGCGACGCCGGTGCGCTGCAGGATGCCGCGACGGATGTACCAGCACGCGCCGACGAGAGCGGCACCGCCCACGCCCAGCACCGCGAGCGTGCGCATCATGACGACGAACGGCATCGCTGCGGCGGTGGCGTTGGCATTTTGCACACCTTCTTCGAGCAGGCCCGAGAGAGCCTCGAGTTCTTCTTCAAGCGCATCAAAGCGCTGCGAGAAGTCGGCGTGTGCGGTTGCGATGGCCGAATCGTCGTCGTGTGGCTTGTTCATCAGCGACTCGGCCGAGTCGATATAGGCCTCGACGGCGGCGGTTGCGCTGGCGACCTTGGTGCGTTCCGCGTCTGTGAGGTGCGCGTCCGCAGTGTCTTTCAGCAGACGCCTGAAGTTGTCGGCGTGCTCTGCAAGCGCGTCGGTTGCTTCAGAGCGTTCTGCATCAGTTTCCGCGAGTCGCCAGGCAAGCACATCACCACGAATGGCATCGTGCATCATGTCAGCTTCGCAACTGCTGCGAATGGTACCGGCACGTTCGGCCATCTTCGCCGTCGTCTGCGTGACGGCGTTCATTCCCAGATATGTGCTTCCCGCGACCACGCCCCCCAAGGCGAGACCGAGTGCACCGAGAGTCCACAACTGCTTCGAAAGCGTCAAACGCATGTTCCTTCTCCTGCGTCAATTCACATCTGTTTCAGCGGTCTCAGTGATCTCACGGCGTGATCAATACTCAACGCTGATTCCAGCGCTGAGAATGCCCACGGTGTCTTCGTCGTCGTTCACATCGGCGGCCATGTCGCCCAGCAGCGCGCCGGTGGCGGAGGCGTAAAGGGTCCATGCGCCGAACTTGTCGTCGACTGGAAGCGCGTATGAGGCCTTCACGCCAATCGACGCGAACCCGAAGAGTTCGTCTTCGTCGTCGGCAGTCTGGTAGTAGTCCCACGCGGAGAGGCCCACCGTCACGGGCACATCGATGCGCACGAGAACTTCGCCATCGGCACGCGAACCCAGATCGAAGCCGGGCGTGATTCCCAACTGCAAGTAACCGCCCTTTTCGAAGCCGTCGCTGGTGCCATCGCCGGTCTCGATAATGAGCGTGATGTTGGGCTGCAGGGACCATGCACCGAGGTGATCGGTGTCGTCAAAGCTGACGCTGAGTTGGAGTTCTTCGACGGTGGTAAAAGCGTCATTTGGGCTGGCAAACCAGCCATACTGGGCGCCGAAGGTCCATGCTCCCTTGGTGGCGTTGACGCCGAAGTAGAAGTCTGCTTCGTACCACTTGTCGAGCGTGCCATCGTCGGTACCGCTGCCGGTGGCGCGATCGTGGAAACTGTGCCACGTGCCGATGTAGGGCGTGAGCGTGTAGTCATCGGTGCGAATGACGTCGATGCCGACGGTGGCGAAGGGCTGCCAGAGGACGCCGCGATCCTCCTGGCGCAGGCCGCGCGAGTAGTAGGCGTTGGTGAAGTCGATGCCTGCGACCAGATGGACGCGACGATCGTCTTCAACGTCGGCAGTTGCGGGAGCGGTCGCGTCGCTGGGCTTGTCGGCGTCGCGGCGCGGTTCGCGCACGGGTGTCGGCAGCAGGTCGCGATCGAGGTTGGGGCCTGACGCGTACTCATCCGCGCCAGCGAGCGCTTCCTGAGCGTGTACGTTCACTGAGCCCGCGAACGCGAGCAGCGAGGCAACGAGATAACAAACGCAGTGGTCCTTCTTCACGTGCAATACTCCCCACGCCCCCTTGGTTAGGCGTTGGGCTTGCATCGACGGGAAAGACGACTTCGTTCACCCCTGGCTGCTGATTGTGTTGCATAAAGCGCCCCCCCTGCACGATTCGCGCGAGTGAACGGTTTACGCGTCGCGTTCCCCACATTCTCATGCGGGGCCTGCCGTGATTATCACGCAGGGGGCGGCGGGTTATTGATCGCGTCCCACATGCCCATTTGCACGCCCAGCTCTCGTGCTTTTTCGGGCGTGCGTTGCTCGGGCGGCAGGGTGTTCATCGCAGCGATCGCGCCGGCCATAGCCGGGGCTGAGTAGTGCGGCGAAGACTGCGCGTCGAGTGCACCACTGGTTTTCGCAGCGCCGTACGCAGCCGCGCCGACCATAACAGCGGTCCGTGCGTCGGAATCGGTGCGTGTCGCGTCGGATGGCGGTGAGGTCGCGCGCGGCTTCCGAGCGTGCGCGGACTCACCGAAGAAGAATCGCTTGAGCACTTGCAGAAACCCCACGGTTCACCTCCCTGCCTGTACGTTACTTGTCGCGACGGTGATTCTTCTTGCGCTGGTCGCGGCTCTTGCTGCGTTGACTGCGGGTCTGGTCGCCTGTCTTGCCGCGCCATTTGCCGGTGTCTTTGTCCCAGCCACCGCCACCGCCGCCGAAGCCAGCTCCCGCTGCGGGTGCGCCGAGGCCACCACCTTCGCTGCCGAAACCGCCCAGCAGTTTGCCTTTGCCGTCGACGACTTTCTTGCCTTTGCCGGCGGCGCGAGAAGCTGCGGATTCATCGCCCAGCACGCACTCCATCTGGCGTTTCGCGAGATCGACTTGCACGATCTTGACCATCACGCTGTCACCGAAGTTGAAGCTGCGGCCGCTGCGGATGTCAACGAGTGCGCCGCTGCGAGCGTCGATCTTCCAGAAGGGTGTCATGTTGCCGCGGGTGATGTCACCCGGCAGATCCTCGCTCTTGATGAAGCCATCGGCGAGGTACTTGTCGATCTGCACGAAGATGCCGCGATTGGAGATGCCCGTGACGACGCCTTTGAACTCTTCGCCGATGTGGTTCTCGAGCAGTTGCAGCACGAGGAAGCTGCGCAGGCTGCGTTCGGCGCTCTCGGCGTTCTTCTCGCGCAGGGTGGCGGCTTTGCCGATTTGCTCGAGTTCGTCTTCGGGTAGCACGCCAGGCAGTCGCATGAGGTCGGAGCCCAGACGCTTCCAATCGGTCTCGCTGCGCGGGCGCTTGCGACCGTTGTCGGTCATTTTGAGGTACTGCGCGAGTGCGCGGTGCACCGTGAGGTCGGCATAGCGACGGATGGGGCTGGTGAAGTGCGCGTAGGCGCTGCTGGCCAAGGCGAAGTGGCCGACGAGAGCCGGGCTGTACTCGGCCTGGCTCATGGTGCGCAGCACAGCGAAGTGCACGGCGCGAGCGGCGGCGGTGCCTGCGGTGGCTTTGAGCAAGCCTTGCAGTTCGTCGCGTGTGGGGCTCTTGGGAATGCGATAACCGGCGACCATCGCGACTTTGCGCAGCGTGTCGCTGTCACCCGGAACGGGCTCGGGGTGGATGCGCCGCAAAAGGGGCACATTCATGTTCTCGAAAAGTCGCGCGAGCACTTCGTTGGCTTCGACCATGAACATTTCGATGAGCTTGTGTGTGAAGGCATCGTCCTCGCGCTCAGCGTCGACAACGTGACCTCGCTCATCGTAGATGAGCACGCACTCGGGGAGATCGAGCACGATCATGCCTTCGCGGTCGCGGCGGGCCTGAATGGCTTTGGCACACGCGTTGAACTCACGCAGGGTTTCGAGCAGTTGGTCGGTGTACTTGGGCGGGGTCTTGGCGTGGCGGCGCGCTTCGTTGAGATCGCCGTCGATCAGAGCCTGCGCTTCGAGATAGGTAAGGCGCTTGCTGCTCCGGATGAGCGTTTGCGCAACACCTTCGGCGCGGACCTTGCCGTGGCGGTCGTAAGTCATGAACGCGCTCTTGCAGAATCGCGGCACGCCTTCCTGCAGCGAGCAGATGCCGTTGCTGAGCACTTCGGGCAGCATCGGAATCACGTGACGCGGCAGGTAGACGCTGTTGGCGCGATCGCGAGCTTCGAGATCGAGCGGCGAATTGATCGGAATGAAGTGCGCGACGTCGGCGATGTGCACGCCAACTTCCCAGCCGCCACCGTCAATGGTGTCGGTGCGCTTGATGCTGATGGCGTCGTCGTAGTCTTTGGCATCAGGCGGATCGATGGTGATGATGAACTCTTCGGTGAGGTCGAGTCGACCATCGCGCAATGCGGTGGAGCCTTTCTCTTTCCACTCGGCAATCTGCGCATCAAACTCGGCGCTGGCTTCGCGGGCCTGCTGCACGTGCTGACTCTCAAACTCGCCCGGCAGATCGAACGCGGCGATGACCGCTTGTGTTTCGACATCGGGTCGGCCAGCTTCGCCGAGCACTTTTGTGATGACGCCTTCGCCCAGGTCGTTGCCTTCGGGGTAGATGAGCAACTCCACCACCACCTTGTCGCCTTCGCGGGCTTTGGTGCTTTCGGCGTCGCGAATGACGATCGGATTGGTGATCTGCTTGCCATCGGGCAGCATGACCCACAATTGGCCGCGCTTGGTGAGCGTGCCGCTGTAGCTTGTCTTCTTGCGATCAACAACTTCGACGATTTCCCCGGCGAAACCGGAGCTGCCGTCGGGCTTGCGGTCGCGATAGACCTTGGCGCGCACGGTGTCGCCTGTCAGCGCGTCGCCCGTGCTGTCGGGGCCGATGAAGATGGAGCCTTCGCGGAATTTCTGATTGGGTTCGACGAAACCAAAGCCGCGCGGGTTCTTGCGAAACGTGCCTGTGACGGTCTTCTGCTGGCCCTTGCCTGCGTCGGCGATCATGCCCAGGCTCGGCAGGGTGACATGGCCGCTCTGGCCCAACTCAACGAGCCCCTGCTCGGCGTATGACCGCACCGCGGCGGTGAACTCTTCGAGCTGATCAACGGGGATGTTCAGATCCTTCGCGACATCGCCCACCCGCGCGGGCGTGTAGGTTTCGTGGCCCAGGTGGCTCAGCAGACGACTCTTGTACTTTGCGCTCAAACTATCTCTCTTCCTGCCCGCCACCTCATGCGGCGAGCGACGTACGTAACCATATCAAACCAATCGCGTCGGCACGCGCGTCACTGCGGCTGTCGCTTGAATTCGTATCCGCCCTTCACGGCGCCCCACACCTGCTTGCCATCTTTGTCGAAGCCTTGGTCCCAGGTGTAGAGACCAGTGGAATCGATGTGAGCCTTTGACGTCGCGTAGCTCGCGCCTCGCAGCGAACTGGGGCAGTTCGTGCCCACAGTGCCGCCTTCGTAGATGCCTGGCTCGATGCGTGTGAGAAACACCTGACAACCATCGCGAGCGGTGAGTGCGTCAGGCGCGAGCTTGTCGAAGGCTTTGGGCGCGGCGTATGCACCGGCGAAGCCGAGCGGATCGCCCGGCAGTTCAAACACTTCGCTGACGAAGACGGGACGGCCGCCGAAGTCGGCCGCACCTTCTGTGATGCGATAGATGCGCTGGCGGTAGGGCTTGTCGAGCGCGGTCGCCATGGCTTGCTCGACGTAAAGCCACTTGACCTCTGGCGAGGAATGCTGCGGCCAGATGGGCGTCATGTGCAGGCGAATATCGAAGTATTCCTTGTCGCGCTGGCTCTGCTCGGTGCTGGCGAAGCTGCCCGACATGTGGCCCACGAGTTCCGCGAGATCGCAGCCAACACAGGCTGGCGCGGCGTGCGGCTTGTTGCTTGCGCAGCCGGAGGCGAGGAGAATGACGCTGGCGATGCCGATTGCGGCTAACGCGCGGTGCGCGCGGAACAGGCTTGGTGAATGAGCTGAGTTCATAGTTGATTGCATGAGACTTCCTTTCCTGTTTCTATTCGCGCTCGCGCGTGCGTCGTTGCGTCATTGCGTCGCGCGGTTAGGGCGTGGGGCCGCGTTCGGCATCGTCTGAAGCTGCTTGCGACTGTGTCGAACGAATGACGACTGTCGTGCCGACGGGCTTCTTCTCTTTGGGCTTGAACTTCTTGTGCTCGGCGTCGGCCCACTTGTCCATGTCGCGCCACCACAGCAGCGTGAAGGGCACGCCCAGCACGATGCAGAGGGCGATACAGATCCACATGACCGTTTCGACGATGTGCACGGGGAAGTGTAGGGAATCGGTCAGCGTTGCTGTTGTCGCGATCGCATGGGTTGCCACAACTGTGACAAAGCATGGCCGGATCGTCCGTTTCAACCGACCTACGAACTGATTCCGTGTCGCAACCTCAACCGGGCGGGCAGTATGTTGGGCCAACTCGACTGCCGGTACCGTAACGCAACCGTTTGCCTTGCTAGTTGAAGTTTGGGAATCTGCGATACGGCACGCGTTATTCACCATGTCCGACTTCAGGCAATCCCGATTCCTTGATTGATTCAAGTACTCGCACTGCTTGCTGGACGGCAGCATCATCGATCGGGAGTGTGATGTCCACGCCGCAAAGTACCTTCACTCGATCAATGATCACACCTCGCGGAACGCGGTACTTCTGCCCCAACAGCACGGCGCAGGACCGCACGTGGGACATGCGGTGCGCGAGGGGCAACGTCGCATCCAGCGCATCGCGCTTATGGGCTGAAAAGGACATCGACTGACGATAGGTAATGAAACAACAACGCCCGTGGCCAGACCCGCAGGTGCTTGTATCGTCAATCGGGAGGACAGGGAACGGTTTGAACTTTCGCGGAGAAGATCCGCCTCTGAGGCCCAGAAACGTGTTCTCTGGTCGGCGGGAAACGCTGATAGAAGATGGGCGATCGCGACAACAAGACGCGGACCCGCGCATCACCCGCCGCCCCTATTCTCATCCGGTTTGGCCGGAACTGCTCCGCCCGACCCATCGACCCCTCGACCCGCCAGTACCTCCTTGCACTTTGCCAGAGTCTCGCGGCACTCCGCAAGTTGCGTGTCATCGGGCTTCAGAAATTTCTGGGCCATCGACGCAGCCTCTTCAAGCTCGGGCAAGGCTGCCGCGGCTTCGTGGTTCTCCAAACGCGCACTGCCGGAACGCCAGAGCGCGCGGGCGAGCTGCGCGGAGCCATCGGGCGAACTGTTGCGGAGCATGGCGATGGCCTCGTCCCAGTTCGCACGGGCCTCGGCGGTTTTGCCCAAGCTCTGTTGCACGCGTGCAAGATTGCTCAGGCTACTGGCGATCGACTCGTGTCCAGCGGGCCGCTTTGCGCGGTAGATCTTGGCAGCCTCGCGAGCAAGGGGCTCGGCCTGGTCGTGCTTGCCCTGCTCTTGCAGAATCACGGCCAGACTGTTCAGCGTGCTCGCGATCTCCACGCTTTCGGCGGGGAAGTTGGCTCGGCGAATCTCAAGGGCTTCGCGCAGCACCGGTTCGGCCTCAGCGAGTTTGTTCTGCTCGTTGAGCAGCACCGCCAGGTTGTTCAGCGATGTCGCGATGCTCGGATGTCCGGGCGGCAGGGCGTCGCGCCGAATCGCGAGCGCCTCAAGGTACAAGGGCTCTGCCTCATCGAGCTTGCCCATGTCCTTGAGCAGCACCGCCAGGTTGTTGAGGGACGTTGCGATGCTGGGGTGTCCGGCGGGCAGCGACTCGCGGCGGATCGCAAGCGCTTCGCGGTAGATCGGCTCGGCCTCGTCGAGTTTGTCCATCTCCTTGAGCAGCAAGCCCAGGCCGTTCAGCGATGTCGCGATCGACTCGTGACCGCGCGGCAGGATCGCCCGCTTGATGGCCAAGGCTTCGCTATAGACAGGCTCGGCCTCGGCGAGTTTGCCTTGGTTCCGCAGAGCGTTGCCGAGATTACTCAGGGTGCTGGCGATGTCGGGGTGCTGGGCGGGCAGCGTTGCTCGCCTGATGGCGAGCGACTCACGATACAACTGCTCGGCCTCACCATACTTCTTGGCAGACGCCAGCATCGTCGCGAGGTTGTTCTGACCCAGCGCGATTTCGGGATGGCCGGGGGGATATGCAGCGATGCGCGATTGGAGCGCCTTGCGCATGAACACTTCGGCCTCGTCGAGTTTGTTCTGCTTGGTCAGCGTCTGGGAAAGATTGTCGTACGTGCGGGCGAGCCCGGCTTTGTCAGTTGATGTCGATGCCTGCTCTTGAATGGCAAGTGACTCTCGCAGGATCGACTCGGCCTCCTCGTACGCGCCTTGCAGCAGCAGCGTCTGCGCCAAGTTGTTCATTGCCGTGCCGACGGAGGGATCACCCGGCGGCAGGGCTTGACGCCGCGTCGCCAGTGCCTCGCGCCGCAGCGCCACAGCTTCCTTGAAGTTCGATACGAGCGAAAGCGATTCGGCCAGGCGGTCCATGCTCTGGGCGATCTCTAGGCTTCCCTCCGGGTAGTTTGCCTTTCGCAACTCCAGTGTCCGGCGCAGCACCGGCACGGCCTCCTCGTAACGCCCCAGTGCCACGAACGTGTCGCCGATGGTGGTGCGCACGCCGGCCTCGACAAGCGGCGAGTCCTTCAGCGAGCCATCTTCAATGGCCTTGTGCGCCGCCTCCAGCGCTTGCACCACCGTCACGGTGTCTTTGAGCGGCTCACCGGTCTCCGGGTCCTTGGGCAGGTTGGCCGGATCAACCGCCGAGAGCATGTCGGACTGGAACTTGACCACTGCACTGGCGATCGCGGCCTGCTTCTTGGCTTCGGCTTCCTGCTTCTCCGCCTCCGTCTGCTGCGCGACGGCCTCGGCCCGCGCGGCCTCGGCTGCCTTGCGCTGCTCAGCCTCAGCCTGCTGTGCATTCACCGCGATATCCCGCTGGTGACTGGCCAACTTGAACTGCCACGCAAACGCTACCACTCCAAGTAACAGCGCCGCCCCCACCGCGCTGCCTGCCGAGACCATCACGCGGTTGCGCTTCACGAACTTCTTGAACCGGTATGACGTGCTGGGCGGCGCCGCAACAACCGCCTCACCGCTCAGGTAGCGATGAATGTCCATTGCCAGCCCGTTGGCTGTCTCGTAGCGGCGCTGGCGGTCCTTCTCCAAGGCCTTCATCACGATCCAGTCAAGTTCGCCGCGGATGATGGTGCCGAGGCGCTTTGGCTCGGTGTGCCGCTTGGCCGCGACGCTGGCGATCGTGTCGGTGTTGTTGCTCAGTCGTGTGCTCGGCTTGGGTGGCTCAACCTCACGGATGATGCGTTGCAATTCGCCGAACGCGGCCGAGCGAAGTTCCTTGCCGGTGAACGGCGTGGTGCCCGTCAGCAGTTCGTACAGCAGCACGCTCAGGGAGTACACATCGGTGCGAGTATCGATATCGAGATTGCCCTCGGCCTGCTCAGGGCTCATGTATTCGGGCGTGCCGATCAGAGCCCTGTGCTCGGTGAAGAGCGTTTTCTCGGTCAGCTTGCTCGCCGTTGCCTTGGCGATGCCGAAGTCGATGACCTTGGTGTGCGGGCGACCGTCCTGCGTGGAGACAAGGATGTTCGACGGCTTGATATCCCGGTGAATGATCCCCTTGGTGTGCGCGTGCTGCACGGCGTTGCAAACCTGCGCGAACAGTTCCAATCGGTCGTCGATGCTCAGGTTGTTCTTGTCGCAGTATTCAACGATTGGGTCACCCTTGACCAGCTCCATCACGAAGAAAGGCCGCCCCGTATCGGTCGCGCCCGCATCGAGCACCTTCGCGATGTTGGGATGATCCATCATCGCCAGCGCCTGACGCTCCTGCTCGAAGCGTGCGACCACCTGGCGCGTGTCCATGCCCAGCTTGATGATCTTGAGCGCGACGCGGCGCGTGACGGGCACTTCCTGCTCCGCCATGAACACCGACCCAAAGCCGCCCTCGCCGATGAGTTGCAGGAGCTTGTAGGGCCCGATGCGGGTGCCGGGACCTTCGCGGATGGGCGCTGCGATCGTGGCGTCTGCCGAGGAGGCTGCGGTGGGCGAGGCCAGGAACTTTGCCGCACCGTCGTGCGCCCTAAGCAGCGCCTCAACTTCCGCGCGGAGTGCGGCGTCATCACCGCACGCGCTGGCGAGATATGCCTCGCGCGCTCCCCGTTCGAGGTCGATCACGTGCTCAAAGATCTCTTGCAACTTCCCGGCCATGGTGTCATTCCTTCATGCCTGCTCGTGCAAGCGTTGAAACAGCCAAGCCCGCGCGAATGCCCAGCGTCGATCGACCGTGCTCGTTGACAGCCCCAGCACCTGGGCTGTCTGCTCGACGCTGAGCCCCGCGAAGAACCGCAGCCGCACGATGGCCGCGCCATCGGGCGACTCCACCTCCAAGCGACGGACCAGTTCATCGAACCTCACGATTGCTTCGGGCTCCTGCTGAGAGAGTGCGGCGACATCCGCAAAGTCGCTCACGGACTGTTGTCGAGCGGCCTCACCCCCTCCCCCGCCGCCGCCTCGCTTGAGCCGCAAGCGACCTTTGGCGTGATCGAGCAGGATCTGCCGCATGGCTTCCGCTGCCGCGGCGTAGAAGTGTGCGCGTCCGTCCCAAGGCACCTGCCGCGGTCCCGACAGTTTCACGTACGCTTCGTGTACAAGCGCCGTCGCCGAAAGCGTGTGGCCCGGTCGCTCGCCCGCCAGGCTCAGTTGGGCCGCGCTGCGCAGTTGCGCATAGACAAGCGGCAGGAGCCGATCGGCGGCTGCTTTGTCGCCGTTCGCCGCCGCCACCATGAGGATTGTGGCGTCCTGGACCGGAGCAACCGGCGGCGGAACGTCGGGACCACTTGCCGATGAGGGTTCGCTCGAGGACATCACTCGAATCCTAATCGTGCTCAATGAGAGAAGCGGCAGCGCACATTCCATCGGTCGATGTTCCGATGCAACAACACCGCGACTTCGGCGGCGTGCGCCGAAGTCGCGGTGGTAGCGGACAGTCTGTTCGTCTCTCGTCGCTCATCGACGGCGGTTTCTCCGTGCCGCCAGCAGCCC
>DATGWV010000384.1:0-11585 GCA_035299305.1 Phycisphaerales bacterium | reverse complement strand
CCGCACCGATATCTTCGCGTTGGGAGTGATCGCGTTTGAATTGCTCAGCGGCGTCTTGCCCGTCGATGTGAAAGGACTCAGCGCGACCGAAGCGGTGCGTCGCGTGCTCGTTGCAGAGCCTCGAAAGCTCAGGACACTCGTGCCGGGGCTGCATGCCGACATTTACACCATCGTGGCCAAGGCGATGCATGCTGATGCCGGGATGCGGTACTCGTCTGCTGCGGAATTGGGACGCGATGTGCGGCGATTTCTGTCGCACCAGCCGATTCTCGCGCGTCGCCCCAGTCCGGGTTATGTTGTCTCACGATTCGTGCGTCGACATCGAGCACTGACCACACTCGGCGTGTCCGCGCTCGCCATGCTGGTAGCCTCGCTGCTTGTCATGGCCTACCTCTGGACCGACGCCACACGCACACGCGCCGACGCGATCTGGCAAAGCTATCGCGCAAGCATGAGCGCAGCGTCGGTCGATCTCGCCGCGGGCGACGTGGCGAGCGCTCGCGCAGCGCTCGAAGCCACTCCAGCCAAGCCCCGCGGCTGGGAGTATCGCCACTTTGTCTCTCGGCTCGATGAAAGCATACACGCCATCACCACGCCTCAGAGCGGTTCGTGGTCCATTCTGCCCGAGTCGCATGACACGGCACTGCTCATCTCAACCGATGATCTCAAGCGAATTGATCTCGCGAGCGGAAAGCTGTCTGCAACCCAGCCAGATCAACGGCTCCGGTTGTACTACGGAGCAAAGGCCTCCACATTTCCAGGATTCATGGAGTGGAGTGGCTCGAGTGTGTTCTCGCCCGGCGGACCGACCGGTGTTGTCGAGCACCGTGTCGCTGGGTGGCCCGATTGGCCGTTTCTCCGTGTCATTTCTGGAGCGGTCAGTCGCGACAATCAGCACATGGTGTTGATTCTCACCAGTCACGATCGCAACGAAGTCGTTCTCGTCGACCTCGCGTCAGGTGAGTCAAGCACGTTGGGCCTTGGTCCCCTTGAGCGAGTGCTCCGGGTCGGTCTCAGCAGCGACGGTTCGCGGCTCATTCTGGCCGCGAGCGACACAGAATCTGAGCCGCAGCAACTGCGTCTGCTGGACACACGCACGATGCGCGAACTGGCCAGAACAGATGCACTTGAGCGACCGGTTCATGCGCTTGCGATGGAGCCCCAGACAAATCGATTGGTCATCATGCTGCAAAGCGGCGAGTTGCAGCGCTGGTCAATCGATGAAGATCGCCTGACACTGCTGCAACGCGCTGCGTTCGATCAGGATGCGGCGCAAGGGTTGTCGTTCAGTGCCGATGGCTCGAAGTTCGCGTGCGGCTCTCGTGACGGACTCGTGCGAGTATTTCACACCGAATCGCTTGCGATGGTGAGCGAGCAGCGGGGCCATGAGCGTGAGATTGTCTCTGTCGCGTGTGTCCCCGTAGCAGAATCAGGCTCTCCGCATTCTGCATCGAGTCTGATTGTCAGTTCCGCGATGGATGGACGAGTGCGGCTGTGGGACTGGTCGCCCCACAACCCCTCGCTCGTCTCGTTGCGGGGTCACCAGCATCTCGTGCATGCGCTGGCGTACGGACCGGACAGCCGCCGAGTGTGGACTGGATCGTGGGACAAGAGCATTTCGCTCTACAACCCCGACACCGGCGAGCGTCTGGCCACCGCCTCCACATCCGCGCTGGTCCTGACGCTTGCCCTGTCACACGACGAGCGCGTGGTCGCGTCGCGCGAACTGGGAGGAGCAGTGCGCATCTGGGATGCCGTGACGTTGCGGTTGCTCGAGAGTGTTCCTGTGATGGCGGAACTGCTTGACGTGCCGGCGTTTGACGAAAGCGACACGTACGTCATCCTTGAACCACCGATGCAAGATGACGGATTTCGCGCCTGGAATCGACACACGCAGCGAGTCGAGCGCCTGCCTCGTTCGGCGATCCGGCGATTTTCCGCTCCTTGGATCAATCCGACGGCGGGCCTCTACGCAGTGACCATGCAGCGAGGTGCCCGACGCATGTCGATCCTCATGGACATTGAAACGGGCGATGAGAGGTTTGTGCTGCCGACCGTTCGCGCAGCTGATGAAAGCATCGCATTCACGCCCGATGGCTCAGCATTCGCAGCACCCGGGCCCGATCACACCATCACGCTGTACAGCGCGCAGAGCTTTGAAGCGATAGGTGAGTTCCGTGGCCATACGCGTGAAGTGTTGGCAACGGTCTTCTCGCCCGATGGGAGTCGACTGTTCAGCGCTGACTTGACCGGCGTCATCCGCGTCTGGGATACCAGTGCACGCCAAGAGGTCGCCCAGCTTCGCGGGCATCGCGCACATCTGCGTCGGCTCATTGTCACGCCCGACGGTCTTGGTCTTCTCTCAGGCGGCCGCGACGGCGAAGCTCGCGTGTGGTGGGCACCCGGGCTGCAATGAATGCAAGGTGACTCATCGCGTACTAGTTGGGAATGAGGAGATGTAGTCCCTCTCCGTCAACGACACCTAAACACCCCAAGTCCCCAGTGTCCCCGTTGATGTGCTCCCTACTGGGATGGACAGAGCCCGGCGCAACGGAGAAGTGCCCGTCTGATTGCAGATCGACCAGATGTTGATTGTCTAGGCTGTCAATGCACCGAGAGCGGATTGGGCCGTGGAGAGAGACGGCGAGTGCGACTGTGGCGGCGTGAGCGGGTTGCAATCGTGGTCTCGCCGGGCTTGGCGCGGGGCTTTGTTGTGGCGTGTCGCACTACGCTTTGCGGATGAGCGATCTGCGCGAGATTCCCGGCATCGGCAAGACGTTCGTCAAGGACTTTGCACGCATCGGCGTCGCGCGCGTCGCCGACCTGCGTCATGCCGACGCGGAGTCGCTGTTCCGGAAGTTGCAGCGGGCCAACGAGGCCGAGCGGCACGCGACAAGCAAGAACTATCTCTACGTGATCCGCATGGCGGTGTACTACGCCAACGGCGGGCGCGATCCGGAGAAGCTGCGCTGGAACGCGTGGAAGGACTGAACGTGCGCTGAGAACTATGAGACGGCCGGTGAACGAATGCACTGAGGGCGCGGGTGGAGGAGATCAGCAGACTGGCTGGGATGCATCCCAGCCGAGTTTCATGGGCGTGATCGATGACGGGCGCAAGAGTCATCGGCGTGCCATACCCGTCTCGATGAACCACGAGAGAAGAGGCGGCAACCCGAAGCCAAGCACGAGAACAAGAATGAAGGCGACGAGCACACTGCGGAGCAACTTGAAGGGTGTCAGGGCACGAACCCGCAGGCGGTACCTCTCGCTCAAGGTCGATCCCACCATGAAGAATGTGCACGCGACGACCCACAAAGGCAGAAACGCCTGTGTGAACACGAGCGCGCATATGGCGCAGGCCACACCCAGGGCGATGCAGACAGTGCCTCGCCAGATGAGCTGGCGGTTTGCAGGATGACGCGGATCACGCGAATCGCGTGTATTGCGTTCGTCGTGCATTGCAAACTGTACACCTAGGCATTCCCGCTTGCAGTCCCCACCCGACGTCACATCGGCGCGTGCAGTTGCAGGTGCTCCACGACTGGCCCGAGCGCCGGCAGAAAGGTGAGTGCACCGACGATGACGACGACCGCGACGAGCATGAGCACGAATACCGGCGTGTGCACGGGGAGGGTGCGGTTGGTGGTTGGGCTGACCGGCTTGATTCCGACTCCGACGTTTCCTTCGACGTGGGCAAGACGCCATTGACGCTCACGTTCCCCGCGTCTGTGGGCCTCAGCCTATTCGACCATTACCACGACGCTGATGGGAGCGACTACACCTTCGGCGTCGCGCAGATCGGGGTAAAGGCGTTGTGCGGGATTCGCACGGGCGTTGACCATCGATGGGCTTCTCCGCGAAGGCGCGGGGAGTCGGAGGCGGCCCTTCCCGCTGGACATCCGTCAGCCGCACCCGGCACGCGATGGCTGGAGGCTTTGGGATTGGGGGCATCGTCCAGCGGGCCTCTGTTTCAGGAAAGCGGACGTTGGGGGTTAGGCGACGTGGAACGCGTCAAACTCAAGGAATCGCGGGGAGTTTGGCTTCTGGGCGCCCGGGATTTGGCGAAATGCAATCCGTTCGAGGGTGACGCGTTGGCAGTTGGAACGGGTTGGACGAGGCCGCGTATAGTTGATGGACCCGTCCGATTCGCGCGATGCACGACGCGTCACGCTGGAGCACTTTCATGTTCACGACATTTGCTGCCGACCCGATGCTCACGCTCGCTTTTTTCAACTTCAGTGGCTGGGAATTGCTGCTGATCGGTGGGATCGGTCTGCTGGTATTTGGTAGCCGGCTGCCCAGCGTGGGTCGGAACTTGGGCCGCGGCATTACTGAGTTCAAGAAGGGGCTGAAGGACGCGGGGGACGAGATCAGCCGCGAAGACGAAGATCGTCGGCCGGCGATTTCGGAGCGTGGCTATCGGGCTCCATTGACGGCGGGCGGGGAAGATCGCCGGGTGGTGCAGGGTGAGCGCGTTGAGACTCGCAGCGAGTAAACGCGATTGTTTGACAAGCACGTGTTCATGTGCAGAGAGGCCGGTGCCTCTCTGTTTTCGTTTTGAGCGCTCGCGCGGTCTCCGAGTGATTGAGCGGGTTGCGGACATGTGCGGCGATGCGTCGTATCCTCGTTCGCATGTCGAATGATGTCCTCGCCGGGTCGTTGCCAGCCAA
The DNA here is from genome assembly GCA_035299305.1 of Phycisphaerales bacterium. Classification (GTDB taxonomy): domain Bacteria; phylum Planctomycetota; class Phycisphaerae; order Phycisphaerales; family UBA1924; genus BJHL01. The sequence goes on along the minus strand of DATGWV010000384.1, from coordinate 6,915 downwards.
GCCGTATCGCATCGCGTGTCTGTGCGATCTGCGCGACAAGGACAATCGCGTCCTGCTGCTGCACCGCAAGAAGGAACCGAACTTCAACATGGTGAGCCCGATTGGCGGGAAGCTGGATGTCGCGCTGGGCGAGAGCCCGATGCAGTGTGCGCAGCGCGAAGTGCATGAAGAGGCGGGGCTTGATCTGCCGCTGGAGCGTTTTCGACTGATCGGCATGGTGAGCGAACAGGAGTTTGAGGGCAAGGGCCACTGGCTGATGTTCGTCTATCGCATCACGGGCAGCGTGGAGGTCACGCCACGCGATATGCGCGAGGGCAGACTGGATTGGTTTCGACTGGATCAATTGAAGGATTTGCCCGTGCCGCAGACGGATAAGCATGTGATCTGGCCGCTCATGCATGCGGCGGAACCCAAGACAGCGGGCGGTGAGCCGGGATTTTTCTGCGTGCATATTGACTGCCGCGACGGCAAGATGAAGTGGCACGTGGAGCAGCAGATTGCGGGCACGTGATGCGGTGCGGCGGCTGGCGTTAAGGGCACTACCCTGCGGCGATGTCTGAACTTTTCGCTCGCATGAACGCTTGGCGGCCTTTCACTGCGCTCGTGGTGGGGGACTTCATTCTGGATGAAATGGTGTACGGCGACGCGGAGCGGCTGAGCCCTGATGCGCCGGTGCCGGTGCTGCTGGTGAAGCGGCGCGAGGTGATGCCGGGCGGTGCGGCGAACGTGTGCATGGATCTGGCTGCGCTGCGGGGGCGAGTGATTGCGTTTGGGGTGGTGGGCGCTGACAGCACGGCGAGGCACATGCGGGAATCGCTGGCGAAGTCGAGCATTGATGCGAGCGGATTGATTGAGGATGCGGCGCGTCCGACGACGCTGAAGCAGAACTTGATCGGGTTGGCGCAGTCGCGGCATCCGCAGAAGATGTTCCGGCTCGATGAAGAGTCGCGCGAGCCGATTTGCGAAGCGACGCAGAGCAAGCTGTTCGCGGCATTTGAGAAGCAACTGGCGAGCGCGGATGTGGTCATCATTGAGGACTACGCGAAGGGCGTATGCACGCCAGAACTGTGTCAGCGCATCATCGCGGCGAGCAGGAGAGCGGGCAAGCCGGTGTTTGTTGATCCTGCGCGGGGTGTTGATCCGCTGCGTTACAAGGGCGCGACGACGATCACGCCTAATCGCACGGAAGCGGAACTGGCGGCAGGCGTGCCGACGAGCAAGGACAATGATGCGGTACACAATGCCGCACTGGCGAAGAAGCTGCTGGACCTGCTTGAGCTTGAATGCGTTGTGCTGACGCTCGACAAGCATGGTGCGCTGCTGCTGGGACGTGAAGGCTCGCGCGAGAGTGCGCCGATGAGTATTCCGACGCAGGCCCGCGAGGTGTATGACGTGAGCGGGGCGGGCGATATGTTCCTTGCGGGGCTCGCGGCGGCGCGAGCGAATGGATGCGTGTGGGATGACAGCGTGCGATTCGCGAACGCAGCGGCGGGACTTGAGGTTGAGGTGTTTGGCGTGCAGCCGATTCCGTTCGAGAATGTGCGCGACAGTCTGCTGCGGATTGCGGGAAAGGCGAAGCCTGGCAAGCTACGCACGTTGGATGAACTGTGTGCTGAAGTCGCTGATCTCAAGCGACGCAAGAAGCGCGTGGTCTTCACGAACGGCTGCTTTGATGTGTTGCACAGCGGGCACGTGACGTTGCTTGAGAAAGCGGCAGCTTTCGGCGATTTTCTGGTTGTCGGGCTCAACAGTGATGACAGTGTCCGCCGGCTGAAGGGGCCGACGCGTCCTATTAACAACGAGCAGGATCGGGCCCGCGTGCTTGGCGCACTCGAATCTGTGGGAGCCGTGGCGGTTTTCACACAAGACACACCGCTTGAACTGATCAAGGCGGTTCGGCCTGACACCTTGGTGAAGGGGGCCGACTATACAAAGGACAAGGTTGTTGGCGCGGATGTCGTCGAGAGTTATGGCGGGCGGGTGGAATTGGTCGATCTTGTGGCAGGGAAGAGCACGACCGCGACGCTTGCTCGCATGACGTGATGCGCAAGGCGGTCGAAGGCGAGGTTGAGGGGTGCGTTCATGCCGCGTCTGCAAGTGAAACCCGGAAAGCGCGAATCGCGTCGCAGCACGCGCGAGCATGTAGCGATTCTCCTGCCCAGATATCTTGATCTCATCGCGCAGGGACTGAAGACGGTGGAAAGCCGGCTGACGCTAACGCGGCGCGAGCCGCACGGGCTGGTGCAGGCGGGCGACGTGGTGTACTTCGTGGGCAAGGGAGGCGTCGGGTGCGTGCGATGTGAGATCGCGAGAATCGCGACGCATGAAAACCTTGATCGTGACGCGGTGCTCGAACTGCGCGAGCGGCACAACGCGGCGATTCGCGGCAGCGATGAGTACTGGCTGAGCAAGATCAACGCGAAGTATGCGACGCTGATGTGGCTGCGAAATCCGCAGCCATGGGCGCGAGTGCCGGCGTATCGCGAATTGCCCAAGTGGACGCCAGGTCGGGCGTGGTTTGTGTATCGCGGCTGAACAAATCAGCGATCTGCGGGCTGCGGATTTGCAGGCGTGCGTTCGGCGGCTGGCTTCGCGAGCACTTGCTGCAAACTGAGCGGGGGTTCTTCGAGCACGGGGCGGAGGCGCAGGCAGTCGATGGCGATGCCGACGAGGCCCAGCGTGAAGAGCGTGCTGCCCACGAGCACGATGAGTCGACCAACTTGGCGGAGTTGCTCTTCGATAGGGCCGGCGACGCTGGAACTTGCGAGAAGCACAACGTCACCCGAGAGAACTATCGCGAGGACACCCAGCATGGCGGCCATGGTCTGGCGATCAACACGACCTGTTCGCATGAGGTAGGAACGTGCGGCAAGCGTGCGTGCGGCGGGCCTGAGACACAGCAGCATGCTCGCGAGCACGATCGTCGTTGCGATGCGCAGCAGCGTTCGCGATGGATCGGCGGGAATGTCAAAGGCGTAGGGACGCGATGCCATGCCGTCGTGTGTGATGAGGGTGCGAAAGAGCAGCACAACGAGCGGGATGTACAGCACTACGCCGATGAGCGCCAGCGTGTCGTCGCGTTTGGGCGTGTTGTCGTGAGGCTTGATGAGGGCAAGCGCGCCGAGAGCGGAGACAGCGGCCAGCGCGACGGCGGACATGGAGAAGCCGCCCACGGAGAGGCCAAAGTTCAGTTGCGAAAGCTCGGAGAATCGCGCGGCCCAGACGCAGAGGGCAGCACCGAGGGCGGCGAGCGACCAGAGAACCATGCCCCACGCGGTGAAGCGCGGGCGATAGAGCGGTTTGAGTTCGGAGGCGTTGGGATCAACGACGCTCAGTAGCGTGGCGCGGACCGGCGTGGCACACTCGGGGCAGACGGCGACGACGCTGAGGCCTTTGAGGTCGTATCCGCATCGGGCGCAGGGCAACGATCCACCGAGCTCCGTTCCCAGAACGGTCGGGCGAGGGGCGTTGCGCTTCGAGTTGTCTTCAGCCGGCGCTGGCGGCGGCTGCGACATGCTTACAAACTCCAGCCCTGCGTCGTAAGTCGCAGGGACGACAACCTCCTGTAGTCAGTCCGCGGGAACGCGAGAGCATACCACATTCTCTCGAACTTCACAATGCCCATGTTGTGATTCTGACACGCGTGGAGCGGCATCCTGCGATTCGTGCGCGGTTGATACGGCTTCGGCACCAAACGGGTTCCGATAGCGTGATGCAGTACAGCCGCGGCTGCCGCGTTGGTGTGAGAGGTTATCAGCGGGGAGGATTTGGGTTGCGGGTGGTGGCCACTACGCGAGAGGACGCAAGGCGACGCGCACGGGGCTGGCATCGACGCCCATGAGCTTGAGGGGCGGTGCGAGCAGCTCGTACTCGCCCGGAGCAACATCGCGCAGGGACAAGCCTTCGAGAATCGCGATGCCGTGCCGAGCGATTGCATTGTGCGCGAGCAGTTGTTTGTCGCTGAAGAGGTCGACGCTGGGCGTGTCAACGGCGATGGTGATGACGCCGCGTTGTGCGAGTGCGTCGACGAGGTCAGGCGAGAGTGCGGCGAAGTCGGTGGTGAAAGTGTTGGGATCGGCGTATGTGCCGCTTTTGAGAAGCACGCGCGGGTGCGTGATGGACGTGAGCGGGGTGAGCAGATCGGCGGGCGTGATGCGTTCGCCGGGGCGGGCGTTGACGGTGATGACATGGCACGGGCCGATGTAGTGATGCAGCGGCATTTCACCAACGCCTTGTGCGTCGCGGCTGTAGTGGTTGGGGCCGTCGGCGTGGCTGCCTAGGTGTACGGTGCTGCGCAGCGTGCTGAGAGTGATGTTGTCGCCCTTCTTCATGTCGCACAAGACTTCGCGCGTGAGAGGTGAGTCGCCCGGCCAAACGGCGATGCGCTCGGTGATGGCGGGGGAGGCGTCGATGATCACGCGCTCGCTGGATTTGCCGACGGCGAGGTTATCGAGCAGTGGCTTGGCGTCGTGCAAGACGCGCTGCTTCCAAGCGACTTCGTCTGTGCGCAGCAGATCGGCGGAGATGCTGGCGGCGAGTGCGTCGAGCACGGTGTCGAGCTCGCGGCCTCGAGATTGTGCTTGGGCATAGGGCACGGTGGAGAAACTCACGAGGTTGTATTGCGGCGTGACGAGCGTTGGAAATGCGGCGTGAATGGTCTGTTCGATCTTCTTGCGATAGAGGAACGTGGGTTGGCCCACCTTGTCGCGCATTTCGATGAAGTTCGCGAGAGCCATGTCGGCTATGGCGTCGGCGTTCGCCTTGCGTTCAAGCTGGAAGCGTTCAAGCGCGGCGACGCGATCATGTTTGTGTTCGCGTAGGCATGTGGCGAGGGCGAGGCAATCTTCGAATGCGGCGTTCATGCCTTGGCCGTAGAACGGCACAATGGCGTGGGCCGCGTCGCCCAGAATGCAGACTTTGCCAGCATGTTGCCAAGGCCAGCAGCGCACGGTGACGAGTGAACTCGTGGGGTTGCGTTGGTAGTCGTCCACCAGCGTCGGCATGAGCGGTACTGCGTCGGCGTAGTTGGCGGCGAAGAAATCTCGCACGTGCTCACGCGTGCGCAGTTGGTCGAAGCTGTGTTCGCCCTTGAAGGGCCAGAAAAGGGTGCATGTAAAGCTCTTGTCGCGGTTGGGGAGCGCGATCATCATGGAGCCGCCGCGGGGCCAGATGTGCAAGGCGTGCGGCTCCATCGCATAGTCGCCCGATGCTGTTGGGGGGATGTGAAGCTCTTTGTAGCCGTGTTGGAGATAGGACTGGCTGTACTCGAAACGATCGGTCTTTTGCAGTCGGCTACGCACGGGTGAGAATGCACCGTCTGCGGCGAGAATGAGCGATGCGTGGGCGGTTGTCGTGCCGGTCGGTGTCGCGAACGTTGCTGCAGGTGCGTCGATGTCGATGTCGAGGCAAGTGTGATCGAAGTGGAACGTGATGTTGGGATACGCACTGGCGGCGTTGAGCAACGCGATGTTGAGGCCGCCTCGTGAGACGGAGTTGATGGCGTCGGCTGGATTGTGGCTGTAGGGCTGGTAGATCGTGCCGGTTTGCAGTGCATGCAACGGGTGGATCATGCGACCGGGCATGCGGATCGCTTCGTCGCGCATGACCATGGTGTCGAGCCCCGCGCCTGCGAGACCCGTCAAGCCGCGCACGCTGAGGGCGAGGTTGATCGAGCGGCCACCGACGTAGCCGGCGCGGCGTGGATCGCTGCGGCGTTCGTAGACGCTGACGGTGTAGCCGTCGCGCGCGAGGTAGCATGCCAGGAGCGAACCGGCGAGCCCGGCACCGACGATGATGACATGGTCACTGCTCATGAGAAGTCCTGGGGCGACGATGCATGCGAGATCACGGAAGCGTTTCGTTCATGACACGAACCAGATGCCACACATCGCTGAAGGAGTTGTACAAAGGCGCGGGCGCGACGCGAATGACGTTGGGCTCGCGGAAGTCGCAGTAGACGCCCTTCGCGAGCATTGATTTCACCACATCGCGCGTTGCGCCGTGGATGGCGAGAGATAGCTGGGCGCCGCGTTGAATGGGGTCGCGCGGTGTCAAGACACGCACGCGTGAACCGGCGGGCGATGCCCGCAGCATGGCTTCGAGATACGCCGTCAATGCGAGAGACTTCGCACGCAGGCCGGCCATCGTGGCACGATCAAATAGCTTGAGCGATTCGCGGAGCGGTGCGAGAGCGAGCACGGGTGGATTGCTGAGTTGCCATGCGTCAACGCTCTGCACGGGCGTGAAGTCGGGGCCCATCGTGAAGCGAGATTTGGGGTCATTCCCCCACCAGCCGGCGAAACGCGGCAACGCGGCGTTGGACTTTGCATCTTGCGTGTGTCTCTCGTGCACGAACGCGCCGGCGACTGCGCCGGGGCCGCTGTTGAGATACTTGTACGAGCACCACGCGGCGAAGTCGCAGTTCCAATCGTGGAGGTGCAGATGGGCGTTGCCTGCGGCGTGGGCGAGGTCCCAGCCGGCGACGATGCCGCGTGCTTGCGCGAAGTGTGTGATGCTCGCGATGTCGAACAACTGGCCTGTCAGGTAGTTAACGCCCCCCAGCATGAGGAGCGCGATGCTGTCACGTTCGCGATCAATGGCTGCGAGGATGTCGTCGGTACGAAGCGTGGATTCGCCGTCGCGAGGCTTGAGCCGAATGATGCCGGCGTTTGGATCAAAGCCGATGTGGCGGGCGTGGAACGCGAGTTGGCTCTGCACGGCATATGAGTCGGAGGGGAACGCGGTGTCTTCGATCACGATCTTGTAGCGTTCTCGCGTGGGGCGGTAGAACGAGACCATGAGCAGGTGCAGATTCGTCGTCAGCGAGTTCATCGCGACGACTTCGTGAGGCAGAGCGCCAACCAGTCGCGCAAGAGGCTCGCGGACTTCTTCGTGATACGGCATCCACGGGTGCTT
>DATGWV010000383.1:0-3211 GCA_035299305.1 Phycisphaerales bacterium | reverse complement strand
TCCGTCAGTTCCCCACGCGCCTGTTCGGGGCTCATGTACGCCGCGGTGCCCACCACTTCTCCGGCTATCGTGCCTTCGTGCTCGACGAGCCGGGAAACGCCGAAGTCCAGAATCTTGGGCTGAACGCGTGGATGGTGCTTTGTCAGGCTCGCGCCATCGCTCACCGGTGTGAGTACGACGTTGTCCGGCTTCAGATCTCGATGCACAATGCCCTTCTGGTGGGCAGCCTGAACGGCCTCGCACAACATGGCGATGAGTTCGAGTCGCTGCTCGATGGTCATGCTGTGCGAACCAAGCTCTGTTCGAAGCGTTTTTCCTTCGACCAGTTCCATGACGAGGTAGGGCTGGGCGGGCAGACCGCTCGCAAGCGCAGCATTGCCGACCTCATACAACGCAACGACGCCGGGGTGCCGCAACGAAGCGAGCGCGCGAGCCTCGCGTTCAAACCTCCGCATCGTGCCCGGGCTCAGGACGCCCCGATGCAAAACCTTGATCGCGACAGATCTTGCCGGTTCAGCTTGCCGGGCTTCGTACACCATGCCCATGGAGCCGTGTCCCAGCACACGAACGATCTTGTACTGCCCGATTCTTTCGGGCACATGTTCAGTGAGTTCTTTCGTCGCGATCTGCTCGGCGAGCCAGGTGGCCCCTTGGCCACCGTCCAGATGCGAGCTTGTGCCGGCGGCCATCGCTGGACCTTCTCGCTCGTCGATCCGCAGCAATGCGAGCACTTCATCGTGCAGTGAAGCATCATCTCCGCACAGACGGCTCAACTCATGCCGACGCTCGTGCTCCGGAATCTCGAGCATTCGATCAAAGAGCTCGCGCACCCGAGCCAGCCGCTCAACCGCGTTCACGCCGACCCCTCCTGCTTGCTGTCGTGACCCAAGCGGTGTTTGAGCCACGCGCGTGCAAAGCGCCAATCCGCTTCGGCGGTGGAGAGGCTGACGCCCAATCGATCCGCCGCCTGCTTGACGTCGAGATTGCCGAAAAATCGGTACACGACGAGCCGTGCGACGCGAGGTGCAACCGCCTCAAGCTCTTCGAGCGCTTCATGCACCAGTTCGACATCGCGAGGCTGTTCGCCATCGGGATGCTGATCGAGCGTCATTTCAAGTCGCTCAACCTCGCCTCCACGCTTGATGCGGTTCTTCGATCGCACGTGATCGGCGAGCACGCGCCGCATCGCGACCGACGCGACAGCGCGAAAGTGCGACTCGTCATTCCACTGACTGGCATGTTCACGTGAGAGCTTCAAGTACGCCTCATGGACAAGTGCTGTCGGCTGAATCGTCATGCCCGCTTTCCGGCTGAGCAGACTCGTCGCGATGCGACGCAGTTCGTCGTACACGAGCGGCATCAACTGACCGGCGTGCGATTCATCGTCGGGAAGAGAAGGCGGCGACTTGGCGGGCGGTAACGGATCCATGCGTCACGAGATTATCGTTCGCAGTGTACCGCACCGCCCACACAAGCCGCCACACACCCTCTTCAGCACGCCGAGCTTCCTCCAGCCGCTCCTCCTCTTCGGCAGGTCATCAGCCGCGGCGGCGCCTGCTCGCCATCACGCATCCCACTCCCATCAGCGCGACCGCGCCGGGCGAGGGAATGAACGACACCACGTACGACTGCTGCACTGCGTCGTATGTCACGCTGGGCTGCAGAGACGGGTCCACTCCCACGATCGACGCGAACGCAAACAGGTTGCCAGCATCCATGACGTTCGAGAAGATCGGGTAGCTCTGCGTAGGCGAGAACCCGGCGGTGGGCACGATGCGCAGCGTTGTGCCATACCCGCGCACACGATCTCCCAGCGTGTCGAAAGTGATCAGGTCAGACTGACTGCCGAGCTCCATGACCAGCTCTCCGCCATGAAAAGCCAGCGCGCCCAGCCCCCCAAATGTCAGCGTGCCTGCGCCGGTACCGGGTGCAATCGATCCTGATGACATCAACATCGAAACAAGAGCGTTGGAGCCGATCCTTCCGTTGCCGGTCAACATGCCGCCCTGCACCAGCACGCTGCCCGTGCCTGTCGCGCTGCCCGTGGTGTTGGTCAGGTTGAGCGTGCCCGCAAGCAATGTCGTGTTACCGCGATACGTGCTAGCTGCGTTCAGTTGGAACGACCCGCCGCCGGTGATCGTCAGTCCGCCGTCGTTCGTCACGCCCGGAGCAGTCGTGATCGGGAAGTTCCAGAACACCTGCTGTCCGGCGGTGTCGATTCGGCCGCCACCTGCACCAAGTCGGATGCCCGCCCGCCCGACGACGAACTGCGTGGGCTGGATAATGCCACTATCAAGCGTGATCGGACCGGTGCCGAACGCCGCGCCGGTATCGACGACAGCGGTGGTGTTCGCAGTGATGCGAGTTCCACCCGTGTACGTATTCGGCTGCGTCAGGTACACAAATCCGCCGCCGCGCACGTGAAGGCCGCCATCGTTCACGCCGCTGACTGGCGAAATGCCGCCACTCCAGATGACGAGCTGTCCGGCGGCGTCCAGCGTGCCTCCACCTGCGCCGAGCTGCGTCGGATTCGTTGCAGTCAAAGTCGACGAATTGGCCTTGACCGTGCCATTATCCAACCGTAGCGTACCGAGCCCCAGGGCGTTGCCAACGGTGATGCGCGCGGTGGTGCCACCCGTGATGGTCGTGCCGCCCGCATATGCCGCGGAGGTGCTGCGCACCCACTCGCCGCCACCCGTGATCGTGACAGGTCCGCCGTTTCCGGAGACCGCACTGATCGACCCGGTTGTTGTCACGCTGACTCCAGCCGTGTCGAACGTGGCGCCATCAGATCCGATGCGGAGCGTGTTGCTGAGGCTCAGTGGCGCTGCCGCCTTGAGCGTCGCTCCATTCACGGTGATCGCTCCCGATCCGAGTGAGGTGTTTGTGCCCATCGTGACCGTTCCGCCCCCACTGATGGACGTGGAGCCGGTGCGCACGCTGGATGCGCTGAATGTCTGTGCGCCGGTGCCGTTCAGCGTGAGCGCGCCCGGACCACTGAGCGTGCCGGCATACGTGTGTTGGCCTGAAGCGGCAAAGGTGTTCGTTCCCTCCAGTCGCACGCCGCCGGTGCCCGACAGACCGCCCAGACGCACATCGGAGACGCGTGCTTCCACCTGCGAAGCGCTGCCATTCACTCGCAGGTTTGCGTCACCATTGAGTGTGGTGAGAGCGACGCTCGCCGCTGTCGACGTCCCACCCGGCAGCAGGA
>DATGWV010000382.1:0-3868 GCA_035299305.1 Phycisphaerales bacterium | reverse complement strand
CCCGCCAGCCGGTGCGTGGGCCACTCCGGTGCCAGCTTTGCGAACTTCGCATCCGCATCGCGCCGCGTCTCATGAGCGCCCAGCACCAAGGCTTGCACCTTCTCCGCCGCCTCATCGCTGATATCGCTCACGTTCTCCAACTCGTGCTTGATCGCCTGCGCCGCATCACGCTCGTTCGACGCATCCAGTTGGTACAGCAACTGAAACGCCAGTCGCCGCGATGCGACGTTGTACACACGCTCGCGCTGCTCCGCCGTGTACGCATTCATCTTTGCGTCCACATCCAGCGGATTCACCCCGCCCGTCATCGGCGCGTTCGCCATCCCCAATTCTTCAAACTGCGGCAGCACATACACGCCCGTAAACGCCAGTTGCCGCAGCGGGTCCGCCGTGACAGTCGAGGCCGATGGTTTGTTCGCGCTCATCGCTTGCTCCCGCCGTTCTTCTTCTTGACGTGCACGCCCCGCACGCCCTTGGCCTTGTCAGGCTTCTCCATCATGCGCGGCTCATCCACGTGTTTCCCCGCCAATCGCATCATCGAGCGCCACGTCTCCACCAGCGCGAGCATCGCCTCCGCGCCCTTGTTGCCTTGGTCGCCGCCCGCGCGTGCCTGCGCCTGCGCCACATTCTCCACCGTCAGCACGCCCAGCGACACCGGCTTGCCCGTGGTCATCATCACATCCACCAGGCCCTTCGCCACCGCGTCCGCCAGAATCCGGTCATGCGTCGTTTCACCCTTGATGATGCACCCCAGCGTCACCACGCCGTCAATGTCATCGCGATCGCACGCCGCCATCGTGATCGGCACGATCTCCCAGCTCCCCGCCGCCGGCACGATGATCACATCGCCGCGCTCGCCGCTCATGTCTTCCCAAGCCGCAAGCGCACCCGCCTCCAGCTTGTCCGTGACGGACGCGTTGTACCGACTCACCACAATCGCCACACGCGGCAAGCCCCGCGAGCCGCTCTTCCTGTTCACTTGTTTCGCCATTGCCCCACTGTAGAACCGCTCCGCGGCATCGCACTCCTCCACACTTTGTCTTTGCAATGTCGCACTCGACGGTTTCGCGGGGGCCATAGCCGGGCGGTATCGCCATTTCCTCGCTCAAGAGCACTCGCCGCCCGCCAGCACGTTGAAGAAGTCGATTACATCCTGGTCTTCAGGGAAGACTCCGTTGTTGTTGAAATCGATATCGTTGCAGGCGGGGCAAGAGCCGCCAGCGAGGACGTCGAAGAAATCGACGACATCCTGGTCTTCGGGGAAGACGCCGTTGTTGTTGAAGTCGATATCGTCGCACAGCAGCGAGATCGTGATGCGCTCGTAGCTGAACAGGAGGGGTGTGATGTTCTCGTTGAGTTCGACGGTGAAGTTGTAGACCGCGAGGTTGTCATATCCCCAGGAGCCGACGGCGTCGCGCAGGTTGAGCGACTGAAGCGTGGGGTCGGGGCCGACGGGTGGGATGCTGTTGAAGGTGCGATTGAAGGCGATGCCGAAGTTGTTGGGCGTCATTTGCAGCGGAATCTGTACGTCGATGTCAGTTCCCTGCGAGATGAAAAAGCCATCGGCCCGCGGGTCGTTGTTGCGCAGGCAGAAGTACGCGGGCGGCAGGGGGCTGCTGCGCAGCGTGGTGGTGACGGATCCAACCTGCAGCGAGAAGTCGGCGGGCGTGAAGCGGTAGCCGCGCGTCACGCCGGGCAGGTTGGGGCTGTCGAGGAAGTTGGTGGAGTCGAGGTTGATGGTCATGCGGACGGGCGCGCCGGCGGGAACGCCCGCGAAGGTGCCCGTCGTGAATGCGTTGGACTCCACGGTGCCTGTGACGACGACTCGCACGTCGGGCGACGCGTGAGCGACGCCCGCGAGCCCTGCGGCGCACGCGAGAATCAGGTGCTGAATGATCGAGCGCATGCAAACCTCCCGGTAAACTGATAACAATCGTGGTGCATCCGACACAAGCGTGCGGAGGGCAGTCTCCTGCCAGCCGCACAAGTCAAGACTGAAGGACAGGTCTTAGCGCCGCCGACGCGCCAGCACAAGCCCTGCGAGCGCAAGCCCGGGGAGCGTACCTGCTGTGGGAATCGTCGCGACGAACAGACCTGAGGAGCCGTCAACGAATGAGAGTTGGAAGACGACGCGGCCGTCGTCATTCAGGCTGCGGGAGCGCCCATCCTGGCCGCCGGTGGCGGTGGTGCCGCCAATGGAGGAGATGGTGCGCACGTCGCCCGGCGCGACCGTGAAGAGATCGCCCGTGCGGGCGAGCATGTTGAGGCCGACGACGGGGTCGTAGGCGAAGAGGGCCTGGTTGTTGCCGCCCGGGCCACCGATGACGCCTGCCCCAGAGAGCGTCGTCGAGAAGGTGAGCTGCCCGATGCTGTTGATGGCCAGATTGCTGAAGGTGTTGAAGAGAGCGTTACCTCCGAGGGGTGCACCGTCGATCACGGCGATGTCGCCCGTGCGGACGATGCGCGTGAACTGATCAGCGGGGCTCATGGTCATGATGACGTTGGTGCCGCCCGTACCCACGTTGCCCAGGCTGGTGATGAGAGCAAGCGTGCCTTGGCTATTGATGCGCGGGGACGCGGTGACGCTGCCCCAGGTGACACCAGCGAACTCGCTGCCGATTGCGCCGTTGATGGCGGGCAGGGCTGCGCCGTTGCGGGCGACCTCACGCATGACGCCCGAGCCGGTGTCGGTGAAGAGTGAGGCGGACGAGGTTTGCGTGCCTGCTGCATCGCGAAGTGACGAGACAAACGCGACGCGTCCCTGGTTGTTGAAGCCGAACGCGCTGCTGGAGATGGTGCGGAACAAGTCGGTGGAGCTGGCTGCGCCAGTGGCGGTGGGGGCGGCGGAGCCTTGACGGGCGAGCATCTCCATCGAGCCGTTGCGGTTGGTGAAGAGGGCGGCGCTATTGCTTCCTGCGCCCGTGCCAGTCACGACGCCCGTGCCCTGCACATTGGCGACGAACGCGAACGCATTGTTGTCGTTCATCGCGACCGACAGGTTCTGTATCTGTCCCATGCGCACATTGCCAGAGGGATCGAGGGCGGGGACGGTGTCATTCTGCCGTACGACGAGTGTCGTGTTTGAAGGAGTCGAGAGCCACAACCCACGCGCGTTGGCGGTTGCGCCGCTGACGACGACGCCCGGGGTGCCCGAGCCGGAGGTGAGATCGGCCAGCACGCCAACGCCGTTGGTGTCATTGGCAAGAGGCGAGACGGATTGCAGTGATGAAATCGTCGCGCCGTTGGTGCCCGGAGCGACATCGCCCGTACCCAGTACGCGCCGGGCTGTGCCGCCTGCATTGGTGAAGGTCGCATTGCTCGCGCCCATGCGCAGCGTCCACTGGCCAGCGGAGTTGAGGCTGTAGGAGTTGAAGACGCCGGTCGAACCGCTGGTGTACGTTCCGCCACCCGGCGCGGCTCCGCCTGCGAGCGCGACGTTGCTGTTGATGCCGCCGCTGCGCACGAACAGGCCTTGGGGCGTGCCTGCGGACGAGATGGTGCCGCGGAATGCGACTTGCCCGTTGAGATTGATGCTTGCGAGTTGTTGATCAATCGCAGTGAATGTGACGCCCGCACCAAGGCCTGGGCCAAAGACACCGTCGGTGCCTGAGAGAGCCACAGGGCTCACAGTGATACTCGCTGCTGCCGGCATGGCAGCCAGCACACCTGCCGCGCACGCGGCAATCAGTTTCATGGACATGTTCTGTCTCCTCTCGGGCGGAGCGCGTCAACGCTCCTCTGAAGCATTCTCTGGAGAAAACAATCGGGTGTCAAGGCTTCTTTCGCTCAATGTGCTGAAAATGTCGAGAAACGGCCAATGTGTGCGACTGGACGTGCGTCAGCCGGCGTTGTGTTGAACGAGTTGACT
>DATGWV010000381.1:0-7913 GCA_035299305.1 Phycisphaerales bacterium | reverse complement strand
CGATGACCCACCGATCACCGACTTGGTCACAACCGAACCATCCACCAGCGGTCTTGGGAAAACCTGGGGCAACCCTAATCGTCGCGGCCACGCCGCGGCATCGTGCAACGCACGATGAGTCCCAAGCCCGCCGATCCCGGTGCGCCAGCCACGCTCGCTGCCCTCAAAAGCAGCCCAGGTCATCCCACGCACGCGGGTTATCGACAGCCGGACATGTTGAGCGAAATCCCCACGCCGCCACAACGGCGCACGACATCCCGCGCTCATCGCTGCGTCGCATACCAAATCAGCGGCACGGCAATCGCCAGCCCGAGCAGAATCGCAAACGCGATCTTCCAAGGGCTGTACGGCCGCTCGCCCTGCACTTCGCCCGTCCGCGCGTTGACCAGGAACCGGAACAACTTCCCGCGATAGCGATACGCGCTGCACCAGATCGGCAGCAGCACGTGCTTGAATGTGATGTCGCTGTACGAACTCTGCTTCCCCGTGATGCGCTGCTCATCGCCGCCGATGTCACTCCGAATCGTCGCGTCGATCGTCGGCTGCATCATCTGCTGCGCATACTTGAATCCGTCCGGCAGTGACAACTGATACCGCTCCGCCAAAAACCCCGCCAAAAACGCCTCTTTGTAAGGCTCCACGTCTTTGAGGTCCCAGGGCGTCAACTCTTCCACTTTCTCACGCGGCAGCGAATCGCTCGCCAGCACCAGCACATCATCAAACGCGTTATGGACAACGCCGCTCGCCGGATACCACCGCACGCGCCGCTCCCTCCGACGGTTGTTGCCGCTCCCCACCGTCACGTAATACGCCTCGCCCCGCTGGCCGCTGTATCGCGTTGTCACCTGCGAGTCATACGTCCACGCCGGCAGGTAAATCCCGTGCAACGCCGCGTCCAGCATCGCCTGCCGCTTGAGCGCGTTGGGCGCGAACCAACGCGACTGAATCCACGCGCGGAAACTGCTTGTCGCCTGGTCGCGCGTCATCTTGAACGGCAGAATCGCGTTGGGCTTGATGACGCTGCACTCGCGCGCTTTCGCCACGATGTTCGAGTTGCAGAACGGACACGCGAAACTCGTCACATTCCGCGGCGGATCGACATCCGCCGCGCAGCTGTCGCACTTCACGCTCAGCACCGTGTCAATCGGAGCAGCAGCCTGCAGCTTGCGCATGTACTCGCCGTAATCCAGCTCGCGCACGACCGCATCGCTCGTATCAATCTCATTGACCGTCGAGCAGTACGGACACTTGAGACTCGTCGTCCCAGGCTCAAATTGCAGCGTCGCGCCGCATTGCTTGCAGGGGAAACGAACTTCATTCGCGTTGGTGGAAAGCTGCGTCATGGATGCAATCGGCGGCACGCGCTGTTCACGCGGGCCGCCGCTCAATCAGTTACGCGTCACTTACCGCGGAATGGGCGGCGGTCCGCCGGGAATCGCGGGCGGCACGCTGCCGAACACGCTCGCAAGCTCGCTCACGCTGCTCGCAGGGGCCCATTGCTGCATGCCCTGCCGCCACACCAGTGTTCCCGGTGTCAGCTCACCGCTGCGCACTTTCGCGACCAGCCCGCCCTGATCAAACGGTCCCGCCTGAATGCCGTTGATGACCATGAAGAACGCGGGCAACGGCGGCGGTGCAACACCCGCCGCGCCAGCAGCCGCGCCGGCTGCAGTGCCCGCCATCATGTTGCCAAACACCTGTCCGACACCCACGCCGACGAATGTGCCGGCAGTGCCCGGGTTCTTTGCCGCGTCGCGAATCGCCTCGGCGGCTTGATACTTCGCGTAGTTGTCCAGGTTGCCCAGCATGCCCATGCTGCTGCGCTTGTCGAGAGCTTGCTCAACTTCGGGCGGCAGGCTGACGTTCTCAATCAGCAGCGTCGGCACTTCGAGGCCGAACTTGTTGAACTCTTCGACAAGGTTGTCGCTGAGGAACTTGCTCAGTTCCAGAGTGCGCCCGCTGATATCCAGCAGCGGAATCTTGCTCTCGCCCAGCGCGTCGCCCAGATGGCTCACGATCACGTTGCGCATCTGCACGTTGATCTCGCTCAGCGTGAAGCGGTTGTCGGTGCCCACCGCGTTCTTGATGAACGCGCCGGGATCCTTTACGCGCAGCGTGTACGTGCCGAACGCACGCAGCCGCACCGGGCCAAACTCCGGATCGCGCACGATCACGGGGTTCATGGTGCCCCACTTCTGATCGGTGAACGTGCGCGTGCTGACGAAGTACACCTCAGCCTTGAACGGGCTTTCGAAGCCATATTTCCAACCCAGCAGCGTCGCGAGAATCGGCACGTTCTTGGTGTCGAGCGTGTAGGTGCCGGGCGACAGCACGTCGGCGAGCTTGCCCTCGTTGATGAACACCGCGGCCTGTCCCTCGCGCACGATGCACTTGGCGCCGTTCTTGATTTCGTTTTGGAAGCGTTCGAAGCGATAGCTCAGCGTGTCGCCTGAATCGTCGAGAAACTCGACGATATCAATCAGTTCGTGCTTCAGGCGATTCTTGATGCTGTCCCACATGCTCATGAGTAAAACCCTCCCGCGAGCCGTGAGAAACCGGCTGCGCGCAACTGGTGTTCGGCAAGAGGGTACCACGGTTTCACCCGGCACGCGGAGACCGCTGTCACACCGGACTCGGCACGCTGCGGACGATCTGCGCGAGCACATCGCCTGCCGCGTCCAGCCGCGTATCGGCTCCGTTCTTGAGAATCACGCGGTGTGCGCAGACGGGCTCGATGTTCTGCGTGATGTCTTCGGGAATGACGTAATCGCGGCCGTGGTAGTACGCATGCGCACGAGCGGCTTGTGCGAGGCTCAGGCTGCCGCGCGGCGACAGACCGTGCAGGAAGGCGTCGTGCTTGCGCGTGGCGTTGGCGAACATGACGATGTACTGCAGCAGCGTCTGATCGACCTTCACGCGATCAACTTCATCCTGCATCGCGATGAGTTGCTGCTTCGTGACAACCGGCGCGAGCGTGTGCAGGGGCACGTTGCTGGGTCGCTCGTGCAAAATGCGGGCCTCCTCCGCGGCGTCGGGATATCCCAGGCTCAACCGCATGAGAAAGCGATCGAGCTGATTCTCAGGAAGCAGATACGTGCCTTCAAAGTCAAAGGGATTCTGCGTCGCGATGACCATGAACGGACGCTCGAGTTCCATCACGCGCCCGTCCACGCTGACCGTCGCTTCGGCCATTGCTTCAAGCAACGCGCTCTGCGTACGAGGCGGCGTGCGATTGATCTCGTCGGCGAGCACGATGTTCGCGAAGATCGGCCCGCGCTTGTACACAAACTCGCCGGAGGTCTTGTCATAAATGCTCACACCCAGCAGATCGCCGGGCAACGTGTCGGGCGTGAGTTGCAGGCGGGCGAATGAGCAATCGACGCTGCGCGAGAGGGCAGTGGCGAGCACGGTTTTGCCGACGCCCGGCACGTCTTCAATAAGGCAGTGACCACGCGCGAGAAGGCAGCAGATGACGCGATCAATCGCGGATTGCTGGCCGAACAGCACGCGGGCGATGTTCTGCTTGAGACCGGCCAGCGCCGTGCGCGGATGCGTGCCGTTTGTCGCAAGAAGTGATGAAGCGTTGGTGGCTGGCGATGACATTGGATGCAGCATCGTACGGGACGAAGTATGGTGCGGACGGATCGGCGGCGACGTGATTCTCGCTGCGTTTGCCCGCACATGAGAAGAAACAAATACACAACCCGCGTCTATTCGATGCCGCGTGCGCGGATGGTTGCGATGATCCGTCGGATCGTGCGAGACATCGAATCGCGGCGAAGTGTTCGTCAGCGGCGAGCGTCGACGATCGTCTTCGCGCGAGCGGCGTCCACCGGGTTGCTCCATACGCCAGCGACTTTGATCCAGCTCCCCACGATCAGCGCATCGGCGTGCTGGAAGAGCGGTTCGATCTGGTCGGGCGTGACGCCGCTGCCGACGAGAATGGGCAACTTGGTCGCCTTTCGTGCGGTGGCGACGTCGGACATGTCGGCGGGTTGGCCCGTGGTCATGCCAGTCACGATGAGGCCATCGGCCCCGAAAAACTCCGCACCATGCGCGAGGTCGTTCAGACCAAGATCGCCGGTGATGGCGTGGCTTGCGTGCTTCTTCTGAATGTCGGCGTAGATCGCGATGCGCTCCGCACCCAGCAACTTGCGATAGCGCAGCAGCGGGCCGGCAGCGGCTTCGGCAAGCAGGCCCTCATCGGCGACGTGAGCGAACACGAAGTTCTCGCAGCGGACAAAGTCGAGCCCGACGGCGTGCGCCACGGCGAGCGCTTCCTTCTCGCCCCGGCTGAGAATCTGGATGCCGATGGGCGTGTCGCTCAGCGCGTTTCGCACAGCGCTCGCGATGTGCGTCATCGCTGCGACAGTTGCGGGATCGTGCGGCGCGTTGACATACGGCACATCGTGCATGTTCTCGATGAGTACAGCATCGAAGCCTGCATCACGCAGAGTTCTGGCTTCGGTGACCGCTTGCTGCGCGATTTCGCGCACGCGCATGCTCGCGCGTGGTGAGGTGGGCAACGCGGCGACATGGACCATGCCGATGAGCGACTTTTTCCACGAGATGGGCATGGATCACTTCGCTTTCTTGGAAGTTGTGCCGCGGGCGGACTTGGCTTTGCTCGTTCTCTTGACGCGAGCGGTTTTCTTTGCAGGCTTGGGGCCCGGCTCGTACTCGAGTTCTTCCTTCGCGTCGCCATCTTCGCTCATCACAAGCACTTTGGGCTTGTGCTTCGCATATTCACGATCGTCCATGAGCGCGTAGTGCATGATGATGAGCTTGTCGCCCGCTTCGACAAGATGGGCCGCCGCGCCATTGACTTCGATCTTGCGACTGCCGGGCTCGCCGCGGAAGATGTAGGTTTCGAAGCGTGCGCCGTTGCGGCAGTTGGCGACGGCGACTTTGTCGCTGACGCGCATGCCCACTCGCCGCAGCCAGTCTTCATCAATGGTGATCGAGCCGACATAATGCGGCAACGCCGCCGTGACGGTGGCTCGGTGTATCTTGCTATGGAGTACTTCTCGCAGCATGAAACCTCACTGACTGTGACACGCGGCGTGTCCGCGCGGTATTGAGAATCGTTGAGCGATCGCCCGTTGTCGCATCAGAACGCTCGCGTGACGACGGCATCGGCCATCGCCAGCAGCAGCTTCTTCGCGGGACTGTCGGGCAGGACGGCAAGTTCGCGTTTGGCCTCGGCGATGTGACGCGTCGCCGCGACGCGCGAGAACGCGATGCTGTCGGTGGCGTGAATGGCCTGGACGAGTTCGGCCCCGTGCTCGTGGCTCATGTCGCCGCTGGCTTGCTCCAGCAGCAGCAGCGTGCGTCCGCGCGTGCGTGCATCGGCCGACGCGAGGTGATGGATGATGGGCAGCGTCATCTTGCCCTTTTCCGCGTCTTTGCCGACACTTTTGCCCACGGTTTTCTCGCTGCCCAGCAGGTCCAGGATGTCATCTTGCACTTGGAAGGCAATGCCCACGCCTCGCCCGAACTTGCGCACGGCTTCGCGCGTTCTCGCGTCAGCGTTGCTGCAAATCGCGCCAAGTTCCGCACTCGTGGCGATGAGATCGGCAGTCTTTCTCGCGACAATCTCGTAATACGTGGCCTCGTCGAGCGAGTAGTCATCGCGGTGATGCAGTTGCAGCAGTTCGCCCGCGCACGTCACCATGCTCGCTCGGCCCACCGCGAGCGACGCGTCGTTGGTGGGCAAGGTTGAACACAGGTGGTACGCGCCGGCGATGAGATAGTCGCCCAGAATCACCGCGGCTTCGTTGCCGTGCAGGCGGTTGACGGTCTTGCCGCGTCGGCGCATGTCGGCCTCGTCCAGCACGTCGTCATGCACGAGCGTGGCCATGTGCACCATCTCCACGACGGCGCCGCACACGATGTGCGACTGCGAGATGCGCGACTCAATCGGTCCTTCGTCGCGTTCGCACGCCAGCCCGCACGCAAGCACGAGCGTGGGCCGCAGCATCTTGCCGCGGTAGTTCTCCACGTGTTTCACGAGCTTGCTCACGGGCGGCAGGTCGCTGGCGAGCTGTTTGTCGAACACGTCTTCAACGCGCGACAACGCTCCTGCGATGGCCTGCGAGACAGGCAGTAGATCCGCCGAAAGATCGAGCACACCTTGCATCGAACGATTGTAGCGTCAGCGTCGCGCGGCTTTGGCCGCCTCATCCAGCCGCTGGCGAATGACCTGCTCCGCGCCCAGCCATATGCGCAGTTCGTGGAGTGATGCGTACTTCTTCAAAGGAAGCGACTGCACGATGCGCGTGCCGTCTGGCGAGGCGTCGAAGCGCGACTCGGGCAGGTTGGAGAATCGCAGCACCGGCTCAGACACGCTGAATTTGGGCGAGGTTGTCACGTCGACGCTGTAGACATCACTGGCGCCGCGGAAGAACAGTGTGTTGCTATCACGCTGCCACGACAAACGGAACGCTGCGAGGGCCGAGACGCGGACTTTGCGATCAAGACTTGGATAGGGTTGCACGTACACGGCCCACTCGCCCGATTCCTTTGAGGTGTACGCGATAAGTGTGCCGTCAGAAGAGATTCTGGCGTTGGTGCGATCGGCGTGCGTCGCGAAGACAGATTCGGACGTGCCGCTGCCGTCGAGCGCGTAACGCACGATGTCAGTTTCGTCTTTCGGTCCCACGAGTTTGGCGACGATCAAGTACTTGTCATCGGGTGTCACGTCCGTCGGCTGAGCCCACACGCGGTCGGGCAATTTGAACAGCAGTTCCGGCGGTGAACTGCCGTCGTAGCGGACCCGGCGGAGTTCGGAACCGCTGCCGTCGCTGGGCGTGCATTGATAGATGATCGACTCGCTGTCGCGCGTCCACACAGGCAGCACCACGTGGCCCTTGGCGGCGAGCCAGCTGGTGCCACGCGCGAGATCATGCACGAACAGATCCGGCGTTGTGCCGCCCGCGACGTATGCGATCTTTCTGGCATCGGGCGAGAGTCGCAGCGCCATCATCTGCGCTTCCACTTGCAGAATGTCTGTCGGCTGCGACTTGTCGTCAATCCACGCGAGCTTGGCGCCTTGATATGTCTGCGTTGTCGGCAGGTAAAGCAGATCGCCGTCGGCGGTGACGTCGTACATGCCGCATGTTGTCGTGTCGGTGTCGGGCGAGAGACCGGCGATGATGCTGACTTCCGGACCCGTCGTGCGGAGGTTCGCGATGTCGAGTTTGACCGCCCAGATGCCATCATCTCGATAGAAGAGCAGCACATCGCCGCCGAAGACTTTGGGCATTTGCGCGTCATCCACCAGCTTAACGGGCGCGGGTAGATCATCGCGCCACGCGAAGATGCTGCGCGAGAGATTGCCTGCGCTGGATTGGTGCAGCGCCATGACCAGCGTGCGGCCATCGCCAACGCCGGCGGGCTGCACGACGGTGCCTTCGCCCAGGTTCTTTGGCGACCACGCACGATCGGCGGCGAAGTCCCACACCAGCATGCGGTCTTCTTCTTCAAACTTCGCAACCGCGAGCGTGTGATCGTTGACCCAGGCGACGCCGTTCCACGCGTTGGAAACCCGACGCTGAGCAACGTCCGTGCCAGATGCCAGATCCCGCACGCGAATGCCTGCTTCGCCGCCTTCGGCGCGCCAGTACACCAGTCGACGACCGTCAGGTGAGACCGAGCCGAACGCTTCGCCGGGCGAAAAACCATCGGAGTCCAGGCGGCCATCCTCCACGTGGCGGCGCATGACGCGATACTCACCCGAGGGTGCGTTCGTCGTGTAATACAGATCGCGCGTGCCGGGACGCATGGACACGGGCGAGCCGAAGTGATGGACGATCGGTGAATCTTCGGGCAGCACAACGGAGTACTGCTCGTTGAGCGTTCTTCGGGCGGGCTCGCGCGCGGCGCGAGTGAGATAGACGCCGCCCGCCACCAGC
>DATGWV010000380.1:0-21765 GCA_035299305.1 Phycisphaerales bacterium | reverse complement strand
AGCAAACCACACCCCCGCCCAACGACCCCACTGTCCTCGCCGGCATCGTGTTCCCCTCCGTTCCCGAGGACGCCTTCGACAATCCGCCCGCCGACAGCGAATTCATGCTCGCCAGCGCCCGCGATCAGGGCTGGGTCAGCCGCGACCCCCGCCAGCAGGGCCTGAATTACATGACGTTAGGTGTTTTTTCGCGCCGCGACGCCGGCTACGCCATCATGCTGCTCCGCTCCAACGGCCTCGAAGCCATTGGCGTCCCGGTTGATAAGGGGCTGTCGGGTGCCAACAATCGAGGCCCTGCCAACTACCGCGTGTGGCTCCTCCAAGGTGTCACCAGCGAACAGTGGCGGAAGAACGACTCGATCAAGAACCGTCTTGACAGTCGCGTCCGTGAAATCGGCAAGGCCTGGAAGCAGATGAAAGGCCCGTCAGACTTCGCAGACGCGTACTGGGACAAGCTCGACTGATCGCGTCGCTCTGACCTGACTTTCGAACAGCCAAGACGCACAGCCGGGCGAGGGTGACTCGCGACGGATTCCAGAACGCGACAGATCACAGAAAAGGAATTGCCATGAGCCTCGACCCCAGCCTGAAGATGTCCATGACCATGACCGGCAAGCGCAGCGTGCTCACCCGCGCCGAACGCATCGCCAAGCTTGTCAGCGACAAGAAGTTCGACCCCAAGAAGGACAAGGCCCTCGGCCTCGCCAAGACCCTCGCCGGCAAGGGCTAAATGTCCCCGTGGCACGGGCTTTCAGCCCGTGCGAACAACAGAGGTTTCCAGACAACCCGCGAACATTCGCGGGTTGTTTTCATTTCCAGGAACTCACCATGCCCCGCGCAATCTAAAATCTCTGTCGCGACATACCAGGGGGCACCACCGATGCGACCACGCCGACCAACCTCGTTCGCTATCCGCCTCGCAAAGCTCGCCGCCTTTGCTCTCCTCCTCGGCATCTTCACCACCGTCGTCGTTGCCACTGT
Organism: Phycisphaerales bacterium; assembly: GCA_035299305.1. GTDB lineage: Bacteria > Planctomycetota > Phycisphaerae > Phycisphaerales > UBA1924 > BJHL01. The sequence continues at coordinate 20,784 of DATGWV010000380.1, read as the reverse complement.
TCTCGCCAACGCGCGCGCATGGCGCGAAGCCGCCGAAACCCGCGTCTACGCCAACTGGGACGCCGACGGCGTAGTGTGCAATCTCGCAGACGGCACCAACTACTTCAACCTGCGTGAAGCAACCCAGCCCGGCTTCAAGCTGTCCATCGTCAACCACCTTGATTCCACAGCCACGCTCAGCGGCGATGGCAAATCGCTCACCTTCATCGGACAAGATCGCGATTACACGCTTCCCATCAGCCACACCCCGCTGCCAGCTCGGCTCGACCCGCGAAACGCGTCCAACGCCAATTGCCTTGTCATGCGCACGTGTGGCTGGCCCTCCGCCGCTCTGGGCTACCGCGAGTATTCATCGCATCTCGGCTGCTCCTTCACCGACCTCGGCGTGACGCATTGGCTGGCCGTTACACCCCGTGCCGTCGTCGGCCGCGCCGCTTGGCAACCGATCGATCCCGCGCATCCATCGCCCGATCACTCGTGGGGCATCCCCACCTCCATCGACCCGCGCGGCTTCGCCATCGACACCGCCGCCTTTGGCAGCACCTTTTTCGCTTCCTTCCTTCTCATCGCCTTCATCCGCGACCGCCGCGCCCAACGCCACAACATCTGCCCCCACTGCTCCTACAACCGCGACGGCATTGACGCCGCCGCCATCTGCCCCGAATGCGGCAAGCCCGCGTAAGCGGCGCATCCTCACTCAAACTTCAACGCATACTTCACAAACTCACTCCCCACCGTCATCCCCAGACTCTCATACAGCGCCCGCGCCGGCGCGTTGCTCACCTGCGTCTCCAGCGTCAGCCGCAGCGCGCCGTCTTGCTTCGCAAACGCGATCGCATGCAGCATGAGCGCCTTCCCCACGCCATGCCGCCGAAATGCAGGCCCGACAAACAAGTCATTCAAGTGCCACACCCGCCCCGTGTTCACGCTCGAAAACTGCGGATACAGCTGCGTAAACCCCGCCGCTCGCCCCTCCACGCTCGCGACAAACACCACACTCTCCCCGCGAAACAGCCGCTCCCGCAGGAAAAAGTCACACCGCTCCGGCTCACTCGCCTTGCCATAAAACTGCCGATACCCATCAAAAAGCGGCGTCAAAACCCCGACATCCGCAACGGTCGCCTGATGAATGCGCATGACGAAGGATACGAACGAAGTACCGAAGTACCCAAGAGACGAAGTACCGAAGTAAACATATCGCCACCCCACCACTGTCCGACGTAGTGCCTTTCCCTCGTCACTCCGTCACTTCGTCACTCCGTCACCCAGCCCCTCCAACCTCCCAATCGCCTCCTCCATCGTCGCTTCCTTCTTGCAATACGCAAATCGCACGAGCGGCTTGCCCAGGCTCTTGCTGTCATAGAAGACAGTCGGCGGAATCGCCGCGACACCAATCTCGCGCGTGAGATACTCGCAAAACGCGACATCGCCGTCCAGCCCCAGCCGCTTGCTCACCGCCGAGTGATCCGCCATCAGAAAATACGTCGAATCGCTGCGGTGCGGCGTTAATCCCACGCGGGCAAGCGCCGCCGCCAACTTGTCCCGATTGCTCACATATAGCTTCTGCAACTGCTGCACAAACGCCATCGCGCCATGCCCATCCTTGCGATGCGTCATGTCATGAATGATCGCCGCCGCGCCATGCTGCAAGGGCGTGGGCCCGCTGAACGTGATGAACTGATGCGCCGCCCGCACACACGCCGAGAGCGGCGCGGGCGCCAGCGACCACCCCACCTTCCAACCAGTCAGGCTAAACGTCTTCCCCAAGCTGCTCAGCGTGATCGTCCGCTCCGCCATGCCAGGCAGACTCGCCATCGCGATATGCGGCAGCGTCGCGTCATACGTCAAGTGCTCATACACCTCATCGCTGATGCACACAACATTGTGCTGCACGCACAATGACGCGATCAGTTCCAGTTCGCTCCGCGTGTACACCTTCCCCGTCGGATTGTGCGGCGTATTCAACAAAATCGCCTTCGTCCGGCTCGTGAACGCACTGCGCAGCTGCCGCTCATCAAACGTAAACGGCTCGCCCGCCTTCGTCGGCGCATGCAGCGCGACGAATTTCGGCGTCGCGCCTGACATCACCGTCGCCGCGATGTAAAAGTCAAAATACGGCTCAAACAGAATGATCTCATCTCCCGGATTCAGCAGCCCCATGAGCGTCGCAGGCAGCGCCTCGCTGCACCCGCACGTCACCGTCACATGCTGCGCCGGATCAATCTGCCCCTTCCCCAGCCCCACATCAAACCCGCGCGCCGCGTAACTCTCCGCGATCGCCTTCGTCAAAGGCGGCACACCGATCATCGGCGCATACTGCGCATGCCCCGCGTTGATCGCCGCGATCGCCGCATCCTTCGCAAGCTGCGGCCCGTCAAAATCCGGAAATCCCTGCGACAGATTCACCGCGCCATGCTGCACCGCCAGGCGCGTGAACTTCGCGAAGACCGACTCGCCAAATGACGCAAATCGCTGTGCAACCATGCGATGAGCGTAGAACGCTTACGCCGTCAGTTGCAGCACCCGCAGCAGTTCCGCCGCGCTCCACGCCTGCGCCATGCATCCGTCCGGCCGCCGAGGCGTCGCGCCGTCATCCGCGTCATACACCTCAGCCACCTGCCGCACAGGCAGCACCACGCCCTCACGCGCCGACCTCGCACTCGCCAGCATCTCATCAATCAGCGGCGTCAACCACCCGCGCACGCGTCCCTTCGCTTCCGCACTGAACCCATGCACGCGCAAGTACGCCTCACAAAACGGCCCCAGCAACCAAGGCCACACCGTCCCGTTGTGATACGCCCCGTCGCGCTCAAACAAAGGCCCCTCAAATCGCGGCCGATACTTCGCACTTCCCGCCGCCAGCGTCCGCAGCCCAAACGGCGTCAACAACTCGCGCTCGCACGCGCTCACCACACTCAGTTGCCGCTCGCGCGACAACGCTGAATACGGCAAGCTCACCGCGAACAACTGATTGGGCCGCATCTCCACACTGCCGATCCAACTGACATTGCTCTTCTTGCTCGTCCCCGCACCGGGAATCAAGCAATCAAACAAAACCCCGCGCGACCCATCCCAGAACTGCTCAAATCCCTTCGCCGTCTTGCTCGCCACCTGCGCGAGCTCGCGCGCCGTCTTCGGATGAGCCTTCTCCAGTGCCGCTTCCAGCATCATCAGCCCCGCGTACCACAGCGCCGAAATCTCCACCGGCTTCCCAAATCTCGGCGTGAACACCACGCCATCGCGTTTCGCATCCATCCACGTCAGTTGCGTCGTCGCGTTCCCCGCGATGATCAGCCCATCGCGCTCATCCATCCGAATGCCAAAATCCGTCCCCGCGCGATACGCATCCACAATGTCCAGACACGCCTGCCGCAAGTGAACGTTGAACCCCTCGCGATCACCGCTCGCCTCCAGATACCGGCAGCACGCCACGACAAACCACAGCGACGCATCCACCGTGTTGTACTCAGGCGTGCCCGAGCCATTGTCAAAACAGTTGGGAATCAGCCCGCGCTTCCGCAAATTCGCAAACGCCCGCAAACTCCCCATTGCCTCGGCAAATCGCCCCGTTGACAGCAACAGCCCCGGCATGCTGATGCACGTGTCACGCCCCCAGTCACTGAACCACGGATACCCCGCGATGATACTCGTGAGCGCCGGCACGCCCTGCGCATCCACGTCACCGCTTGCCCGCCGCACTACAAACTGGTCCGTCGCCACTGCCAGCGCCGCCACCGCATCGCGCGTCTTCGCATCCACCCCGCGCATGCTCCCCATCGCCGCACTCGCCAATCCGCCCAGCCGCGCATGCTCCTTCGCCCGCAGACCATCCACATCCATCACATCAGGCGAAGTTTCGCCCGCGAACATCTGCACTTCGCACACATGCCCCGCCCCGCTCTTCCCATGCAGCGGAAACACAAACACGCCCGGGCTGTACAGATGCTCCATCGCATCCTGCCCGCGCTCCTGCTCGCGCACATAGAAGAAGTTGCTCCACCACTCATCATCCCGCGCAAAGTTCCCCTCCCCGCGCGTCGCCATCAGCGCCAGTGACAAACCCTTCGTCACCACGTTCACCCGCCGCGCCTGCGTCGACACATCAAATCGCCCCGCGTCCATCTTCGTCTGCAAATCATGAAAATCCCGCATCGCCAGCAGCGGCCGCACCTCCAGCGCCGCATCCGCTGGCACCGCCCCGCTCACCGTGTATCGCACGCTCGCCGCATTCCGATGCCGCGCGAGAAACAACTCGCGCGTCACCCGCATCCCCGCCACGCTGTACGTCCACGCCACGCTCGTCGCCGTCTTGCGAAACTCCACCAGATTCGCCGCGCCCTGCGGACTCAGCATCCCCGTCGTGTACCGAAAGCTCGACAGATCATGCCGCACCACGCGCCCCGGCTCGCTGCCCTTCGCCGCCTCGCGCACCACCACCCACTCCGCGCACGCCTGCACCGCCGCCATCCGCCCCACAGGCGGACTCATCGCCGGCACAAACCACCCGTGATACCGCCGCTCCGGCACGCACCCCGTCGTCCCGCTCGCAAATCCGCCCAGCCCGTTGGTCAAAAACCACTCATCGCGCCGACGCGCGCCCTGCGGCCCGATCGCATCACCTGGAAGGGAAGCGTCAGGGAACACAAACGAAGCCGTCACCGTTGCCGAGGAAGAAGCGTGCTCAGTCATGCCAAACCTATTGAATGCTCGCGAACCTCCCTCGCCCGCCGCCCGCATCAGGAATCCGCAAATTCTCACCTCCGCGCATCGCCTTTCACTTGACGCCGCGCACTTGCCCCCAAACGCTATCTCATGGCGACGCAAACGATTCCCGTTCCCGCCCCCCTCCACAACCCGCAGCGCTCCGGCTCCGCCTTCTCCAAGATCGTGGCCGACGGCATCACTTTCGACGACGTGCTGCTCCTCCCGCGCCGCAGCGGCGTCATGCCCGCCGAAGCCGACACCAGCACCAACCTCACGCGCACCATCCGCCTCAACATCCCGCTCCTCTCCGCGCCGATGGACACCGTGACCGAAAGCTCACTCGCCATCGCCCTCGCGCAAGAAGGCGGCATCGGCATCATCCACAAAAATCTCTCCATCGAAGCCCAGGCCCGCGAAGTCGCGAAGGTCAAACGCTCCGCCAACGGCATCATCCTCGATCCCATCACGCTGGGCCCCGCCGACTCCGTGCAGCGCGCCCGCGAACTGATGCGCCAGCACAACGTCAGCGGATTCCCCGTCACCGAAGACGGCTCCACCAATCTCCGCGGCAAAGGCAAAGTCCTCGGCATCATCACCCGCCGCGACCTCAAGTTCGTTGAAGACAACTCGCGCCTCGTCCGCGACGTCATGAGCAAAGACGGCCTCGTCACCGCTCCCGCCGGCACCACGCTCGAACAAGCTGAGCTCATCCTGAACCGCAACAAGGTCGAGAAGCTCATCTTGGTCGATGACCAGTTCCGCCTCGCCGGCCTCATCACGATCCGTGATGTCGATCGCCAGAGCCAGTTCCCGCGCTCTTGCCGCGACGCACGCGGTCGCCTCCGCTGCGGCGCCGCCGTCGGTGTCGGACAGTTCGATCGCGTCGCCGCTCTCATCGCCGCCGATGTCGATGTCATCGTCGTCGATACCGCGCACGGCCACAGCGAGAACGTCCTCCGCACCGTCAAGGAACTCCGCAGTGACGCCAACTTCAACCAGTCAGGCGTGCAGCTCATCGCCGGCAACATCGCGACTGGCGAAGCCGCGCAAGACCTCGTGAAAGCCGGTGCCGACGCTGTCAAAGTCGGCATCGGTCCCGGCTCCATCTGCACCACCCGCGTGGTCACGGGCGTGGGCGTCCCGCAAATCACCGCCATCATGAACGCCGTCGATGGCCTCGCCGCCATCGGCAGCGACGCACCCGTCATCGCCGACGGGGGCATCCGCCACAGTGGTGACATCCCCAAAGCCATCGCCGCCGGCGCAAGCTGCGTCATGATGGGCTCCCTCTTCGCAGGCCTCGACGAAAGCCCAGGCGACGCCGTCATTCATCAGGGCCGCCGCTACAAGAGCTACCGCGGCATGGGCAGCGAAGGCGCCATGAACGCTGGCAGCGCGGACCGCTATCGCCAAGCCGACAAAGTCGACGCGAGCGGCAAGGCCACGCAGAAATTCGTTCCCGAAGGCGTCGAAGGCCTCGTCGCCTACCGCGGCACCCTCGCCGAAAGCGTCTACCAGATGGTCGGCGGCCTCCGCAGCGCGATGGGCTACGTGGGTTGCAAAACCATCGCCGAACTGCAACGCGACGCCCGCATGGTCAAGGTGAGCAACGCAACCGTGATCGAAAATCACCCGCACGACATCATGATCACCAAAGAAGCCGCCAACTACACCGCCTCGCGCTAAGCCTTCGCTTTTCGTTCACTCGCAATGCGCTCCAGCGTGCTTTCCACGCGCATCGCGATCTCCACCAGTTCGCCCACCATGCGCCGCTGGTCATGCGCATATCGCTCCAGCATGTCGCGCGCCGCCACCAGAATGAACTCCGGATCATCCTGATATCGCCCGCTCCCCGCGATGCGCGTCCCCAGATTCGTCGAGGGCGCGAGCTCCGCAGGCTCCGTGCTGTACGGATCAGGCACATTGCCCAGCTCCGCCCGCACCGCATCCATTCGCGGCCGCAGCTCCTCCAGCAGCACGCGAATCTTGGAGCGATGCTGCACCCGAATCTCCTCGCTCGTGATGTGCGGCAGCACCGCATCCAGCGTGTTGAACAGCGCCCGCACCCGCTGCATGTCGGGCCAGCTCGCCTTCATGCGCGCCATCGCCTCGCTCAGTTGTTTCACTCGCGCCACATCCGCCGCGCCATCTTCCATCGCCTTCGTCACCGCCGGAATTTGCAGCAGTTGCAGCCCCAGCGCCAGCCGCTTGCTCGCCAGGTCCGCCCGCTCACCCAGCGCACTCGCCGCCGTCGCCGCAACCTCAAGCTGCTTGTCCTTGTGCGCGCTTACACCCGCTGGCGTGGCCGGCACAATCCCCCACGCCTTGTCCACCCTCCCCAGTTGCCACTCCAGCAGCGTCTTCGCCTGCTCACACCGCGCCAGCGCCAAGTCCGCTTTTGTAAACGCCGCCGACTGCTCATGCAGTCCCGGCATCGCCCGCAGTTCCTTCACCAGTTGCCGGTGCTTCTGCGCCGCCGCCTTCGCGTCTTCCGGAGCCCCCGGTGTCCGCATCGACGGAAAGATCGGCCGCCACGTGGGCGGATCAAACCCCACGAAATTTGTCAACGCGTCATTCGACGCCTGAGCCTTCACGTGCTGCCGCACCAGCGAGTCAATCGGCACAAACGTCACCTTCTCCAGCCGCCGCGGCCCCAGCACTTCGCGGAAGTGCGCATAACTCGCGCGCATGTTCGCCATGTCAATATCGCGAAAGAGCGCCGTCGCCTGCCCATCGGGACGGAAAATCCCTGGCTCGTTCAGCTTCATCACCGCCTTGATGCGCTTATGCGCAGGCGGATGCGTATCAAACAGCCCGCCCGCGCCGTGCTGCATCATGTGCTCCACCCGCTCGCGCTCTTCAGGCATCAGCCGCGCCGACGCCATCGCAATCAGCGTCGGCATATCACGCGGCACCGACTTGTCCTTCACCCACATCTCATGCGCCTGACTCTCCGCGCTCTGCGCCGCGATCATCAACTCCACCATCCGCGCGCTCACCGCCGCCTCCGTCTCGCTTCCCACAAATCGCGCCGCGAATCGATCCGCGTCATACTCCATCTGCCGACTCATCGCAGCGCTGCACAACAGCGCGATGCGATACAGCAAAATCAGCACCAGCCGCGTCAAAAACACCAGCAGCTGCGCGATCTTGAGAATCAGCACCGCGATCCAGTGCTCCGACTCTTCGATCGAATCCTCGAGCCAGTCATCCAGCCGATCGCGCGAGTGCGCCCGCACCGCGAACCACCCCACCACCATGTTGATGAGCATCGACGCCCGCATCGCGATCCCCTGCCGGAAGTGCGCGAACTCGTGCACCATCACCCCCGTGAATTGCCGCGTCGTCAGTCCCGTCACCAGCGGCATGCCGATCGTCAGCACCACATCGCCTGGAATGAACAGACTCCAGAACCCGCGCGCAAACCCCGCGCTCGCGTTCACCTCGTTGTTCAGATCAATCCGCTTGGGCTTGGGCGCACCGATGATCTCGCACACGCGATTGAAAAACGCGAACAGCTCCGGCTCCTCAAACTCGTTGAGACTCACCGTCTCCTCGCGCTCGCCTCGCCCGATGAAAATCGGCTTGAGCAGAAAAATCAAAAGCAGCCCCGCCAAAAACAGCGGCACCAAATACGCCAGCAGCTTCGCAAACAGCAACGCGCCGCCGGACCGCCCGCGCACCCGCACCCCCTCGGTCGACATGATCCCCGTCATCTCCGTCGCCCACCAAAACCCAAAGTACCCCACCCCGGCGATCAGCGCGAAGTAGATGATGGGCATCAGCACCACCACACCCGCGACCACCACGAGGTTGAGCACATACAAAGGCGACATCCCCGGCGCACTCCATTCCCCCACAAGGGCAGAGCGCAAATCCGTCGAAGTCGAAAACACACCCGAACCGTTCACTGGAGCGTTGGCGGACGCCTGTTTGGAAGACATGCGGGAAAGAGTCTACCGAGTTTGTCAAGAGTCTTAGATCGCACCGGCAGACCGCCCCTTACTCCATGAAAATTTCGCGGTAGAAACTGTCAATAGTCCCCTAAGTCGTGTGAAAACACGACATTTGTGCGCAAGGTTCCAAAGAAACCGGCAAATTTTGTGGCAACGACTGTAAATTGGCGCACACTCTGCACGTCGATGCGGGCGGAATAGAGCCCCTGCCTTCCGAAGTGTGTGGCTTCGGCGGGTCGTCATGGATGACCAAGAGCGAAGGGTTTCGCAAGGGTTCTCCTGTTCGCATGCGACGTGTGTGTGGCCGCGCGGTTTCTCCGCGCGTGTAATTGCATGAGTGCGCTTCCTCGTAATCCAGACGTCCCGCTGCTGATCACGGATTGGCAGGCCGATGTGACGCAGCTACTCGACGAGTCGCATCTCGTCGCGTGGAGCGAGTTCGCCGCGCGCCGCACCCAGTTCGCGGTGTCGCTCGGCCAATTCCTCGGGCGACTCAAAGACGCCGAGGTCATCGTCCTCTACGGCAAGTTCATCACCGATCTCGACTCCTTCTGTTACCAGCTCGAGCGCGCCATTCCCGGCCCGCACCTCGAGCGCCGTGTCCACGGCCCCCAGGGCGTCGTGAGCCTCCTGCGCGAGCGCTCCCACTTCCGAGGCCGGGCCGACAGCAAGTATCGCTTCTACATCTGGCACGATGCCGACGTCCTGCTCAAGCACGACGCCAAACTCTTCGGCCAATTGCTCGACGCCTTCGCAGGTGTCGCCGCCGAAGCCGAGTTCGTCAGCGACGACGCGCTGCTCCTGCACCGCACCGTGCTGGTCGGCTCCTCGATGCTCGATCTCTACGCCGAAGATCAGACCGGGCAATGTTGCCGCTGGTTCGATGACGGCCACGACGAGCCCTTCTGGCAAGTCGTGACGGGACTCGACGCCCCGCCCTTCATGCGCTACCGCATCGACGTCCTCGGCGCGCCGCTCATCGAAGTGCCAGGCGTCAAGCGAACAGGAACATGACTCTCGCGCGAGCGCGCGCTCGCGCCACAACCCACCGAGGCTGCTCCGCCCTCACGCGTTGCGGCCTCACCAAGTCCCGCGCCGCTGATTTCCGCCAGCGACCGCGGGCAACTGACGAAAGCCGGTCGCCGCGTCGGGCCTGGAGGAGGGCCCTTGATGCGAGGCCGGCTTTCGTGCTTTTGAACACGACGTAAAGTTCTCGCATGTCGAGCCCATCGCCAATTCCCAACGCAACTCTCTGGCTCGCAGCCGACTTTCTTGCTTCGAGCATGAGTGAACACGGTCTGAGGCGGACGCTGATTGTTGCGGGTGCGCCTGAGCCAGAACCCGATGGTTCGAGCAAAGTCAAAAGGTGTACCGAATGGCTGAAGGTGTGTAATTCGCGGGCCGACATAGACGCGCTCGCAGTGCTAGGGACAGCCTTGGAGGTTTTACTCGACACAGTTGAAGAACCAACAGTTGACCTCGGTAGTTTCGGCTTGCCTCAAGTCGGCATGACAAAGAAAGCGAAGCTTCTTAAGCAGTTCGAAGCTGATGGCCTTGTTTACGAGCGAGGAGGGAAACTTCGAAAGCGAGCCACTTCTCTCGCCCCAAAGGCCACTCTGCTCGACTTCGTTGAACGACATGATTTAGTGGCCGTTCAGCGCGAGTTTGAGCGAGCGCTTGACGATGTTGAGCGCGATCCTGCGAGATCAATTACAGCTGCCAATTCAATGATGGAATCAGTCTTGAAGTGTGTGATCGAATTGGATTCGCTCGCAATGCCGAAAGACGAAAGCGTGCAACCTCTCTGGAAGACTGTCCGCGATGCGCTTGGATTCGACCCGACCAAGGTGGAAGACGATGACCTCAAGAAGATACTTGGCGGCTTCGGCGCGATTGTCGATGGCCTCGGTTCGCTTCGTACACATGCCGGATCGGCGCATGGACGCGGCATGAAGATGTACAAGGTAGAGCCGCGACATGCACGTCTTGCAATTCATGCCGCATCGTCGCTCGCGGCGTTTGTGATCGAGACTCGCTCGCAGCGCAATGCGTCAAAACTCTAGAATCAAATCGCCGCGTCATCCTTCACATCATCCGCCTTCTTCACATCCGCTGGCGCGACTTCACTCGTGCCGACATTGCTCGTCGAGCGCGTCACCAGGCTCACGCCGTCGGGCAGTTGCTCTGCAATCTGCGCCACAACGTCGCCCGCCACGCGCCGACTGAACAGGCTTCGGCGGCTCTTACCCATGATCAGCGTGTCGCAGCCGAACGTTACGGTGTAATCCAGAATCTCCTCTGAGATGTTCGGACTGGTCACGTAGATCGGATAGAACGGCACCCCCGCGCGCTTCGCGAGAATCGCCGCCGTGCCCAGCGCTTCCTGCGCTTGCGGGTCGCCCTCAATGCTCGGGAGTTGCCCCGGCGCGACATCCAGCACGCGCAGCGTGCGCACGTAGATGACGAACAAAATCGCGTTCCGCCGCTTCGCCAGATCAACCGCCCACTCGGCGTTGTCGCGTCCACGCGCCGCGAGCATGATGCGCGGCCGATCCGCCGCCAGCTTGATGGGCGACTCCTTCAACTCCGCCAGCCAGCCATCCGCTGGCGTGATGTCCTCGTACATCTTGGGCTTGACCGCCGTCTTGCGGACAAAGAACCGGAAGATCAGCACCGCCGCGATGATGCTCCCCGCGAAGATTGTCGCATTGGGCTTCGCAACGATGATCGTGAGCTCCACACCCGTCATGAGAATGCCGATCGACCACAGCCCGATCCGCTCCCACTTCTTCACTTCCAGTTTCTTGTTCGCCGCGATGCACAGCATGTTGATGGCGATCGCGCCCACCACGCCGATGGCATAGAGCTCGCCCAGTGCCTTCACGTCCGCCTCGAACATCAGCACCAGCGCAGGCGCAATCGCCGCCAGCACCAGCGGTATCCAAGGCACCCCCGAGTAATTCAGTTTGGTCAGCCCCTTGGGCAGTTCCTTGTCTTGCGCCAACGCGTACATCACGCTCACCATCGCGAGAATCGCCGTATTCGCCGCGCTCAGCAGCAGCAGCCCGAACACGATGCCCGCGATGATGCCCAGCACCTTCCCCGTGTTCGCATTGAACACATGCTCGCCCGCATACGTCGCCAGCGTCTTGACCGCCGTATCGCGATACTCCTTGATCTCCTCGACCTGCGGCTCCAGCGTCTTGAAGTGCTCCACTTGCTCGGGCGTCGGGTTCGCAGGCAACGTCAGCGAGCCATCAAACCCCTGCCGAACTTCATGCTGCACATAGTGCGGCGTCGACTGCTCAAACCGCCCCGGCAGCGCATTGATCGCCAGCCCGAAGATCATGTTGAGCAGCACAACTTCAATCAGCACGGGCCAGATCGTGCGCTTGGCCGTCTTCGCGACCGGCTGCTTCATCAGGCCCGTCATGCTCGCCACAGCTTCCACTCCCGACAGCGCGAGCACCACGCGCACCAGACTTTCCCACATCTGCCACGGCTGATTCACGCCGTCAACCGTCAGCTTCGCCGTCGACAACCCCTTCGGCACCAGCGGCAGACACAGCACGCCGATGATCGCGCTCGCCGCCAGCGCAGCGACAGCGATGATGAGCGCAAATCGCCCCGCCGCTCGCGCGCCCATCCAGTTGACAAACCCCAGCACCAGCATGCTCAGCACGCTGGCAATGACCACATATTCCTTGGGTAATCCCAGGTAGTGAAAACCCTCGATCGCCGACAGCGCCGCCGTCACGATGAAGTCGCATAGCAGCAACGTTGCGCCGATCACCGCAAGGATCGGGCTGATCTGCTTCGCCGACGAGTAAACGCCGCCGCCATCGGGAAAACACCGGCACACGATGGTGTACGCCCACGCCACCGCCGCCATGATGACCGAGATGATCGCCAGATACGTGGGCGACGCATGGGCCGTGTAGTAGAACGCCAAACCCAGCACGTACAGCCGGCTGGTACCCCAGTCGCCGAACAGCAGTGGCCCGGCGTGAGTCCACCCTAGTGTGCGAGGCCTGCTCTCTGCGACAAGCATGGACGAACCGTCCCGGGGCGGAGCGAACCAAAGGGCGCCGCCCGCCGACCCGGGGACGCGGGCAGACTATACGGCCCGAAGCATCTGATTCCGTACCCAGCGGCAGAAGCGAACGCTGCCCGTGCGTTTTCCAATCGCCCACCAAACGCGCAGCCTTACGGCATCACCACGCCGTCGCCATCCTGCGTCTGCGTCACCGCATCGACAATCGCCCACACATACGTCGCGAACGGCGCGAGCAGCGACAGACCGAACGTGCAAGGCGACAGCAGGAAACCAGCCATCCCGGTGATGAGTTGCACGACGGCGGTGTTGTTGCGGCCCGCCGCGAAGTTGTGCACGCCTGCCCAGCCCAGGAAAATCGCCAGGATCACATAGATCAAGCGACTGACTTTCGCCTGGCGTCCGCCCGCCGACGGATACGTCGCGCCAAACGGCGGCGGCATCGGCGGCACAGGAGGATTGGGCGGCATGCCAGCACCGCTCGCCACGCTCGCAGGCGTCGAGAACGAAGCGGCGGTCACGGGCGTTTCAACGACAGGCGGCACGGGCGGTGGCATTACCGATGACGATGCATCAAACGGCACCGTGGCGGCGGACGTGCTGAATCCTGCCGGGGTCGGCGCGGGTGCGCTCGGAGCACTCAGCGCGACGGGCGGCGCGTCGGCGGTCGTGGTCGCGGGGCTCGCAGGCCGATACGGCGCGCCGGGCACAATGAGCGTGCTCTTGCAACCCGGGCACGTGATGAAACTGCCCGACATCGAATCGGGCGACTGCAACTGAGCCTTGCACTGATGGCACGTATACACGATCATGGCGATTCCCTCGCGTCCGCAAACCTGTGGCAGGCCGCGAGCCCGCCACCCTGAACGATCATCCAGCTTCTTTCGGAAGCGCGCGAGTCGCCTTTCGCGCAAGTCCGTCCCATCACGCCGAATATCCTGCCGAGATGAAGGGGTTCTGCCTGCGCGACACGCTGCTGGTCATGGGCATCTGTCTGCTTTTCGCAGCGGTCGGGGTGGCGGCGTGCATCTGGCTATGGCACGCCGTGCAAGCCGGGCAGCACGACATGGCGACCATGAATAACTACGCGTCACGGCGCGTATCGATGGCCGCCCAGAGCACGGGCATGCTTGTGCTTTTCTTCCTACTCGCCTGCGCCGCCACCGCCGCGTGCGTCGCTGGCGCGGTGTTCACGTACTACCTCTATTACAAGTCACATCGCTGAACGCGCGATGCTCGCTCACACATACGCCGCGCCACGGCGGGCCATGGCGACGACTTCATCGACACACTTGCCGATGCCCAGAAAGACATCGTGCGGCGTGGCAGCGTCATCCATGTACGCGGGCGTCGTGACGATGCGATTCCCACTGTCCGTCACCGCTTCGCGCGTGGCGCAGTTGCGGTGCGTGTTGCCGAACATGTTGGCCGCGGCGGCTGCCGGATTCTTCTCAAAGTTGTCGACACCCAGCGTGAGCGCGATGCCCGGCCCGGATCTGCCATGAATGCTGTTCTTCGTGCCCAGCACCTTCGCCGCGATAATGGGTGCGATGCAGATGAACCCCATCGGCTTCTTCGCGGCGTAAAACGCGAGAATCGCCCGCTGCACATCATCGCGCACGGTCATGTTCGCGCCATCAAACGCAAACGTGCACAAGTTCTTGGCCGCACCAAAGCCGCCCGGAAAGAGCAGCATGTCATACGCGCTCGCGTCAAGTTCCGCAAGGTTCTTCATGTTGCCGCGCGAAATGCGAGCCGCCTCGCTCATCATGTCGCGCGAGCCGGCTTCTTCATTGTCAGTGATGTGATTGACCACATGCCGCTGATTTCCCGCCGGCGCAAAGCACGTGTACTTGACCCCGTGCCGGGCAAGATGAATAAGCGTGCTCACCGACTCGGTGATCTCTGAGCCATCGGACCGACCACAACCACAAAGAACGACAGCGGCGTGAAGCATGGGGAAGCGTAGTGCGGAGTGCCCCCTACTTCCTCATCACCGCGCTATACGCCCCATCGCGATACCGCGTCGCCGGTTCGCCCGGCACGCCCGTGGGGAATGTGCGTTCGTCGCTCACCAGCTTCAGGCCCAGTTCCGCGCATGCCCATGCGGCTTGGTCTTCGTCCTCGGCCTTCTCAATGCTGCACGTGCTATAGAGCAACGTGCCGCCCGGCTTGAGCAGCCGCGCACCGCGCCGCAGAATCTCGCGCTGAATGTTGACCAGCCGCGTGAGCTGATCGGTCCCCGTCGTCGCCGATGGATTTGTCGTCGCGCGATACTTCGCCTCGGGCCGTCGCGGCAGCACGCCAGTGTTGCTGCATGGCACGTCGAGCAGCACCAGGTCCGCCATGCCCAGTGCATGCGCCTCTCGCTCCGTCGCTTCGATGTCAATCACGCGCACGCGTTCATTGCCCGCATGCACGCTGCGCAACACGGCCAGCCGCGCAAGATCGGTATCCGTCGCGAGAATCGTCGCCTGCGGAAACTGCATCGCAAGCTGCTTGGTCTTGGTGCCCTGCCCCGCGCACAAATCCACGACCACGCTGGGCGTCAGCTTCGCCACACTCGCAATCGCCTTCGTCGACGCCGCATCCTGCACCCAGATATCGCCGCGTGCCAGCGCATCGCGCAGCTTCCCCGCCTCACCCGTATACACATGATGCCCCGCATCGCGATGCGGCGTCAGAACACTCTCATCCACCGGCCCGCTCGCGTATCGCGTGCACACCGTCACGCCCGGATACATGATGCCATGCATCGCCAGTTCGCGCGCGTGATCAAACCCAAACGCCCCGCGCCAACCCGCCAGCAAGTCACTCGGATGACTCGTGACAATCGCCAGCCGCAGCAATTCATCCTCGGGCAGCAGTTCCTTGTGCAACTTGATGGCACGCCCATCCGCCAGCGGAATCTCATCGCGCCCCAGCGAAAACACATCAATCACATTGCGACCCGGCATGCCCCCCACTTCCGCCGGAGGCGTGAACACCACTTCCGCAATACGCCGCAGACACGCGTTGACGAGTCCGCCCGCAGCGGGCGTGATCGCCTTCTTCGTCCAATCAACTGCCTCATTCACCGCAGCCCAGGGCGGAATGCGATCAAGAAACATCATCGCGCCCGCCGCAGTCACGAGTGCCGCTTGAATGCCCGGCTCCAATCGCCGCCAAGGCCGCCCCAGCGCACTGCCACACAAGTAGCCGATCGTGTTCCATCGCCGCACCGCCGCATCGACCAGCATGAACGCCAACGCCGCATCGCGCTCATCCAATCGCGACACATCCGGCTCGCGCTGCGACAAATCCGGAAAACTCAGCGCGTGCTCCAGCGCGCACGCAAACGCCGCGTTCCACGCCGTTGTGGGCGGCAACGGCCGCGCGGGCGTGGGCACAAATCCGGGCGGCGGGCCGTCAAAGTCGTCGTCGGTTCGCTGCGGCGGGCCTGATCGCGGCGAAAAACCGCGAGATTGCTCGCGCGGGTTGTCCTGGCGCGAAGCGGGGCCGAAACGGGCGTGAGGGTTGTCGTGGGGGCGTTTGCGCTGCAACGATGATCCTTTACATGCTCCGCAGTGCGCGGGGCGAGCCATCGTAAGCGAACCGTTCGCACCGCTCATGTCGCAGCCGCCAGCCAATCTCCCGCCTCCGCGCGAAGCCACTCGCAAAGGTCTGCCCGCGCTCGGGCCGTTCTTTGATCGTCGCGCCGTGCGACAAGTCGCCGCGCGGCGCGAGGGCGGCTTGCTCGCGAGCATGCGCGTTCGCAAAAAGCTGCTGCTGCTGCACACGTTCTTCACCATCGCGCTGGGCGCGGTGCTGCTGGTCACGTTGCGGCCCGCCGTGAACGCTGTCGTGCGCGAAGCGGAAATCGAGAAATCCATCACGCTGCTGGACCTGGCGCGAAGGACACCGACATTTCTGCAGACAGGCGACCTGCCTGTGGAACTTGGAAGCAACGCAAGCGCTCGCACCATGCTCGGCACGGCAAGCGAACTCACGCTGCCGGGCGGCGACGCGCTCAACGCCATCAACGCTGCCGGCATGCCAGTGCGCATGGGTGAGTCGCGCATTGGTCCGGGTGCGGTGATGTATGTCCCGGCGCGTGCGGGCGGTGCCGATACGTTCGTCGCGCTCAGCGCAGTCGTGCCGCAAGCTCGCACGAGCGCAACGCGGCTGTACATCCTCACATTCGTCGCGCTGCTCACGATGTACCTGCTCGTCGCGATCGCGGCGGAAGCACTTGTTCTGCCGCAGAGTGTGTATCGTCCGATTCGTCGCATGCTCGAAGCGGACGATGCTGTGCAGCAGGGTCGCAAAGAGGCCGAGTTAATTCCTGATGCGGTGATTCCAGGCGATGAACTGGGCGAAATCATGCGCAGCCGCAATGAGAGCGTGTTGAAGCTGCGGCAACAGGAGACCGCGCTCAACGACGCGCTCACGAAGCTTGAAGATGTCGCGAACGACCTGAAGACGAAGAACCATTTGCTCGAGACTGCGCAGCGCAATCTCGCTGACGCTGATCGCCTCGCGAGCCTGGGCATCATGTCTGCGGGCATCGCGCACGAACTCAATACGCCGCTTGCGGTCATCAAGGGGTTGACCGAGCGCATGCAGCAGACGCCACACGGACTTTCGCCCGCCGACGCGGCTCTCATGCTGCGCGTCGTGGGACGACTCGAGCGATTGAGCGAAAGTCTGCTCGACTACGCGCGCGTGCGCCCGCCGCGCAGCACGTTGACCGACTTGCATCAAACCGTGCAGGAATCGGTGCTGCTGGTGAATCTCGATCGCGATGCTCGCGACGTGGTGATCGTGAGCGACATACCCGAGCAGACTCGCATCTTCTGCGATGGCGACCGCATGGTGCAGGTGTTTGTGAACCTCATTCGCAACGCCGTCGACGCGACGCGCACACTCGCGCGCGATGCATCGCAGCCGCGACCCACGATTCGCATTGCATGCTCGCAGCAGCGCCTGCAACAGCGCGACTGGCTTGTGGTGCGGGTGACTGACGAAGGACCCGGCATCGCGCCCGACGTCATTCCGCGGCTGTTTGAACCATTCGTTAGCACGCGCCTGGACAGCAAGGGCACGGGTCTGGGGCTCGCCGTCGCGGAAGGCATCGTGCGTGAGCACGGCGGACTGCTGCGCGCGGGCAATCGCACGGATCGGCGCGGCGCGATATTTGAAGTCATGCTGCCGCTGTCACAACCAACATCTTCTTCCGCCGGCAATCCCCCGCCGCTGGGTACACCGGCCAACGATGGAGCAGCGATATGAGCGCCGACGTTCCCAACACGCCCGCAACCACCGCCGCCGCGCAGACGCCGACGGAGATGCCCGCGCTAAGCGTGGTCATTCTCGACGACGATGATGACTTCCGCGATTTTCTGCGCGGCTCGCTCGAAGCGGACGGACACGACGTGCGTGCCGCCGCCACGCCCCAGCAGTTGTTTGACGCGTGCGACATGCGACTGCCTGACGTCGTGCTGCTCGACATGAAAATGGGCCATCACTCAGGCGACGAAGTGCTCACCGAGATCCGCAAACGTTGGAGCAAGTTGTGCGTCATCGTCGTCACTGGTTACCCGACGATGGACAGCATGCGGCAGACGTTCAAGCAAGATGTGTTTGATTACATCGCCAAGCCGTTCAAGATGGACGAACTGCGCCGCAGCCTGTTGCAGGCCGTGAGCGCGCTGGGCCTTGGGCAACGGCCGCAGGATCGCCTGCGCGTGGAGCTTGGACGGCAGGTGCGGCTTGCACGCACCGAGCGCGGCTGGACGCTCAAAGAGCTGAGCGAAGCGAGCAACGTGAGCGTGAGTCAGCTCAGCAGCATCGAGCGCGGGGCGCACTTGCCCAGTTTGGAAAGTCTGGTTGCTATCGCGGTTGCGCTGGATCGCAAGCCCAGCGTGTGGATGGAGAGCGCCGGCTTGTGAGGAGCCGCTTGCTTGGTTGCTGGGGCGAGAGTGAGAGGAGCGAGGACATGTCGATTTTCAGTCTGGCCGCCGCGTTGGCGCTTGTTGGCGCGGCGCAGGCGCAGTTCAGTGAAGTGGAACCCAACGACACAAAGGCGACAGCGACGGCGATCACGCTCGCGCCGGGTGAATCAGTCACGGGCGTCACGACAGGGTTTGCGGGCGCGGGCGATGGCAGCATTGACTACGTGCGCGTTACGACCGCGGGCGCGCCGCTGGGCATCTATCGGCATCGACTTGCCTTGACGGCGACGGACCCGACGTTGTACAACTTCTCGCTGCGTGGTTCGCCGCAGAGCAACGGTGTGCCGGCGACGGGCGACGCGCTGGTGCAGCTTGCGGGAGGTACGCAAGACCTGACGAGCTACATGCAGTGGTATGGATTTGGCCGGGGCGAGTTCGTCTTTGCGCGGTTGACGGGCACTGCGCAGACTTTGGGCTCGTACACGCTCACTGCATCGCGCGAGGTGGTGACGCCGACGATCATCGCCGCGCCGGTGGCGGCAGGACCGGTGACGATCACGACGCGCGGGCGCACGAGCGTGGACACGGAGTTCTGGGTGTACGACTCGAATCTGTTTGCGCTCGGGACGTTTGGCAACGATGACGAGACGATCGCGGGTGGCGGCTCGAACGCGACGCGGCAGAGCATTGCGACGCGCACGCTGAGCGACGGCGTGTACTACATCGCCATCAGCGATCACAATCTCGCCAACAACCTGGGGTCACCCAGCGATGATCGCTTCCGCATCGCGGCAGTGCTCGACAGTCCGGGCAGCATCGCGGGAGGCGACATCGATGTCGCGGATGATCTGGATTTCGCGATCATTTCAAACGCGGGAACGGTGGAGACACTTGCGCGCAAGCCGGGCCCGTTCGGCGTTGCGTGGTTCGCGTTCACGGTCGGGCCGCAGGATGTGCCGGTTGCGCTGGCCGCGCCGGTGAGCGTGGTGGAAGGACAGTCGGCGGTGCTGCGAGCGGCGGTGACGCCGGTCGCGTCGCCTGCGAGCACGCAGATCACGGTGAGCGCGGACGCGAGTTCGTTGGGCGCGGGGACGATCACGCTGCGCGATGATGGGGTCGCGCCGGACACGGTCGCGAATGATCGTGTGTTTGCGGCGAGTTTTGTTGCAGGCGTCGCGGCGACCGCGAACCCAGTTGCAGTGCCGCTGCAGGTGGCGGATGCGCAGGGACGATCATCGGTGGGACTGGCGACGGTGGCCGTGACGGCGTCGGCGAGCGGCGCGTGCTGCGTGAACGGGGCGTGCCAGTTGTCGCGCGAGTTTCTGTGTTCGCAGGCAAGCGGCGCGTTTCTTGGCGCGGGCAGCTCGTGCGGCGACTTGACAGTCGTGACCGGCGCGAGCGCGTTGGAGCAACTCACCAGCGCGACGCAGTTGACGTTGGCGAGTATCACGGATGGCAACTTGGATGATGGCCGGTGGACGGTTGCGCTGCCGTTTGGATTTTCGTTCTTCGGCGAGACGTTCACGAGCATGAGCGTGTGCACGAATGGGTTTGTGCAGTTTGGGCCGGCGAGCGGATACAGCACGGAGTATCTGCCGGCGGCGATTCCGACGGCCGCGGCGCCGAATGCGATGATTGCGGCGTTGTGGAGTGACTTGGAAGTGCCGGCGACGGGCGCGATTGAAACGCAGACGCTGGGTGCGATTGGCTCGCGGCGGCAGATTGTGCAGTGGCGCAACGTGCGGCGACTTTCAACGCCGAGCGATTCGTTCACGATGCAGATCGTTTTGTTTGAGGGGAGCAATCGGATCGAAGTGAGGTATGGAGTACTGAGCGGGGTGCCGAGTGATGCGGTGGCGGGGGTTGAGAATCTCGCGGGCACCAGCGGCATCAGCATCGCGGCGATCGGGAGCGATACGGCGTTTGCGCCGCTGGCGAGTTGCGCGGCGGGGTGCGATGGGATTGACTTCAACAACAACCAGGTGTTTCCGGAAGATCAGGATGTGATTGATTTCTTCACGGTGCTGGCGGGCGGGGCGTGCGCGACGTGCAATGACATTGACTTCAACAACAACCAGGTATTTCCGGAAGACCAGGACGTGATTGATTTCTTCACGGTGCTGGCGGGCGGGACGTG
>DATGWV010000379.1:0-15215 GCA_035299305.1 Phycisphaerales bacterium | reverse complement strand
CGCGACACCCTGTTTTGCAAGCCGAGGCAGCACACGCTGGACATTCACGATGCCCACGAGTTGCCGCTCATCCAGTCGTCCGCGGCAGACCGGAAACCGTGTGTAACTGGTCTCGCGCGCCACCTGCAAAAGTTCCTGACTCGTGTTCACCGCGTCCAGCCAGCGCACGTCGACGCGCGGAATCATGATGTCGCGCACGCGCAACGTCGAAAGTTGCAATACGTCTGCGAGCAGTTGCTCCTCGCCCTCGTGCAGCACGCCTTGTTCTGCATGCACCGAAACGAGGTTGGACAAGTCCTCCGCCGTCAGTGGCTCCGCCTCGCCCGCGCCGGCGGGTCGAAACAACCGCGCGAGCGGCCCGATCACAACCCGGTCGAGAATCAGCCGCAAAGGCGAAATCAGTGTGAACCACGCGAACACAGGAATCGCGAGCACCCGGCACACCGCCACGCGATGCACTGACGCAATTGCCTTGGGCAGCACTTCCGCAAACAGAATCATCGCGAGCACGCTGCCGATGGAAAGCCCGGCCGCGCCGAGATCACCGAAGAGTTGCTTGCCCGCAAGTCCGGCCAGTGTGAAGAACGCCGTGTTGACGGTCACGTTCGCCAGCAGAATCGCCACGAGTAAGGAACGCGGCGACTTGAGCAGTCCTTCCGCGGCAGTTGACGCCGATGCGTAGTTCTTGCGAAGCCGCATGCGATCAGCCTGCGTCAGGCTGAACAGCGCAGTCTCGGCTGCGCTGCACGCGGCGGACAACACCAGCAGTACAGGCAGCAGCGCCACCATGATGATCGGCAGGGTGGGCATGCGTTACGCCGTGCCTCCCACGTCCGACGAGCCAGCGTCATACGCCGGATCAAGTTGCTCGATCATGCGCTCGATGTACCGCCATTGATTCAGATGCGTACGCACGTCGCGCAGCACGGCAGCATCCGTCTCGGCCTTCGCAAACAACTCTGCCGCGCGCGACTCCATCGCCTTGCGCTGTTCCATCGCCCATGTCGTCCATGTCGCTCGCGCTGAGGCGTCCTTCGCAGCGATCACCTCTTCGACCTGCTCGCGCACCGACATGATTTCCATGAGAAACCCCGCAGGCAGCGACTTGTCCGCTTCTTTGCTGGGTCCACCCAGTCGCTTTAGCAGCGCTTCCGCGCGCGACAACGAAAACACCAGCACGTCCCGGGCCGCGTTGATTCGTGCCGCCTGCACTTCAACTTCATCGCTTGCTGCATCGTCGCCACCCACAACATCAGGGTGCAGTTGAGCGAGCTTCGCGAGAGCCGCACGCTCGATGCGCGAAGTCTCCAGCGAAAATGTTGCGGGCAGCCCCAGCGTGTCGAACGGATCATCTGTGCGGACAGCGGCCATACATAGCGATCATAACGGACTGGACCGCGCACGACCGAAAAGCCGAACTCTCTGAAATGTTGCTCGCATCCGCGCGATCAACTCCGTATATTGATACCTGACTCGCGGGCGGAGACGCGGACAGGCGACGTGAGCACTATGGCCAACCCCACCAACCACATCGGCATCGTCGGCGTCAGTCCCGAAGGCTGCGCGCTTCTCTATCGCCTGGTGATGCGTCACGCAGGCTCGATGCGCCCGCCCGATCAGCAGCCGCGCATCAGCATTCACAACGAGCCGCTCTTTGCGTACATCGATTGTCTTCGCCGGGAAGACTGGCACGGCGTGGGAAAGCTGTTGCGGAAGAGCGCGGAGATTCTTGCGCGTTGCGGCGCGGGCATCTGCATGACCGCCGACAACGCCGTGCAGCATGGCGTGCAACTCGCTGAAGTCGGCAGCCCGATCCCTTGGCTCACGATTCCTGAACTCGTGGGCGAACAACTCGCCAAGGACAATCGCCGCACCGTCGGCATTCTGGGCACCAAACTTGTCACGCGCAGTTCGACGTATCAAACGCACCTGGGCCTTCGCGGCATTCAAGTTCACGCCCCCAGCGAAAGCGAAGCCGAGCGCCTCGACCGCATCATTTTCGAAGAGCTCATTTACGGCCAATCCCGCCCGGAGAGCCACGACGCCGTCATGACGATGGTGCAGCACATGCTCGAAGGCGGCTGCGAAGCCGTGATTCTCGCCAGCAGCGAATTGCCGCTGGTGATTGGCGAGGACAATTGCCCGCTTCCTATCTACGACACGTCGGAAGTGCTGGCCCACGCCGCCGTGGCGCGAACGGTTCCGACCGCGACGTAATCGGGCACCTGCCCGCCACGAACTGCCACTTTGCGGCCCCGCCGACGAAATGTCGGCAACCCGTCCGGACATATCGCGAATAGATGGCGACGGGTTACAGCCTCGACGCGCCCAAGGTGCGCTTCAAGCGGGGGGCAGACGTCCACCCCACCCCCACCGGACGAAGACCAAGTTATTTGGTCCAATCTTGGTAGGGGGGGACTAGACAGACCCCCACCGGAGTTTGTATCCTGTCACGTCCCAACAGGCGGAGGGCTACCGTGCTGACCAAGCACAGCCCCGGCCTTGCCCGGGGCGCGTGTGAGAGCACGCAGCCCAGGTGGGCGAGTGTTCGAGATGCGGAATCTCGAACCGACAACGTTGGGATAGCGTGAGCCGACTCGGTTGATGATGTTGGCGGACGCTGGTTCGTCGTGACGTATGACGAACTGGCACATGGTCCGTCGGTGGAGCCGACTATGGATAGCAGGGACATTCGTTCGACCCTTTCCCTTCGCCGCCGCATGACGCGTACGCGCGGGAGTTCGTTGACCTCGCTTCTGTCGCGCGCGATGGGCCGGGCCTTGGGCCTGAGCTCGGGTTCGCACGACAAGCTCGAGCACCTCGAACCGCGCCAGCTGCTTGAAGGCAGCTTCCTCAATCCGCTTCCGCTGCCCAATCCCGATGCGGATGGCCGCGTCGTCGTTGCGGGCAACATCAATCCCGCGCTCGTCAACACCAACAACGACACCTATCGCTTCGTCGCTCCTGCGGCGGGCTTTGTCACGGTGCTGGGCGACACGTCCAACGAAACCGCCATCAGCAACCTCGACACCGCAGTGGAAGTGTGGAACGCCGCAGGCACCACGCTCATCGCCAGCGGTACCAACAACGGCACCCTCACCAGCGGCTTCCAGCGCGATGGCTGGGCTGGCTTTGTCGCGACGGCGGGCACTGAGTATCGCATCGTCGTGAAGAGCGACGCCGGCTCACCGCAGGGCACATACACGCTGCGCCTTCGCGCCACCAACGCCACGTTTGACATTGGCGGCGATCAGCCCACCGTGACGGGCATCGCTCGCGCTCCAGGTTCACCGGTTCCCGATGCTGGCGCGCAGCCGCCGGTCGGTCCGCAGGCCATCGTCGGTCAATTGGGCGGCCTTGGCCCCGTCAACAACCGCCTGCGTCAGGACGAAATCGTTTACACGTTCACCGTCCCCGCCGGTAACGAGTGGAACAGCCTCGTCACCGTGAACGCTCAAGGCGCTGAGAGCCAGCTCATCAACCGCCTCGACACGCACATTGACGTGTACAACGCGTCGGGCACGCTGGTGACCAGCGACGAGCAGACCGGTCGTTTCAACGACGCGTTTGTCACGTTCCGCGCTCGCCCCAACGAGCAGTTCTTTATCCGCGTGCGCAGCGACGAAGTGCGCACCAACAACATCCGCCTCGCCACCGGCGCGTTCTATCTCGTCCTCGACGCGATCGCGACGCCCGTGCAGCTCGATCCGCTCACGCGCCGCAGCCCGGCGATCAACGACGCGTTCGACGGCTTCGACCCCGCCAACCCCGCGCCCGATCCGGTGCCGGCTCCCAACACCAACCCCCCCACCTTCCAGAGCGAGAGCTTCTCGTTCGTGGCGCAAGGCAGCGGCCGGGCCATCATCACCGCGACGCCCACTGGCCTCTCGCCCGTGACCGATCCTGCGCTGCGCCTCTACAACGCGGCGGGCCAGCAGATCGCCTTCAACAACAACTTCTCCGGTCTTGTGCCGCAGCTTGAAGTTGAACTCGTCGGCAACGAACGCTACTTCGTGATCGTCGACGGTTTTGCCGCCAACAACGGCGTGCAGTTCCAGCTCTTCATCGAAGCCAACCACACCTTCTCGACCGCCGCCAATCAGCAGAACGACGACCATCTCGACAGCCCCTTCGGCACGGGTCAGAACACCAACCGCGATCTCGAAGACGCGACGCCTCTGCCCTTCGGCACGCCCACGCTCACCTTTGACGTCTTCGGCAACCCCGTTCGCGACCGCAACTGGGTCACGACCGCGACCGGTGAAGGCCGCATCTACCAAGCCGGCGACACCGACCTCTTCCAGTTCACCGCGCCGTACGACATGCTCGACAGCTACGACGGCAATGACGACAACGCGGGCACTGCTCTCTACATCGGTGGTGACTTCGGCCGCGCCGAACCTGGCTCTGCCTTCCCCGTTGATTCGCGCAACCTGACGATCTGGGATGCGGCTGACTACTGGTTCACCGGCAACCAGAATGTTGTCCAAGGTCCCAACGGTCCCGTTCAACTGGGCTTCGTGAACAACGAAGACACGGCCGCCACGGATCGTGCTGAAGTCCGAGCGCTCTTCAACTGGACGCCCGGTCCCGGCCAGCGCCCCATTCTCGTCGTGGGTGGTGACTTCACGCTCAACTTCCTCGCCGATCCCACGGATCCGACGTCACTCGCGACTGTCAACAACCTCGCGATCTGGGCGTTCAACGCGCAGCTCGGAACGTATGTGTGGAGCGACGCGCTGGGCGGAGCCTCCGGCCCCGTCAACGTCATCGAAACGTACGACCCGGAACCGTTCGATCCGGACGGCACGGGCGATGGTCCCCCACTCACACAAGCTGAAATCCCCTTCGGCGAGAGCCTCTTCATCGGCGGTTTGTTCGACGATATTGGCGGCACTGCTGCGGCGAACGTCGCCTTCTTTGATCCGCAGTTTGGCGCATGGTTCGGCACCAACGCAGGACTCGAGACCGACGGCGAGGTCTTTGCCTTCGCCGTGTACGACGCCGAAGACGCTGGCGACGAACGCGACTTCCAAGCTGGCCCGCCCGTGCTCGGTGCGGTGCCCGATCCGGTTGATCCGCCAGAGTCGCTGTACATCGGCGGCGCCATGACCGGCGGCATCGTCCGCTACAACGGGTTCAGCACCGACTCGATCAACACGGGCACGCCCACGCCCACTGACACGATCAACGGCACTGTTTTCTCGCTCAAGGTCTTTGACGTCGATGTCACCGGCACCGACCTTGACCTGGGTGAAGGCGGCGTCTTCTCGGTGCTCGTCATCGGCGGCGATTTCGTCGCGGATTACGTCTACTCCGTGCCCGTGCCCAATCCCCCGCCGGGCGCGCCGGCGTTCGCGAATGAACCGCGCCGTTCGTCGAACCTCGTCTTCTGGGGCTTCGTTGACACGCTGCAGGATGCTCAGATCCAGCAGTACACGCCGCGCCTCATGTTCGGCAACCCCTTCAGCAACGAGCTGCAAAGCGGCCAGCCTGACCTTGACGGCGCAGTCCGCGCGCTTGAGATATTTGACCCCGCGGACATCAACAACGGCACGGTCGATCCTGTGCTGATGATCGGTGGCGACTTCGTCTTCGGCGGCGATCCCACTGTCGCGAATCTCATCACCTACTCGACGGACCAACAGCCGGGCACCATCGGCACGCCCGATGGCCCCGTCTTCAGCCTCCGCGCAGTCGACGACGTGCAGGAACCCGGCATCGAAGATGCGCTGGATTCGGGCAACCAGCAGCAGGTGCTGTACCTGGGTGGTCAGTTCACCGAGATTCAGCCGCCCAACCCGCTGCAGCCGCCGATTCCCGCGAACAACATCGCGCAGTTTGCGGCTGAAACCGGCCCCAACGCGCCCGACGACTTCTTCACGTTCCGCCCCGTCGGCAACGTGGGTGCTGGCGGCGTTTCCAACCTTGGCAATCCCGCCCCCGATGCTGCAGTGTTCGCGTTGAGCGACTTTGACGACGGCATTCTGGGCCAATGGGATCGCCACGACCGTCCGGCGACGCGACTCGCCATCACGCTGAATCCAGTGTTTGGTGGTGGTAGCACCGGCAACTTCTTCATCCGACTGCTCGATAGCCAAGGGCGGGTCTTCTATCAAAGCGACACGATCGATCCCACTGCTGACATTCCCGGCGCAGTCGATCCTTCGCTCGCAGCCTCCCTGCCCCAACTCCCGCAGGACATCGTTCTCCCCGACGAAGCGGCGAGCCGCATCTGGGGCGGTGAAACCTACTACCTCGAAGTTTCCGCCGGTGGCACCGGTCGCTATCAGTTCAGCATCACCGCTGACGCGGGCGGCCAGGATGTCAATGACGACGGCGTTCGCGACAACATGGGTCGCGCTCGTGGATCGTTCCGTGAAACCGCGAATGAAGGTCAGTTCAACCTCGCGACGCAAGCTCGCACCGGTGGCACGCTCGCGACGGGCGATACCGACATCGTTGTCAACCCCAACCAGGCGTCACAGAACGTCACGGGCCATGACATCTCCGGCACGTTCATCCGTCCCTCGCTCGATGGTGGAGCAACCTTCGCCGGCGGCTTGGGCCTCATCCAAGACATCAACGACACCGACCTCTACTTCTTCCGCGCCGAATTCACCGGCGCTGCGGAAATCCGTCTGGGCACGTCACAGTTGCAGGACGTTTACGGCCAGCAGACGGCAGGTGGCGCGCGCCTGCGTCCTAACGCGGGTGGCGGCGCGACCAGTCCGTGGAACCCCACTGATGAATCGCTGACCAAGACCTACGACAGCCGCTTCGACGGTGCGATCCGCGTCTTCGCCAACGACTTCACGCAGATCGGCTACAACGACGACAACTTCGCGCATCGCAACGACGGTCGTCTGCTCCCCGGCGGCGTGCCCGTCGGCGAGTTCGACGACTTTGTCGGTGTCGGCACGTTCGACGCGCAATTCCGCCGCGAAGACCCGCGCGTTGTCATCCCGGTCGTCGCTGGTCAGATCTACTTCATTCAGGTCGAAAGCGGCCAGAAGTGGAGCAACGGTCGCGTTGCGCCGCCCGCCCCGGGTCAGCCCGATCTGCGCGTCGCGAACACCAACGACACGATCGATTGGTCTCGCGCGTTCGGCAGCTACCAGTTGCTCATCAACGGCATGGGTGACCAGATCACCGACTTCGAATCCGGCAACGTCGTCGTGGACGACCACGACAATTCCGGCACAATCGCAGCCGCGACGCCTATTCCGATCGGCGACGAAATCGGCACCGTGGGCAATGGCCGCGGCGTGATCACGGGCGTCATCAACAACACCCCCACCAACAACCCGCAGGACTTCGACACCTTCACCTTCACCGCGCCGGGCACCGGCACGGCGTCGGTCCGCCTGACTCG
This sequence comes from Phycisphaerales bacterium, assembly GCA_035299305.1. GTDB lineage: Bacteria > Planctomycetota > Phycisphaerae > Phycisphaerales > UBA1924 > BJHL01. The sequence goes on along the minus strand of DATGWV010000379.1, from coordinate 7,840 downwards.
CATCAACGGCTCCACGCTCAACGCTTCGTTCGAAGTCTTCCGTGAGAACGGCGCGAACGTTGGTGCTGGCATCCAGCAAGGCGGCGGCACGCTGCTCCTGACCTTCCCCGTCAACGCGGGCGAAGTCTACAGCATCGATGTCAACGGCCAGGGCGTCAGCGAAGGTGCGTACCAGCTTGAAGTCTTCGGCATGCCCGCCGCGGACGATCACGCCGACGCGAACAAGTTCTGGAACGCCACCGAGGTCTCCCTCAGCGACTTCACCGGCTCCACGCCGGTCCCGGGTCGCATCAACCAGCCCGGCGACACCGATGTCTTCAAGTTCGAGTTCCCTGAGTACCAGCGTCTGCAGTTCCGCGTCGATGCGACGACGGCCACGCTCACGCCGCGTATCCAGGTTTACGAAATCACGGAGAACCCCAGCGGTCAGGAAGGCGTCATCCGCATGCGTGTGGGCGTGGGCGAAGGCTTCACGCCGCCCAACAGCCCCAACGCCAGCGCCACCACGCTCGCGTCGGTCACGCCCGCCCGCACCCGCGGCAACGTCGATGACGGCGACTTCCGCGAGTATCGCTACTACTACGTCGTGGTCGAAGGCACCAACAACATCTCTGACTTCGGCGACTACAACCTCATCATCACGTCTGACCCCACTGACGATCACCCCGACGCCGACACGAACGGCGACGGCAACTTCGACAACGGTCAGGCCAGCCAGGCGACCCCGATCGTTCTCGACTCCCTCTCGGGCACCGGCATCGCCCCGGGCAACATCGAACTCAACGGCGACACCGATCTGCTCCGCTTCACGCTGCCCGCTGAAGGCAACGTGAGCGTCACGCTGACGCGCGTCACCGACAGCTTCCTCCGTGCTCGCCTTTCGTTGCTGAAGCTCAACAACGACGGCTCGTTCACGGTGCTTGCTCAGTCGACGATGCCCGACTCGCTTGCCAGTGTCTCGATCGTCTCCGCCTTCGATTCGTCCACGCTGGCCAACGTCAGTCGCGGCGATGACATCTACATCGCCGTCGACGCTGTTGGTGCTGGCACCAACACGCAGCTTGGCACCACGGGCGCCTACTCGCTCGCCATCAGCGCCCCGCCGCTCGACGATCACGCCAACCGCACCGAATGGGAACTGGCGACGATCATCCCCATTGACGGCACCACCGGTCGCGGCCAGATCGGCTCGGACATTCCCGACAACATCACCAACCCGCGCATCAACCCCAACAACGACGACGACCTCTTCACCTTCACCGTGCTCAACGCGGGCGTGCACAACATCACGCTCACGCCCTTCATCAGCACGCTGGGCACCCTCGCCACGCGCATCCGCGTCTACCGCGATGACGGCTCCAGCAACTTCACGCTCGTCGGCACCGCGACGTCCTCGGCTGCTGGTCAGGCTGCGGCCTTCACCGTCAACAACGCCACGGCCGGCCAGCGCTACTTCGTGCTGGTCGACGCTCTGGGCCTCGCGGGCGCGAGCCCCGTGGGCGAGTACCGCGTCACTGTCCAAGGCCCCGCAGGCGGCGGCGGTGGCGGCGGCGGCACAGACCCCTCCTTCATCGACTTCAACAACCCCACCACCGTCGTGCTCAACACGCGCACGGGCGATGGCAGCAGCCTCGGTTCCACCACCAACCCGCAGGCCAGCATCATCCAACCCGCGGGCGATCGTGACCTCTACGCCTTCACCACTGCCGCGGCGGGCCGCGTCTTCCTGCGTCTCTCGACGCCGGCAGGCTCCACGCTCGACGCGCAGATTCAGGTCCTTCGCGACAACGGCGACGGCACCCGCACGGTCATCGCGACCGACGCGGACGGCCTGCCTGGTTCGACGGCGCAGCTCTCGTTCGGCTCACCCGCCAACGTGCGCTACTTCGTCATCGTCGACGGCCTGGGCGAAAGCGTCGGCGGCTACCAGCTTGACATCCAGACCGAAGCCGCCGTCAAGCGGCTGGTCTATCCCGAAGGCTTCTCGAGCGACACGGTCAGCGAATTCGTGCCGATCGTCAACCCCAACGTCTTCCCGGTCGACTTCCGTCTGACCCTCTACTACGACGACGGCACCGCTCCCACGCAGCTGCCCGGCGGCACCATGCTGCCCAACAGCCGCGACGGCTACACCATCACCGCCGTGATCAACGGCCAGATCGTCCGCGCCCCGGGCGTGATCCCCAACAAGCCGTACTCGGTCGTCCTCGAGTGGACCGTTCCCAGCCAGTACGTCAACAGCCAAGGCCAAATCGTGCCGGTCGATCCCGCCACGATCCAGCCGCTTGGCGCCACGCTCAGCCACTACGACTTCGGCAGCAGCACGGGCGATGCCTTCACTGAGACCGTCGCGACCACCTGGAACTTCCCGCGCGTCGAGCGCAACCCGGGCGCGGCTCTCAACTTCATCCTCTTCTGGAACCCCCACAACTACGAAGTCGACGTCACGCTCACCGGCTACCTGGCCGATGGCTCACGCGTCACGCTGCCTGAAGTCCGCCGCGTCCGCCCGCTGGGTCGCGAAGGCTTCAGCATCAACGACTTCGCTCAGTTGGGAACGGGCATCTTCGGTGCTCAGATCAACGCGACACCCGTCGCGTCCGACGCGCAGCTTGCGGTCCAGCCCTTCGAGGGCGTGGTCGCCAGCATCACCGCTTACCGCTTCGGTGGCGGCAACGAAAGCGCGTTCGGCGCACTGGGCGACGCACAGGGCGGCACCACCAAGGGTGCAGTCACCAACATCACCAACGGCAACGGCGTGAGCAGCGAGATCACGTTCTTCAACCCCAGCACCTCGCCTGCCACCGTCAACCTCTCCGCCACCTACATTCGCAACAACATCACGGCCAGCCAGCGCACGATTCAGGTGCCCGCAGGCCGCAGCGTCACCGTCACCGGTGCCTCGCTGGGCCTCGTCGCGGGCGACGCCGCGGGCATTCGCTACACCAGCGACCTGCCCGTCAGCGTGCTCAGCTACCAGTCGCAGCGTGGCGATGCCGACGCCAGCACCACGCAGTATCAGGCCGGCACCCGCTTCTTCTTCGGCGACGCCTTCATCAACGGCGCCACCGCCGGTCGCCTCTACTTCGAGACGCTCTACTTCTACAACCCGACCTCGGTCGCCAACAACGCCACCGTCAACATCCTCTTCTACAACGAGCCGGGCACCACCAACCCCCGCGCCAACACCAGCGTCAACATCAGCATCCCGGCCAACGGCTTCCAGCAGCTCCGGCTGCACGAGCTCCAAGCCATCGTCGGCGGCGGGCTGCCCAGCTTCTTCGCCATCGATATCACGGGTGCCCTGCCCTTCCAGGTCACCATGGAGCACTACGACCTCTTCCTGGGCGGCGGCTGGAGCGCGGCTCCGGTGCCCTTCGGCATCAAGACCCCGGTCGCCTCGATCTAACCAGATCGATCCGACTGACGTCAATCCCCTCGCATCGCAAGCCCCCGGCGTTTCACGTCGGGGGCTTTTTCTTGGCCTGATCTTCCTCGCCGCCTACGTTGCCCCATGCCCGCCGCTTCTCGCAAAGTCATCCCCTTCAGCAAGTACCACGGCTTGGGCAACGACTTCGTCGTGATCGACGCTCTGCACTCGCCTGCGCTGCTTCGCAAAGACTGGCTCACGCTTTCTCGCGCGATGTGCGATCGCCGCTTGGGCATCGGTGCCGACGAACTGCTCCTGCTCAGTGCATCGCAGACGCACGATGTCACCATGCGCGTCTTCAACGCTGACGGCACCGATGGTGGCATGTGCGGCAACGGCATTCGCTGTATCGCCCGTCACATGGTCGAAACTCACGCCTTCAAACGCGACATCCTGCGAGTTGATGTCTGGGGCGTGGGCGACCGCCCCGTCCGCATCCACCGCGAAAAGGCTCGATTCGCAGCCGCCGAAGTTGACATGGGCGAGCCTGCCTTCACGCCCGCCGCAGTGCCCTTTGCGCCTTCGCTCGCGAATACGAAACTCCACGACGAGCCCGCAGCCATTAACGCCCCACTGCCCGCAGCGCTTCGCAAACAACTCGGCGCACACGCGCGTTCGCTCACCACCATGACATGCGTCAGCATGGGCAACCCTCACGCGGTTCTCTGGTGTACCAACCCAACCCGCGAACTCGTCGAACTCGCCGGCCCCATCTTGCAGAGGGCCAAGGTCTTTCCCAAGAGCGTCAACGTCCACGTCGCTGCGATCCGATCCCGCTCACACGCCACTATGTGGACCTATGAACGTGGTGCAGGCGTCACGCTCGCCTGCGGCACCGGCGCGTGCGCCGTGCTCGTTGCAGGTGTGCTCGCAAAGCGACTCTCGCGGCAAGCCACCATCACCGTCCCCGGAGGCGACCTGCGTGTGCGCTGGGACGCGGCAACCAGCCGCGTCTTCAAAACGGGTCCCGGCGCATTCGTCTTCGCTGGCGAGTACGGGCTCTCATCGAAGTAATCACTTCGGTTCCGCAGCCGCACCCTTCGTCTTCGCCGACTCAGCCTCTGCCGGTCCCGTTCCCAGCACTTCGCCGCCAGCTCCGCGCCACGCGAACAGCCCGCCATCGAGAATGTACACGTTGGTGTAATTGAACCCCTTGAGCTTCTTCGCCATTGCATAGGGCGTTGCACTCGCCGGGTCCGTGCCGTAAATAAGAATCTCGTCATAATCCGCCAAGCGATCACTGCGCGGCTCGCCGGCGTTTTCCGCCTTCGCCGACCGCAGATCCGCCGGCTCCCACTTGGGCACCAGCATCGCGCCTTGCCGCACATCCGCAAGCTGCACATTCCGCGCGCCCGCCAGCCGCTGCTCGCGCCACTGCGATTCAGGCCGCGGATCGATGATGATCAGGTCCATGGCGTCGCCCTTCGCGAAGCTGTCCAAGATCTTCTCCTGCGCCTTCTCCGGGCTGATGAGTTTCAGTTCGCTGTCGTCAACGCCGCCCCCCAGCACCGTGCGGCGCGGGTCGCCCTTGCTGGAGCACCCCGCCAGCAGCAGTCCCGTCAATCCAATCGCGCATGCCGTGCGAACAACCATCAATGCGTCTTGCATGCGTCATTGTTGCACGAAGTTCGCGTGGCGTGCGGTGTCACGCCCCGATTGCCCCCGGCATCTGACGACAAGTTGCAATTTGTCAGGTGTTCCGACGTTGTGATTCCAGAACACACACGCGACACCCGCGTAGAAAGACCGCATGCTCAATCTGTCCCCTGCTCGTGTACGCGTGCTGCTTGCAGCGTTGGTCGCCGGGTCGCTCCCCGCCGTGCCCGTTTGCGCTCAACCCGGCACCACCGCTCCCGCGCGCGAACGCAAGACCATGGTCAAGTTCTCCCTCGTCACCGACAAGCCCGCTACCCCGGGCGGCACGTTCACGCTGGGCCTGCGCTACGTCATCGCCGATGGCTGGCACACCTATTGGGATGGCCTCAACGACACGGGCATGCCCGCCTCGTGGCAGCTTGAACTCCCGCCGGGCTGGACGGCGGGCGAAGCCCAGTGGCCCGCCCCGCACCGCTACGGCATGGAGAACGGCGTCGTCGATCACGTCTACCTCAACGAGGCCACGATCCTCATCCCGATTTCCGTGCCCAGCTCGGCGGAATTCGGCGATGCGAGCATCAAAGTGAACAGCAAGTGGCTCGTCTGCCAGGAAGCCTGCATTCCTGAGCGAGGCGAGTCAGAGGTCAACGTGCAAGTAATCGATCGCCCAGCCAATCAGCCCGTTCCGGCCGCTATCCAGAAAACGCGCGATCGTGCGATCGTCACCGGCTGGGGTGAACTCGACAAGCTCAAGCCCGAGTCCTCACTGAAGGACGCCCAGCTCAGCGTGAAAGTCCCCGGCGCGACCAAACTCGCATTCTTCCCGGCCAAAGACTCGTCCCCCGCCGAGGATCTCATCGCCGAGGGTGAAGTTTCAAGCGACACGCTCACCGTGCAGATGCACCAGCGCAAGGGCGAACAACTCGCCGTACGCGGCGTGATTGAAGTCGCACGCAAGAGCGAAACCGGCACGAAGACCTCGTGGCACTACATCGATTTCACACCCGGCGTGTCCGTTGATGACGCCGCGACGACAGCATCGCCCGCCAAGCCAGCGGCGAAGACGGAGTAACGTTGTGCTTCGGCGGGCGTGCGTCTGCCGATGGACATGGAAGGTTGACACCAGGCGGGAAAACGCTCGTGAGAGGGCGACATCCGCCGCTACTTGGAGAAATTGGTATGAAGAAGCACTCGCTCATCCTTGGTCTGACCGCGCTCGCTCTCGCGGGCAGCACGTTCGCGTTCGCCGATGACAAGCCCAAGCCCGAAGACATGATCAAGGACAAGACCAAAGAAGTGAAAAAGGAAGTCGAGAAGAAAGTCGACGACACCAAGAAGAACGCCGAGAAGAAGATCGAGAAAGCCGCTGGCAAGATCGCCGTGGGTGAAGTGGCTCCCAACTTCACGCTCAAGGACACGAGCGGCAAGGAACACTCGCTCGCGGACCTGACCAAGGAAGGCAAGATCGTCGTGATTCAGTGGTTCAACCCCGAGTGCCCCTTCGTCGTCAAGCACTACGGCAAGACGGGCAACACCTTCAACGACCTCTACGCCAAGTACAAGGACAAGAACGTCGTCCTGCTTGGGATCAACAGTGGCGCTGAAGGCAAGCAAGGTGCCGGTCTTGACAAGAATCAGACCGCCGTGAAAGACTGGAAGATTGAGTATCCCATTCTCATGGACATGAACGGTGCTGTCGGCAAGCTCTACGACGCCAAGCGCACGCCCGAGATGTTCATCGTCGGCAAGGACGGCAAGATCGCCTACCACGGCGCCATCGACGACGACAAGGGCGCCGACGCACCGGGCAAGGTCAACTACGTGACCAAGGCCCTTGACGAACTGCTCGCGGGCCAGACCGTGACCAAGGCTGAAACCCAGCCCTACGGATGCACCGTGAAGTATTGATCGCGAATAAAATCTGACCGCACGCATCGTGCAAAAAGTCACAGCGAAGCCGCGAGCCAGACTCGCGGCTTTTTGCGTTTTGTCACGCGATCCGCACGCAACCGCAGCGATACCGCGACAAGTCCATGATCGAATCGTGATGTGGTGAACTCCGGAGACAGGATGCGAAGAACGCCAACGCGTGACTTTCTGCCGCGGATGGTCTGGCTCTGGGTCCGGTTACAGAACTTCGGCAACTGCACGCGATCATGACGCACATGCCATAGTCACGCACCAAGCCACGCGCGGCCCGCGCGGAATGCGTACTCGCTGCAACTCACTCCTTCCATGCGTTCCATCGCAGCTTCTCCGGGTCGCGACCACCGTTGGCGTAGTACACGGCCATGCGGATCACCTAGAGATAGTTCCTACTCGTCGCGTGCTGCTCGGCGGCGTTGGCGTTGACGAGTTTCTGGAACAGTCGCTGCGGATCGGCATGACGCAAGTCCGCGATCCGCGCGACATCGATGCGGGCAAAGTCCTTGACGAACGTCTTGCCGATGCCGGGAATCTCGCGGAGATCACTGTCTTTGCCCATGCCCACGGGCTAGACATCGCCGCACGAAGCGGTGGACATCGGCCAGCCCCCACACGCGGGATTGACATCTCACGCGCCTGTCGGCTATTGTGCAACCCGGAGGTTGCATATGACGACGCCCACCACTGACAGCATCGAGCGGACCATCACCATTCACGCGCCGCCCGCCCGCGTGTGGAAGGCACTCACCGACTACCGCGAGTTCGGTACGTGGTTCCGCGTGAATCTCGAAGGCCCCTTCGTGCCCGGGCAATCGGTCAAGGGGCAGGTCACGTATCCCGGCTACACGCACCTTGTCATGGAAGTGTGGGTGCGCACCATGATGCCGC
>DATGWV010000378.1:0-20391 GCA_035299305.1 Phycisphaerales bacterium | reverse complement strand
GGTCACCATCGACTCGGTGCCGGGATCGGTCATTGAAAACATCGGCAATCTGTTTCTCACGCAGTTGGGCATTTCGGAGACGCCGCACACGCTGCGCGTGAATCCGGGGCTGGTTTCCTTCAACCGCTCGAGCATCGTGTGGAACGGCTTTGGAGCAACGCCAGGAAACATCCAGTTGAATGGCGGCACGTTTGAAGTGCAGGACAACTTTGGTGGCATCGGCGAAGTCACGAACTTCAGCGCATCCACCATCTCTGGCTTTGGCATCATCGATGCCGACATCGACAATGACGGTTCGATTCTGCCTTCCGGCACGGGGCTCACGATTCGTGGCAAGTTCATGCAGCCTGCGGGCAGTGTGACGGGATCGGTCATCACGCTGACCAACTCCGCTGCGTTCGAAGGCAAGGGAACCGTCAACGCTGGCTTCACGGTTCCTTCGGGCGTCAACGTCACGCTCACGGGCGATGCGCAGTTTGGCACCTTCGGAGCGGCGGCCGCTGCGGGCATCAACATGGACGGCAACGTGTTTCTGGGCGGTTTCAACGCACTTTTTCGCGATGCTGGACTGATTGACTTCACGGGCACCACTAATCTGCAAGGCGGCACACTTGGCGTGGTGAATGGCGGGCGCGTCACCGCTGCTGCGAAGCTCAACGGGCCGGGCACCCTTGGAGGCGACTGGCAAATGAACGGCCTGCTTAACACGAACGGTGCGCTCAATGTCACGGCTGGCAGCCTCACGCTCGGTGCCGTCGCTGATACGCAGCTCATCATGCGCAATACCGCTGCGGGCGGCTTTGGCTCGATCAACGTCGCTGCACCCGGCATCGCCAGCCTCAACGGCAATCTCGAAGTCGTGTTCCGCGACTCGTTTGACTACGTGGATGGCGACAGCTTCGTCATCGTCAACGCCCCGGGCGGCCGCGCCGGTGGGTTTACCGGGGTCGCATACACCAACCCCCGCAACGGCGCGATCTTCAACCTTGTTTACGCCGCCAACGCTGTTCGCCTTCGCGTTGTTCGCGGTGGCTGCGACTCCATCGACTTCAACAACAACGGCGTCTTCCCTGAGGACCAGGATGTCATCGATTTCTTTGATGTACTCGCTGGCGGCAGTCCCGCAACGTGCGACCCGGTCCAAGGCTGCAACGGCATCGACTTCAACAACAACGGCGTTTTCCCAGAAGATCAGGACGTGATTGACTTTTTCAATGTGCTGGCTGGCGGCGCGTGCTGAAGTGGTGAACACAGCTTGATGTCACACGCATCACGCCAAACGCCCGAGTGCAGACTCGGGCGTTTTCATTGCTCTGTTGCGATCACGCTGCGACCATCGTTGTGAGCACATCGCTCCACGGGCCCATTTCGCCGCTCTTGGTGATCCACCGCGCGCGATAGTGCGCCTGGTAGCCAACCCACCTGGGTGGCACCGTGATGATCGGCGTCGTGTCGAAGAAAATCCCAATGTGCTGGTACGCGCTCTCGTCTTTGGGCGCGCCTTGCGTCACATGCGTGAAGGCGACGCGGAGTTCGACGTACGTCACCAGCGTGGGCTTCCCGATTCGCCGGGGGGCATCGGGCTGGGCGATCTTGAGACCATGGCGCATCGATCCGGCTTCGACCAGTTCCACAACAGGCTGCGGCACGGCAGGCGGCGGCGCGACCAGCACCAGCCCACGCTCCTTGCGACTGACTTTGCGAGGCCGCAGCTTCATCGCTTCGCGCTCGGCGTCGCTCAACGTGTCATCGCGCGATGCCGAGTCGCGCATGAAATTGATCTGGCGCATGAGCTTGCGCTTCGCATCAAGTTGCGCCCGCTTCGCGATTTCATAGCGCGCTTTCGTCGCGTTGAACTCGGCTGTCTGCTGCTTGTACGTTGCAAGCATTGACTCAAGCGCAGTGACGTGCGCCTCATGCCGGTCACCCTTCCGCCACCACGTCGCGAAGCGCGTGACCAGCTCAGTCGCCAGTCGCGCAAACGCCGCTTCGTTATTGGGAAAGATCCCGGGCATATCCCCATATCGACAAACAACCGCAGGGGGTTCACTTTCAGCGTCTGTTAGGATGGCTCATAGCAGCCTGCGAGGCGGGGATGAATGACTCGCGATCCTTCTCGCTCGCGTCGGCACACGCCATGCGATCGACGCGATGCTGGGTCAAAAAGCAAACCGCCAGTCGCGAGGACTGGCGGTTCGCGATAGAGGGCGCGTGGCGGTCTGACGGTGTGCTCTTCAGAGCCCCAGAGACAGGACGCCGGAATCTTGGAACCCGGCGAGGTTTGATGTGGGGTTCCACGATGCCTGCGGGACCCGAGAGCGAATCCTGTGACGGCTGGCCTAAGTTGCAGGAGGTCCGGCAAGTGCACGAGGCGACGAGCCACCGGCTGCACAAGTGGTTCGTCGGAGGAATCAACCGGCGGTCGCCTGAACCCTCTCGAGCAGCCGCAGTATCGCTGCATTGAACTCGTCTGCCCGCTCGAGATTCGGCATGTGACCAACGCCGGGCATCCATCGAAGATCGCAGTCGGTCAGCAGCGATGCCATCGTCGTCGCGTCGTCTTGCGTGGTAAATGCGTCCTGATCGCCGACGACCACGGTCGCCGGTCGAGCGAAACGCGCGAGGACCGGCTCGTATGCCGGACGCAACGCCCGGGCTCGCAGAGCCGCCGCGGCAGCGCGAGGATCAGTGCTCCTCATCATCTCAAGAACGGCCTCACCGATCTCCGGTCTCTCCCGAAGGCACTTGGCCCCGACCATCTTCGGCAACACCTCAACCGCGTATCCGGCCATGCCCTCCTGCAGCAGCCGATCAGCCATCGCATTTCGCCGCAGCTTGCCTTGCTCGGACTCCCTCTGCGGGAAAGTCGCCGCCAGCAGCAGACCACGAACACGCTCCGGCGCCTTTCGGCAGACCTCCATGGCGATCTGCCCGCCCATGGACAATCCGCCGACCACGAAACGCTCAATGCCCAGTGCATCAAGCAGCCTGAGCAAGTCGGTCGCAAAGTCCTCGAACGCGAAAGAATCAGGGGCCGGTCTGCTGTCTCCGTAGCCACGAAGATCTGGCACAACGACGCGCCAACCCTCCGCGGCGACTACATCGAGTTGCGGACGCCACATCGAGCGATTGAACGGATGGCCATGGATCAGCAGGAGCGCATCTGCATCCCGAGGTCCTCGGTCATCGAGCCTGAGGGACACCGAAACGATCTCCGTCGCCATGTCCCGAGAGTACGCGACCCCGCTCAGAAGAAACGACAACCCCCGCGTCTTGAAACGCGGGGGTTTGCCGATTCTGACAATAGCGGGGCCTGGATTTGAACCAGGGACCTTCGGGTTATGAGCCCGACGAGCTACCGGGCTGCTCCACCCCGCAATCAAAGCTTGTGAAAGCGCGATCGCTTGGTTAACCGGTAACCGGCGAAGTACGCCGGGCCGAAACGATAGGAAACAACGGGTGAAGAGTCAAGTTTTAGCAAAACCACGGGGGAAAACACGCGTTCACCCACTCACGCCGTCGCGCCGATGTCCGTTCGCATCACCTTTCCCGCGAAGCCGATCGCGGCTGCGGCTTCGTATGCGCGGTCGCGGGCGTCGCGGGCTGTCTTTGCGAGGGCGGTCACGCCCAGCACGCGGCCGCCGTTGGTCACGATGGTGCCATCGGGCAGGCGTTTGGTGCCGGCGTGATACACGGTCACGCCCGGCATCGCGTTGGCCGCATCGATGCCGTTGATCGCGACGCCGGTCTTGGGCTTGTCGGGATATCCCTCGCTCGCGATGACGATGCAGCAGCTTGCGTCATCCTTCCAGCGCACGTCCGCATCGGCCAGCCGGCCTTCGCAGGTGGCCATCATCAGTTCGATGATGTCGCTGTCGAGTCGCGAGATGATCGCTTGACACTCAGGATCGCCGAATCGGCAGTTGAATTCCAGCACTTTGGGGCCTGCGGGCGTGAGCATGAGCCCCGCGAACAGCACGCCCTTGTAGTCGATGCTCTCGCGCTTGAGCGCATCGACGATGGGCACCAGCACTTCGCGCTCCACGCGCAGCATCATCTTGTCGTCCAGCGTCGCGCTGGGGCAGAACGCGCCCATGCCGCCCGTGTTGGGGCCTTTGTCGCCATCGAGCAGACGCTTGTGATCCTGCGCGGGCGGGAGTACGAGAATCGACGAGCCATCGGTAATCGCGAGCACCGAGACTTCAGGGCCGCTCAGGCGTTCTTCGATTAGCACTTTCGCGCCCGCGTCGCCAAAGACACGCTTCACCATGATCTGTTCAATCGCCGCATGCGCTTCGCTCAATGAACCGGGCACCACCACGCCTTTGCCCTTCGCGAGGCCTGTCGCCTTGATGACCGGCAAGTCGCTTCGCTGCTTGTCGTAGGCCTTGCGCATCGCGGGCTTGGTGTCCAGCTCTCGCTGGAGGAACTTCCGCCTCTCGGCGGGATCGCGATACTCCGTGGCGGCATTCAACATCGACTCAATCAGCGGCTCGTCGACGCAGCGCGTTTCGAGGTAGCTTCGCGCGCCTTCGGCATCGCTGAAGACGCGGCCTTCGCCCGTCGGAATGCTCGCGCTGCGGAGCATCTGCTTGCACCACGCTTTGTCGGCTTCCAACTGCGCGCCTTGGCGGCCCGGGCCGAAGACCTTGCATGTCGCACTTGCAAGTTTGTCGGCCATGCCTTCGGCGAGTGGGTCTTCGGGGCCAATCACGACCAGCCCGATGTTGTGCTTATTGATGAACTGCTCGAGCCGATACGCCTCACGCGTGCTGACGGGCACGTCGATGGGCTTGCTGATCGCGGCGAGGCCCGGATTCTCGTGGCTTGCGAACAGCGTTCCCAGTCGCGGACTCTTGGCGATAGCCACGCCCAGCGCGTGCTCGCGCCCGCCGGTGCCGATGAGAAGAACGTTCACTTTCGAGGCGCTCGCCATAGGGGGCGATGATAGGACGAGCACGAGCAAACCCGGTCTGTGCGGGCAGCGGCTTGTGAGCGTGACTCAACGACGGCAGCACGCATCCCGCTCGCGTCATTTCAGCCGCACGCCTGTCACCACCAGCCACAGGCCCAGCGCTCCCGTCGCGCCCAGCATCACGCTGAGCGTGCGCACCAGAAACGTCTGGTCATACCACGCGGCTTTGCGTTCTTTGAAGAACGCTCGTTTCACTTCGTTGGTGTCTTCGACCTTTCCCGCGGCAAGTTGCTCGCTCCAATCCTGCTGGGCCGCCGGGTAGTTTCGCATGGCGCTCATGCGGCCCATGGTGGGCACAGCAAATAGAAGCGCGAAGAGAATCGCCACGCCTCCCGCCGTGAGCACGCGCGTGCGTGCCGCGCCGCTCTTTGCGCCGCCCTGCACCCACAGACCCAGCAGCACCATGACCACGGCCGAGAACGCGGGGATCACAACTGCGGTTGTTTTGTTCGCTTCCGCCGGGGCGTTGAGAAATGCGTACGCGCCGCATCCCAACAACAAGACGGCAAGCACAAACAAGGCCAGCGCGGCGGCGCGGGCTTTGAGCATCGTCTTCGCGTCGGTTGCGGGCGCGGGAGCAGCGGCATCGGGAGTCGTCATACGACTATCGTTGCGAAACTCCGGACGAAATGCTTGCCGCGCGTGCGACAAATCGAACGGATAAGCGGATGCGGAGGGCCGCTCGCGTCACACCAGCTTTCACCTGTATGATCGGTCGCACGCATGCCCAACTGGCCGCTTGAACAATGGATCGTCGTCGTCGGCTCGCCCATCATCGCGATGCTGGGCGTGGTGCTAACGCTCGTCACGCTGCCCGGCACGTGGCTCATCGTTCTGTGGAGTCTGGGCATCGCGATCTGGCAACCCGATGTTGTCCCGTGGTGGGTCGTGCTGATTCTCATCGTGCTTGCCGCAGCTGGTGAAGCCTTGGAGTTTCTTGCGTCCGCGATTGGCGCAGCGAAAGCGGGCGCGAGCAAATGGGGCATCATCTTCGCCATACTCGGCGCGTTCATCGGCGCGATTGTGGGCATGTTCATCATCCCCGTCATCGGCGCGATTATCTTCGGCGCGCTGGGAGCGGCCGCCGGCGCGGTTGCGGGCGAGATGACCTTTGCGAAACGCACGTGGGAAGACAGCAAGAAAATCGCCACCGGCGCGGCGATCGGCAGGCTGCTTTCGATGCTCGCAAAGGGTCTCATCGCCGTGATCATGGGCATGGTGATCTGCATCGCCGTCGTGCGATGATGTGTACGGCCTGCGCGCCTCTTACTACGCTTGCGCGTGCTGCTCAGCGTTGTCATCCTCAGCTTCAATCGCCGCGAGGCATTGCTGCGCACGCTGCGCGAGATTGATTCGTGGCGAGCGAAGCACGATGCGGAAGTGATCGTTGTTGACAATGCCAGCAACGACGGCTCAGTCGAAGCCGTGCGGGAGCGTGCGCCGTGGGCCAAGCTCATTGCGCAAGCCAGCAACACGGGCGTCGCGGGATTCAACGCTGGCGCTGCGCTTGCAACAGGTGAACATCTTCTGATTCTCGATGACGATAGTTGGCCCGATCCTGCGTCACTCGCGAGTGCTCTTGCGCTGCTCGCGCAGCGTGCCAGTATCGCCGCTGTCGCGCTCGTGCCGAAGCACCCGACGACCAAGAGCATCGAGTGGCCGTTCGTCACCCGCCCCACTGCCAAGTTCACCGCCATGGGCTGCGGCAACCTGGTGCGCACCGACGCGTGGCGCAAGGTGGGCGGCTACGAAGACCGCTTTTTCCTGTATCGCAACGACACCGATCTCGCGATGAAGCTGCTGGGCGCGGGCTTTGATGTCTATATGGACCCGGCGTGGATCGTGTGGCACGACAGCCCGGCCGCAGCCATCAAGAGCGAGCGCTGGCTGCACCTGGCAACGCGCAATTGGATATGGCTCTGCCGCCGGCACGGCGCGACATGGCGCGTGAAGTTGCTTGCAAGCGTGCTGGGCGCGCTCACCGCGTTCCGCCATGCCGGCCCCACTCCGTCGCGGCTGGGCAAAGTCATCCGCGGCATCATGGACGGTGTTGATCTTGCGTATCCACCTCTGCCTCCCAGCGTCATCTGCACGGGCGAAGCCATGAAGGAACATCTGCGAATGCGCTGGCGGAAGTCCACATGAGCGTGCAACCCGCTCAACCCAGCGACATCGTGCGAGCCGCTCTCGATGCATACCTCGATGGCTGGTTCCCGATGCACGACGCCGAAGCGGGCATCACGCAGTGGGTCCAGCCCGAAGCCCGCGCGCTCATTCCGCTGGATGATCGCTTTCGCGTGCCCCGCACCACCCGGCAAGCCATCGCACGGTCGCGATTTCGCATCACCATCGACCACGCGTTTCCCGAGGTGATTCGTGCCTGCTGGAAGCAGGAGCGCGACGGCGCGTGGCTGCACGACAACATCGTCGCCCTCTTCGATCATCTGCACGCCGCCGGCTTTGCACACAGCGTGGAAGCATGGATCGAAACGGAGAACTCGCGCACGCTCGTTGGCGGGCTGTACGGTCTTGCGCTGGGCCGAGTGTTCGCAGGCGAAAGCATGTTCAGCCGTCCGGACCTGGGCGGCACCGAGGCCAGCAAAGTGTGCCTCGTCGCACTTGTGAACGAGCTGCGTTCGCGTCAGTTCATTGCGCTCGACAGCCAGTTGTACAACCCGCACCTTGAACAGTTCGGTCTTTTTGAGGTTGCCCGCGAGGACTATCTCGCGATGCTCGCCCCGCAGCGCGAGCTGCTTGCACCGGGAACATGGCGCACGCCCGGCTGACCGCCGCCGCGCAGGCGATACACCTGCTCTATCCTCTTCGCATGAGTCAGATGTCCAATCCGTACGCGGCTTTGCAGCGAGATGACCTTCTCATCGAACGCAAAGTCAGCGTGATGGCGATCGTGGCCCTCGTCGTGGCGATTCTCGGATTCGTGGTGTGCATCATTCCGGGTCTGGCCGGACTGGGTGCGTTGCTGGGCGTCGCGGCTCTGGTCATCATCTCGCAGAGTGACGGCCGCGTGGGCGGGCGAGGTCTTGCCATCGCGGCGATCGTGCTTGGACTGCTGATGACCATTTTCCAGATCGGTCTGGCCATTGGCATTCGTCAGACGATGTCGAAAGCCAACACCGCGTTCTTCGGGCCACTCGGAGGCATCATGACCGAGGCCGAGAAGAAAGACCTCGCGAAGGTGCAGACATACTTCACCAAGCCTGCGGCTGATCGCATCACGCAAGCGCATGTTGACGCGTTCGCCGATGGCGTGCAGGCCGAGCTCGGCGCGTTCAAGGGCGTTCCGCAAGGCATGTTCCCGCTGTTCAGTGCCTACTCGCAGCTTGGCCCCATCATGCAGCAGTTCCAAGGGCGAAATGGCTCGGGCGATGTCATCCCGGTGCCCGTCGAATTTGAGAATGGCCTCGCGCTGCTCGCGGTGCAGGTCGATCAGTCGGGCAAAACACCACCGCCAGCGGGTATCATGATTCCGCTCATCAACGCGAAGATCATAACGGCATCGGGCAAGGGCTTCACGCTCTATCCGGGCGCGAAGGATGATCCCAATGCGACGAGCACGTCGGGCGAGTTCCCGCCGCGGCCAGTGCTGCCGAATTCAGCCGATGCGCCGGCAGAGACGGAGCCTAAACCTGATGCAGACGCCGATCCAGGTTCTGACGCCGCGCCCACGCCGCCATCGCCGGCTGAAGAAACTCCCTCGGAGCCAAAGAAGCCGTGAGCGCCGCGTCTGCGACATCCTCGCCTTCCTCGGTTTCGCCCGGTCGCGAGCCCGCCATCAGCGTGCGCAATGTCGTCAAGCGCTTTGACGGCCGCGCGGTGCTTGACGGCATCAACCTCGACATCATGCCGGGCGAGACCATGATCATCATGGGCGGCAGCGGCAGCGGCAAGAGCACGCTCCTGCGCACCATCATCGGCAGCTTTCCCTCCGATGAAGGCTCGGTCATGATGTTCGGCCGCAATCTGTGCTCGCTTGATGAGCCGGGCCTCAACGACGTGCGCAAGCGGTTCGGCATTCTCTTCCAAAGCGGCGCGCTGTTCAACAGCATGACGCTCGCCGAGAATGTCGCGTTGATCCTGCAGGAACACACCGATCTCGACGCTGAGATCATCGACATTCAGGTGAAGATCAAGCTCGAGATGGTGGGTCTGCTCGACGCCGCGGCCCGCTATCCGTCCGAAATCAGCGGCGGCATGAAGAAGCGGGCCGGCCTTGCGCGGGCGCTTGCGCTTGATCCTGAGATTCTCTTCTACGACGAACCCAGCGCGGGCTTGGACCCGGTCACCAGCGCCGAGATCGATCAGCTCATCATCAATCTCTCCAAGCAACTGGGCGTCACCAGCGTCGTCGTCACGCACGAAATGGACAGCGCATTCACCATCGCTGATCGCATGTGCATGCTCGACAAAGGCAAGATGATCGCTGTCGAGACGCGAGAGTGGTTTGACGCGTTGCGCAAACTGCCTGAAGATCAAGCCGCTTCGCGTTCTGATCGCGACCGTCTCATCCGCCAGTTTCTACGAGGCGACGCACAAGGGCCCCTCACACAGCGACGCAACTCGGGGAATTACGAACGCGCCCTGTTTGGCGAGTCCGCCCCGATGCTGCTGCCCACGCCCAGCATTGAACCGACGCGGCGCAAATGACATCGCACGACAAATGAAAAACGGAGAGCCTTGGGGCTCTCCGTTCACTATTTACCGATTGAACGCTCCATCAACCTCACGGCTCGCACGTGCCGCCAGCGAGAATGCGGAAGAACGCCTCCACATCCTGATCGCTGGGGAAGACGCTGTCGTTGTTGAAGTCGATGTCGTCACACGCCGGGCACTCCGCGCCCGCCAGCACGAGGAAGAAGTCGACCACATCCTGATCTTCTGGGAAGACGCCGTTGTTGTTGAAGTCGATGTCGTTGCACGGAATGACGCGCCACAGCAGGGGCGCCGGCACCACTTGCTTCGCAACGCCCGTGCGCTCGTAGCGGAAGATAAGTCCCGCACCGCCGCCGTTCTCAAAGAACTCGATGCGAATCTTGTGATAGCCCGGCTGCAGGCCGATGCGATTGCTGCGCTCGACCATGCCGTGCAGGCCGTCGTTGTCGACAAACAAGTTTGATCCGATGAACATGCGCGAGCCGTCGTCAGACTCGAGATAGAACGTGTACAGGTCCGAGGCCTGCGCGAGGAAGTAGCCTTCGTACACCGCCGCAACGTTGTCCGCTCGCCCGCTGTTGGAGAAGTTGCCGGTTGTCGTCGGGAAGTTGATCGTGCTGACCGCCGACACGAGGTAGGGCGTCATCTGGTCATACGCGCCCAGTCCCTGCGGGTTGTTCTCCACGTAGTACCGCACATCGAGTGCCGGCCGAATGCCGCCTGTCGGGTTGGAACCCAAATAATCCGCTGGATCAAACACTTCGCTGGTCACGATCGCCGTCGCCGTGCCGCCCGCCGGGTCGCGCGCGGTGTACGTGAAGCTGTCATTACCCGTGAAGTTCGCAGGCGGCGTGTATCGGAGCACATCGCGACCACCCGGCCCACCCCCCACCACGCGCGTGACCGTTCCGCCGCGAACGGAAGTCGGGCTGAACGCGCTGATCGTCAGGGCAGTACCGTCGCGTGCGAAGTCGTTGAGGAGCACGTCGATATTGCGAGGCGACACGCCTTGGAAAAGCCCCGCGACATCCGACGCTGCCTGCACATTGGGAATGCTCGCGAGCGTGAAGTTCGAAACGTTCGTCGCCCACGCGCCGCTGCTGGTCTTGTACTCACCAATGGTCCAGAAAACCGCGTCATTCGTCGGATCATTCTGAATGCCGTAGTAATCGCCCCAGCGACCGCCCGCGCCCGATGCGCCGGCCTGCACGATGAGCGGGAGCGACATGCGCCCCGCCGCGTCACTGGGCATGCGCCCCGCAACCGCGACCGCCGGATTCGTGCCCGGGCCGCTCACACCCATCACCATGCCGATCTGCCCCGCGGCGTTGATCGAAATCGCAGGGAAGAACGAGTGCATCGCGCCACCCGGATCGACGTCGCCACTCTGCACAAGTGCGGGCGTGCCGCTCACGGGCCATGTGCCGACATTCACGTCGTACCAACGCGCGAAGCTGCGACCACCCACGCCCACGCTGTGCGCCAAGACGAGCTTGCCGCCGCGCCACACGGCGTTCATCACACGCGTGTCAATCACGTTCAGCGGTGCGCTCGGATCGGTCGTTGCCGCCTGCGGCGCGCCCGCGAACGCCGGGATCGTCACGTTCACCGTCTGCAGCGTCGGCGTGGTGAGCGGCGTGGTGATGGCCTGCAGCCGAATCGCGGTGCTGCTCGCGAAACTCACGAAGTACACCGCCGGATTCGCACTCGTGGCCACGCCCATGTGTTCCGCGATCTGCACGCTCGCCGCGCCGGTATCGCGCAGTGTGCTGAAGACCACCGGTTGACCGGTCAGCATGGGCGTCTTGTCAAACACGCGATACGCCGCGCCGCCGAACCCGCTGGCGTTGAGTCCGAACAGATTGCCCGTGACGTAGTAGCCCGCCGCGTCGTAGCCAAAGCCCGGATAGTCCCACCAATACGTCTGCGTGCCGCTGGTGATGACACCCTGCGTGCGATACTTGTACCACACGCCGTTGGGATCACTGTCATCGCTCACGGCGATGGTCACCCAGCTCTCCGTGGTGCCGTACGTCTCGAACGCAACCACCACGAATCGCTGCGCGATGTGGTCGTAGAAGCACTTGGGGTCAAACACGAAGTTCTGCGAGCCCAGCGGCTCAAAGAATCCCGGATTGCCGGGCGAGCCGAGATCGGTGATGAACGATCGCACGCCGCTGCGGTTGTAGAACGCGATGGACTGGTTGACCGTCACCACCACGTGGCTGGGCCCGACGGCCAGCGTCGGATCAGGCGGATTCCAGCCCGTCGCCGTGATGCCCGTCCACAGTTGGCCCGGCACCGTCATGGGCTCTTCGCTCACGCTGCCCTGCTGCTGCACCAACTCGCGGGCGGCGCTCGCGGGCGTCGGCGGCGAGGGATGGTCCGGCAACATGGTGCGAATGCGCCGCGTGGTGATCGGTGTCTTGTCGGCCTTCTCGCTCGTGTCGGTCATCGTGCGCGTGTCGAGCACCTGAGCCTCGACTGTCCGCCGCACCACCGCGCCGGGCTTGCTCAGATCAATCGCGTCTGCTGGCGCTTTGCTCATCCGCGCGTTGCCAGCTGGCACACCTTCGGGCGCGAGCGCGATGGGCGGCGCGATGCCAGCACTTGTCTGTGTCGCAGACGGCGCGAGCTGCGACGAACACGCCGCCAACACGACCAGTGAAATCAACGATACCGCCAGACCGAAGGTCTTCTGACACGTCCGCATGAGCATCTCCCGCGCGAGATGAGGCAAACGGGAGCGACGACGCCGCCCCGCGTGCTGCATTATTCGGCCATATGGGGGAGTCGGATCGGTCAATTCCGAAAACAACAACCTCGTTGCGTGGACATCACGCAACATGATCGGACGCTGGATGTGCTCGCAGCATTACTGCCGTTCGTTCAGTTGCTGACGGCTACGCGACTGAATGATCTGCGCGATCTTCGAACGAGCTTCCTGCAAATCCGACTCGGGCGGCTGCGGGAACAGTTCGTCAAAAGTCTTGCCGCTGCCGGCGATTTCCTTCGCCGACTTGAGCTCCTCGGCAAATCGCTCGCGCATGAAGTCGTACGCCCAGGCTTGCAGACTTGCGGGCGCGTTGACAAACGCCGTATTCGCGTCGTCAATGTCGAGCGTCTGCATGAAGAACAGGAAGGAGTTCCCCGCCACGACGTTGAAGTCGCGGTCGAGCTGCTCCATGCGGCCCGTGTCGCGATCGACTGCGGTCTGCCTGTTCTGTTCACGCATGTAGTAGAAGTGGAAGTTGCGCGCGTAGTTCACTTGGCTGAGGAACATGTCCGGATCACTGCCAAGCAGCCCTTGCGCGTACGCGTTGAATAGCGCTCCCTGAATGGACGCGATCGCCACACTTGGTCGCGTCGCTTGATCGTTCATCTCTGCGACCACGAACTCGCCAATCGGCACCTGGTACTTGGCTTGACGAGCCGCATCATAAATGTTCTTGCGGCTGAACGTGTTCAGCTTGGTGTACCACTCCTGCGCCGTCTGCATGTCGCCCCGGCGATACATGAACAACACGACGTCCACCAGGAAATTCTCATACCCGTCTGACAACGGGCTGACAGCACGATCCGCCGACTGCGCGTCGATGTTGATCATCTGCCCACGGCTCGGATCCCACACCCAGCTTCGCTCGCGAATTTCCTCCAGAATCAGCCCGTAGCTCTCCGCGAAGTGCGGGCTGGGCATGACCTGGTACATCGGGTACTGCTGGAAGATCGACGCGCGGAAGTCAAAGAAGATATCGCCCGTGCGGAACAACTCCTGCACGCTCTGCGCCACCACGCGATCGGTGTTGAGGAAGTCAAAGTCCTGCTGATTCTGCTTGTCCTCGCGCACGCGGTCCTGCGCCTCTTCCACGCCGCGAGCCGACCAGTACAGCGCGTGCGCACTGGGATGCCGCCAGTCGATCGGCCCGTATTTCCGCGTGTAGCGGATCATCCGATCAATCTCCATGTGGTAGTCTTCGCTCAGCACGCGCTGACGCACGTAGTTCACGAGCGGATCCCACGCATCCTTGTACTGCGGATCGTTCATCATCGCCCGAAGAGCCTGCGTCCGCGGCCCGGCCATGCGCGCAAAGAAGAACTCCTTGCGTGCCGACGTTTCGTACGCGCGATTGATCTCCACGCGCTCCAGCATCGCGAAGCGATCGAGCGGGTTCTCGAGATTCCAGTTCAGTTCCTTCTCAAGCTTCTCAATCAGCCCGCGCGCGCTCGGATGGGCCGCGTAAATCGCGTCCAGACTCTTGGGCGCGTTCGCGATTCCATCCAGCCAGTTCGCATACTTGTCAATCGCCTTCTTCCGCACGCGATCATCACCATCACGCCGAGGCGGCGGGCCCATGACGACCGTCCACTCGCGCGCCACCTGCCGCTTGTAGTAGTTGTTCGCGTCGTCGGTGAAGCCCTGAATCTTGTGGGCGTAGATCCACGCGAGTTCCTTGTGAATCAGCAGATCGTTGGGATTCGCGGGAATGCCTTCATCGCGCAGAATGCGGATGCCCTGATTGACCCAGTTCCAGCGCTCCTCGCGCGTTTTGGTCATCACGCTGATGTTGTACGCCAGATTCCACGCGTGAAAGACCCACACGCGCGGGAAGCGTGGCTGCAGTCGCGTGATCGCCCGCGCCAGTTCGACGGCTTCGTAGTACTTGCCGTCTTCCTTCATGTCATTGGCGCGAATCCACAGCGCGTTGACGAAGACGCCGCGGAACGCGCCCATCGCCACGCCCAGGCTCACTTCCCAGCGGTCGTTGTCCTCGGCGCGGTCGGTGTAGACCATCTTCGCCTTGCCCGCGATGCTCGTCATCTGCACGGACAGCCCCATGCTCGCCGCGAGCGCAAGCGCGAGCACTCCGCCCGCCGCCCATTGAACTTTCGCATCCCGAGACATGCGTGCAACTCCTGTGGTCCAGACGTACTAGTGCCCCGAGTAGATCGCGAGTTCGCGCTTGCGGAAGATGTACACGCCGATCACGTACAAAATCGCCGTGACGAGCAGCAGCACCACCGTGCCGAACAGCAGCGTGCTCCAAGGCAGCGACTCGCCTTCCACCAATCGCGAGGTGGGCCGCAGGTCCGCGTAAATCTTGAACGTGTAGCCGATGCCTTCGGCGATCTTGCCGATACCCATGTTGATCCACAGCGTCTTGCCATCCTGCGTCTGCGTCTCGAAGCTCTCCAGACTCTTGAGCAGGAAGTTCGATCCCTCCGCCGCCCAGAACGTCACAATCGCCACCAGCGTCGCGACCGGGAAGCTCATGAACGTTGACGCCGTGATGCCCACCATCGCGAGGAAGAGCAGCTTGACCCACAGCACCGTCATCAGCCGGAAGTAGTTCGCGGTGAACGACCCCGACACGTAACTGAGCTCGAATCCATCTTCGGGCGGAAACGTGATCGACAGCGGATTCGGCGTGCCGCGTTCAATGTCGCCATTGATGATGTCCACCACCAGGTTGCCTTCCGCGTCGATCAGCCGGTGCGACAACCGCATCGTCTGCGGCTGATCCAGAGGCGTTTCCACAACGGCCGGCGGGTCATTTCCGCCCGGGAATGCGAACGTGACGCGATACATCTGGTCGGGCATGTTGCCGCCCGACTGCACCTTGTACCGCAAAATCACCGGGCTCGCGCTGTCTCGGGCACGCTGCAAGCCGCTGAACCAGAAGCGCTGATTGCCCCCCGGTGCGATCGTGCGGTATTCCTCGTCGACACTCTTGAGCAGCCCCTCGCGAATTTCATTCGCCAGTTTCTCGCGATTCGCGGCAACTTGCTCCGGCGTTGTGCCCAGCGGCTGCTGCAGATTGTCAAATTCCGTCTTCACGCGGTTCTCAATCTCGCGATCAAGCGCCTCGAAGTCGATGTCAGGCCGCGACAGCCCCACGCGCGTCTTGCTCGTCAGCACTTGCGTCTCGAGCATGAGCCGATCTTCGCTCATCATCTGCGTCGTGTCACTCGCGACAAACGCGCTGCTCTCGCCCTGGGCGGGCTGGCGACGCAGAAACTCGGTAAAGATGAAAATACCGGAACTCGACACCGCCAGCAGCACCGCCGCCAACGTGCCCACGCCGATCCACTTGCCCAGCAAATACTGCCACGCCGCCACGGGCTTGGTCACGGTTTGCCAGATGATCTTGTCGCGCTGCTCGGTCGCCACCGTCGCCACGCTGAAGAGCACAATCAGCAGGGCAATGAGCAGAAAACTCCCGCCCGTCGCGTACTGCAGGAACGCCTGCACGCGATACCGCAGCGGCTGATCCTGCGTGAGCAGCAAAGGCAACGCCGCGAGCGAGAACATGAGCAGAATGATGAACACCAGCGACACGCGCAGTCGAACGGCTTCCGTCAGCACGTTGCGCGCGATGCTGAACACGGGATTGCTCGCCGACAGCAGCAACGCGCCCAGCCGCATGAGAGCCGTGAAGCTCGCCATCAGCCCCACCACGCCAACCAAAGGCGGCATGATGATCGGCAACACGCCGCGAATCGCGCCCAGCCGCTCCAGCCCCCAGACTGAGCCCAGCACGATCGCACACGCCGCAATCAACGCGAAGTACGTGATGCCCAGCCCGAGCCAGATGACCACCAGCGCGACTGCCGTGATGATCGCCAGCCCTGCGCCAACGCCCGCCACGCTGTGCTGCGCGCTCACGATCCCCTCGACCACGCGCGCCGTCGCGTCCATCGTGTCGAGCGGCCGATTCAGTTCTTCGCTTGAAAGCGTCGTCCCCTGCGCCTTCGCGGCGGCTTCCACTTCCTCTGCCTGCTTGCGCAGATCGGCCTGCGCCTCGCGCACGGGCGCCATCGCCGCGTCGCGAGCCTTGGCTGAAGCAACGCTGTAGCTGATGAACAGCACCGCCGCGATGGCGACGACAATAACGCTCGCGACGATCTTGAACCAGCGCGACTGCTGCAACCGATCACACGCCGACAGCCACTTGGCGATCACGATTTCGCCTCCCCGCTGCCATCGTCGCTCTTGTTGATCAGCTTGCCGATCACCGACAAATCAACGCTGTCAGTCTTCACCGGCTCGCTCTCGACCGGCTTGGGTTTGGCGACCTGCGCCTCGACCGTCTTCGTGCCGGAGATCAGATCGCCGATCAGGTTCTCGTTCACGCCATCCTTGCGAACAGGCGCTGCGGGCTCCGTCGACGCGCTGGCAGGTCCGCTTGTCTTCGCCGCAGGCGTCACCACCGGCGCGGGTTCGGGTTCACCCTTCACCAGCTTGTCGATGACCGCCTCGCCCTGCAACTGGTTGGCATCTTCGCCCGCGCGCAAGAACGCCGCGGTCTGGCCGCCCGATGTCGCGCCGCTCGTTGCGACCTGCTCGGTCTTGGCTTTTTCCACGATGTCCAGGAACAGGGCCTCAAGCGTCTGACGAGGCTTGCTCACCTTGCGAATGCTCTGCTTGCCGCCCGTGCGAGCTTGCACGATGCGATCAATCTCCGCGATCGTCGCTTCGTCGAGTTGATCGGTCTCAATCGTCGTGCGATCCTGCGTCGTGAGCAGATTGTCGCACGTGCCTTCCGCGCGCTTCGTGCCGCCGTACAGAATCACCAGGCGATCCACGCACTCTTCCACGTCGCTCAGCAAGTGGCTCGACAGCAGAATCGTCTTGCCGCGCCGACCAAGTTCGATGATCAAGTCTTTGATCTGCCGCGTGCCGATGGGGTCCAGGCCCGTCGTCGGTTCGTCAAGAATCAGGAAGTCGGGGTCGTTGATGAGCGCCTGCGCGATACCCAGTCGCCGCTGCATGCCCTTGCTGTACTCGCGCACGGGCCGGAACTGCGCCCCGGTCATGCCAAGCATGTCCAGCAGTTCGTCCACGCGCCGCCCGCGCGTGCGATGATCAAGCTCAAACAACTTGCCGTAGTAGTCCAGCGTCTCGCGCGCGTTCAGGAACGGATACAGGTAGCTCTCTTCAGGCAGATACCCGATGCGCTTCTTGATCGTCACGTCCGTCGGCAGCTTGCCGAAGACGCTGACCCTGCCGCTCGACGGCGTGAGCAGGCCCAGGATCATCTTGATCGTCGTGCTCTTGCCACTGCCGTTGGGACCAAGCAGCCCGAAGACTTCGTGCCGGCGAATCTCGAAGCTGAGCGTCTGCACAGCCTTCGCGTAATCGCGCATCCAGAAGTCTTTGAACGTCTTGGTGAGCTGACTGCACACCACCACCGGCTCGCCCGCCGAAGGCCTCCCCGCCTGTGAAGGACGAAGCCCCGTCTGCACTGTCGAACCTGCCTGCGTCATGCTCAACTCCGAACGAGTGGTGGTTTACCGGGCCGTCGCTTCGTTGGGCGTCTCCGTCGTGAAGCCGCTGCGCTGCATGCGCTTGGCCTGCTCATCACGTACCTTCTGAGCCGCCTCTTCGCGAACCTTCTTCTCGATCTCGCGCTGAATGAACGGATCGCGGTTGAGCGAAAGCTGCAACACATCGCCCTGCTGACTCGCCGGCAGCCACAGCATCTGCACCTGCGGCTTGCCATAGAACGCCTGCACCGATCCGGCCCACTCGCGCTGCATCATCACCAGCGGATTGCTCGCGAACTGGCTCTGCATCGCGCGGAAGCGCCGATCCTTGCTCTGCGCCATGCTCACCACTTCTGACCGGTACGCCTGCGCGTCCGCGATCGTCTTCGTGACCGAGCCCGACACGCGCAGTTCGCGATCCTCAACCTTCACGGGCCCGCCCTGCATCGCGCCGTCAATCTCCGCGAGAATCGCCGACTGCTTCGCGCTGTCATCGGTCGCGATCGCCGCTTCATACGCGTCGATGCGCTCCAGCAGCCACGTCGCCGTCTCGCCCGCCGTTTCATTCAGCACTTTGGTGCGTTCGGTGCGTGCTTCTTCCAGCGCCTTCTGACTCTGCGTCGCGGCCGACTGCACCGCGGAGAAGTCCTTGCGCACCCACAAAGGCGGCGTGACTTCCGTGAGCTGCATCGTCTCGATGATGATGCCCGTGTTCATGGCATCAAGAGCTTCTTGCGCAATCTGCCTCGCGCGCATGCCCACGCTGTTCTCCGACGAATCCGCCGAAGGTCGCAGCAGCACATCAATGCTCGTCTCCGCGCACGCCCGCACCACGCCCACCTTCACCGCGGCACGGACGACTTCCTGCTCCTGCGTCGCCAGCATGTTCTCGGTGTACGTTCTGGTGTCGCGCCGTCGATACGTCGCGCTCCAGCGCGCATGCACAAGGTTGCCGTCGCCCGTGATGATCGAGCCGCCCGGCTCATCGGGCTTGAGACTCATGGGCGTGCCCATCGTGTCAAGCGACGTGTTCGTCGAGCCCGGCGGAATGTTGACCCAGAAATCCTCGTCAATCGCGACGCGCTCCACGCCCGTCTTCACCTTCAGCAGTTCGCCAAACGGAAACGGCGGAGCCCAGTGCAGCCCGGGTTCCAGGCTGTGATCGGTCATCTTCCCGAAGACGACGCGCACGCCCATCTCGCCTTCGTTCACGCGGTTGAAGCCCTTCGCCAGATACGCGAGGA
Organism: Phycisphaerales bacterium; assembly: GCA_035299305.1. Lineage (GTDB taxonomy): Bacteria > Planctomycetota > Phycisphaerae > Phycisphaerales > UBA1924 > BJHL01. The sequence continues at coordinate 1,236 of DATGWV010000378.1, read as the reverse complement.
ACAACGCCCCCACCGCGATGTAGATGATGCCCAGCAGCACATTCAACGCGTCGGCCAGGCTCTTGTTCGCCGGGTCCATCAGCGCCGCGCTGTCGGTGTTGTCAATGTCATTCTGGCGCAGCGTCACCGATCCCGCGCGACGCGGCGATTCGCCGCTCGCCGGTGTTTCGGGCGCCAGCACAGGTCGAAGCTTGTCCATCACTTCTTGCCTCCCGTGCTTTCAGTCGCCATCTCGCTCAACGCCTTCTTGATGCTCTCAGGCGTCATCGCGCCGGGCACTTCGCCCGCGCGAATGCCGTTGAGCGAATCAGGCATCAGCAGATTGAACCCGGGATAGCTGCTGGGAATGACCAGCGTCGCCGTGCGCGGATTCATGCCGCGGATGAACTCCATCTGATCCAGAAACACCGCCAACTGCGGGTTCTGGTTCATCATCGCGAGGTACGGCGCGACTTCGTTGTCGCCCTTGCTGCGAATGTCCTGTGCCAGCCGCTCCGCGAACGCGCTGATCTTCTGCGCGTCGCTGTTGGCCTTGTCGCGAATCGCCTGCGCCTGGCTCTGGCCCTGGCTCTCGATTTCCTTCGCGATGCGCTCGCGACCGCTCTTCATGCGGTCAAACACCGCCGTCGTCACCGCTTCCGGCAGCAGCACGCGCGTCAGGCCCACTTCAATCGCTTCCACGCCGTAATCAGCGAGCTTCTTGCCATCGGCCGTCGCGCCTTGCGCAAACGCCTGCTTCATCGCGGCTTCGAGTTCAGGCAACTTGCTCTTGTTGGCTTCCGCCGTGAAAAGGTCCTGCATCGTGAATCGGCTCACCACGCCCGCCGCCGCGCGCAGGTTGGCTTGCAGGGCCTGCTCCGCCTTGCGGTAGTGCTCTTCGCTGCGTTCGCCCGTGCTGAACGTCTGGAAGAACTTCAGCGGATCGCTCACGCGCCACGTGCAGAAGGTCTCCACCGCGATCTGCCGGTTGTCGGCGGTCTGCTGCGTCTCCACCTTCAAGGGCAGCAGTCGCATGCGCGTGTCGTACTTGGTCACTTCCTGGAACGGATAAGGCAGCCGGAACCGCAGCCCGGGCTGCGTGATCACGCTGTCCGCCGTCGCCTTGCCGAACGTCGTCTTCACCGCGGCTTCGGTGAAACGCACCTGAAACGTGAAGGCGAACGACGCCAGCACCAGCACCACGAGTCCAGCCACCAGATAGCGAAGCAGTCTTTGCACGGTCAACTCCTCAAGGGG
>DATGWV010000377.1:0-8605 GCA_035299305.1 Phycisphaerales bacterium | reverse complement strand
CCCCTCGTCGTGATCCACACGCATCCCGCAACGCTCATTTCGTGCACACGCTACATGGTCGGCGAACTCGCGCCGCATTGGAAATCGATGGGCATCGCCGTTGTCGAAGTCCCTGCCCCCGTCGTCGTTCCCAGCGCCGCCGCCGCTCTCATGCACGTGGATGCAACCCGCCCCTTGCCCGCATACACGGACCTCGCCCGCAAGTACGACCTCGCACTCAATGCAGGTGTCGGATCGATCGAGAAGCGACTGATCTCGCGGCAACTTGTCACGCGCCACGACGGCTATCAAGGCCCGGTCATCGTCAAAACCAACCTCAACTACGGCGGCATGGTTGACTACCGCAACGCTCGCTGCACCGCCCCGTGGCGAACGCTCTCGCTCGCCATTCGGGAACGTTTGCCCTGGTATCTCCGCGCCAGCATCCGCGACAAAGCCTACCGCGTCTTTCCGCACCCGCGCGATGTCCCTCGCTGCGTCTGGTACAACCCCAGCCTCGTCGTCGAACGCCTTCTTCCCGAACGAGACGGCGACGCATTCGTCATCCGCTCGTGGTACTTCTTCGGAGATCAAGGCTTCGTCTGCGTCAATCGCAGTTCCGCCGCCGTCGCCCACGCTACAACCATTCTCTCACGCACCGTCGAAGCCGAGCCGCCGCCCGCCTTGTATCGCCTGCGAGATGAGCTTCGCTTTCAGTTCGGCAAGTTCGACTACACCATAGTGGACGGTCAGCCTTGCCTTCTTGATGCCAACCACACGCCCACCCTCGGACGCCTCCCGCAGTGGCCCTGGTTCCACGATCAGATGAAGCGTCTCGCGACGGGCATCCAAAAGTTCATCGCATGAAAAAACCCGCGATTCCTCGCGGGTTTTCAGTGTTCTCAACTCAACCAGACTTACTCGCCGACCTGCCAGCGCCAGAACTGATGCACGTTGGCCTTGCCCACGATGTCCTTGACCTTCTTGGTCGGGTCCATGATGTAGGGCTGTTCCAGCAGCGCGATTTCCTCGAAGAACTTGCGCATGCCGCCTTCCACCATCTTCTCAGCGATTTCCTTCGGCTTGCCGCTTTCCATCGCCTGCTCGATGCGGAACTTGCGTTCACGCTCAACAACCGCCGCCGGCACGTCTTCCGCACGCACGCCTTGCGGGCGAGGCTGCGCCGCGACGATGTGCATGCAGATCTGCTTCAGGCCTTCGTCGCTCATGTCACCTTCAACCTTGACGAGCGCGCCCGTCTTGCCGTCGTGGTGAACATAGCTGCCGAACTTGATGCCCGGACCGCCCGCGACATGCTCCGCGCGACCGATGGTGATCGTCTCGCCCGTCTTGGCGCGAATGTCATCAATCGCCGACGCGAACTGCGTCGCGCTCGCGAACGAGCCCGGAGCAAGCTTGAGGCCGCCCTGAGCGATGCTGTTCGCAAGGCTGATGAACGCATCGTTCTTCGCCGTGAAGTCGGTGTTGGCCTTCAACTCAACGATGGTCGCGCTGCCCGCGCCGACCGCGATGGCGATGCGGCCTTCGCCCGCGACCTTGTCGGTCTTCGCGTCCATCTTGCCCTTGAGCTGCTTGCGGAGAATGTCTTCCGCCTTCTCAAAATCCCCGCCCGCTTCAGTCAGCGCGGCCTTGCATGCCATCATGGGCAGGCCCGTCTTGTCGCGGAGCTTCATCACGTCTTTGGCGTTCAGTTCGGCCATGGGTGTATGTCCTGTCTTTGCTTCAAAATCTGCTTGTGGTGGCTCGGGCTTTTTGCCCGTGCGAAAAACTGCTGGCTACGAGTGGCGTGAGCGGATGCTCATGTCACTGGAATGTCGTTCCATACGACTGCGTTGAACACAGGCTCGACAGCCTGTGCCACTGACTTAGGCCTTCGCCGCGACTTCACCCGCATCGTCCGCCTTGAACTGGGCGCGACGGCTGCGGCGGGGGCCGCCCGGAGACGGAGCATCGCCCGCGCCATCCATGCTGGTGTTGGCCGGACCCTTGCTGTCGCTGCGTTCCGCCGCCTTGGTCTGCTCGCGAAGCTGCAGGCCTTCGCTCACCGCCAGGCACAGCTCGCGGATGACCACGTCGATGGAGCGCATCGAGTCGTCGTTGCCCGGAATGACGATGTCAACCAGTTCGGGGTCGCCGTCCGTGTCGATCAGCGCGATCGTCGTGATGCCCAGCTTCTTGGCTTCACGCAGCGCGGTCATTTCGCTCTTCACGTCAACCACCACCATGATGCCCGGCATCTTTTCCATGTGGCGGATGCCCGACAGGTTGCGGCTGATCTTCTTCTGCTCGCGCTTCAGCATGCTCTCCATCTTCTTGGAGTAGCTCGCGAAGTTGTCCTTCGCTTCGATCGCGTCCAGTTCATCCAGGCGCTTGAGACGCTGGCGAATCGTGCGGAAGTTCGTCAGCGTGCCACCCAGCCAACGCTCGGTGACGTAGTGCTGCTTGACATCAGGCACGCGGCCTTCCAGCACGCTCTTGGCCTGACGCTTGGTGCCCACAAAGCACACGTCCTTGCCTTCAGCCACGCTCTTGGCGATCAGCTTCTTGGCAAGCAGAAGACCCTTGATGGTCTCCTTGATATCAATGATGTGAATGCCGTTGCGCTTGCCGTAGATGAACGGCTGCATCTTCGGGTTCCAGCCGCTGGAGCGTTGGCCGAAGTGAATACCGGCTTCGATGAGGTCTTGAACGAGCGTATTGGCCATGACACAATCCTCGGGCAGCGACACCGGCGTTCCTCGCAGTTGGGGCACCGCTCGATCCACTCGAGTCGACACCATCGCGAACGCACATGGGCGCTTCAGGGGTTACGCGACCTTCTCAGCCACATGCTGAGGCAGCCGCTCACCGGTTTGAAAAAGCCGCAGCTCCCATCGCCGAACAAATGAACCACCACGGGGACTGCGCAAGCCGACCAACCATCGGCGTTGTCCATTCTAGCCTGCAACGCGTCCCTATCCAAGTGCAGCAGTTTTCAACGACCCCAATGTCGCATATTCATGCGTAATATGTTTGTACAAAACACGGTATTATCACCGCTTTCGGTGGGCCTTCGCGCCGGATTATGCGACTTGCCGGTTCAGTCTCCCCCCCAACCTGCCGACGAATGACATGACGTCGCTCGTGCGATGTTCGTCGGAAAAGGTACAGACGTGTGGAGGTCTCATGCCCTCAGCGGCGACCATCATTCGCAAAGTCGAACGCTTTGACGTCTCGATTCACGCCCACATCGGGCCAGTCGCGGCCCACGCTGGCGTCGTGCGCCTCGCCGCCTCCGCCGGTGCGCGCGACGGCATGATCGAATGCAACTGCGTCGACATCTCCCTCGCCGGCGCAGGCTTCTTCACCAACGTCTTCCTCCCGCGCCTCACACGCATCCGCGTGCGGCTCATGTCCGCTGGCGACAACCCAACCGAAGTCCTCGGATGCGACGCCGTCGTACGCCGCTGCATCATGACCGATCGACGCCCCGCGTATCACGTGGGCGTCGCCTTCGCCGACCTGTCCGAAGAACAGCAACGACAACTCGACGTCATTCTGTCGCAAGTGGGGCAGAACGACGCCAGCATCTGACCACATCAACTCACGTTCAGCCAGTTCACATCAGCGATATCGGGGCGACGTACTCAGGTAGAACAGGAACCGCAGCCGTGCTTGATTCTCGCAACTTCATCGTCCGCACGCTGCTCGCCGATGGGCTCATCACCGAGGCCGATCTGCGACGCGCAACCGAACACGCCATGGGCGCGGGCGGCGATCTGCTCGACTCCATGGTCACGCTGGGCATCGCCACCACGCGCCGCCTCGCCATCGCCAAAGCCAAAATCTGCGAATACCCGTTCGTCGATCTCACGCATTACGACGTTGACTTCCGCAACACGCGCCTCGTCCCCCGCGCCGTCGCCGAGCGGCTCGTCGCCTTCCCCCTCTTCATTCTCGATGGCGTCGCCACCGTCGCGATGCTTGATCCGCTCAACCTCCAGGCAATCGACCAGATTCGCCAGTTGCTGCGCTGCGACGTTGATCCCGTCGTCGCTGACGCCGATCAGTTGCGTTCACTCGTCGCCCGCGCCTACAGCCTCGCGCGCAGCGACGATGGCGGCGAAGATGACACCGCCGAACAAACGCTCACTACTGGCGATGAGCCCGTCGTCGCCGCCGTCAATCAAATTCTCGCCGGCGCCGCCGAAGCCTCAGCCAGCGACGTGCACATCAATCCCGAAGAGCGCGACCTGATTCTGCGCTATCGCCTCGATGGCGTGCTCGCGCAGCAACAGGCCCCGCAGCGAAGCATGCACGAAGCTCTCGTGCAGCGTCTCAAGGTCATGGCCAAGCTCGACCTGACGCAGACGCGCAAGCCCCAGGACGGCAAGTTCCGCTTCCGCCACAAGGGCGAGAACATCGACGTGCGCCTCTCGATCATTCCCACGATTCACGGCGAAAATGTCGTCATGCGACTGCTCCGCAGCGCAACCCGCATCGGCGATATCGAAAGCCTGGGCATGAGCCCGCAGATGACGAACTGGTTCAGCGATCTCATTCAAAAGCCCCACGGCATCATTCTCGTCACCGGTCCCACAGGCAGCGGCAAAACCACAACGCTCTACACCGCCCTCAACGCGATCAACACGCCCGACGTCAACATCATGACGATCGAAGACCCCGTGGAAATCCGCCTGCCCATGATTCGTCAGGTGCAGGCCCATCCCGAGATCGGCCTCACCTTCGCCAGCGCGCTCCGCAGCTTCCTCCGCCAAGACCCCGACGTCATTCTCGTCGGCGAAATCCGTGACGAAGAAACCGCCAAGATCGCCGCGCAAGCGGCCATGACCGGCCACCTCGTTCTCTCGACGCTCCACACCAACGACGCCGTCGGCACCATCGAACGTCTCGTGAACATGGGCGTGCCGCCCTACCTCGTCGGCTCCACGTTGCTCGCATCGCTCTCGCAGCGACTCGTGCGCCAGCTCTGCACCAAGTGCAGCGTGCCTGAAACAGACTTCAACCTCATCCGCCGCGTGCCCCCCGAACTTCGCAAGAGCGACTTCCGCACGCACGCGGGCTGCGATGCCTGCAAACGCACCGGTTTCCGCGGCCGCCTCGCAATCTTCGAAATGCTCCGCGTCACCCCGCGCGTGCGCCCGCTCATCGAGTACAAAGCCGCGACCACCGACATCATCGACGCCGCGCGTGCCGACGGCTTCCGCTCGCTCTTCTACAACGGCGGGGAAGCCGCTTCGCTCGGGCGCACCTCCCTCGATGAGATCGTCGGCTTCTCGCAGCAGTTCCTCGATGACGATGCCACCAGCGATGCCGTCGAACAGGAGCGTGCGGCATGAGCGTGACGACCTACCACTACGAAGCCATCGACGCCCAAGGCGCGCAGATCAAAGGCTCCATCCGCGCGATGGACGAGGCCGAGGCATATCGCAAGCTCGCCGCCTCCGCCCTCACGCCCCTGGTCCTCTCCGCCGTCAAAGAACGCGCGAGCGGCATGAGCTTCAATCGCGTGAACCTCACCGACATCGTGAACCTCACGCGCGAACTCGCCGTGCTCGTCGAAGCCAAAATCCCGCTTGATCGCGGCCTCATCTCCATCGCCGAACAGGAACGCAAGCCCGAACTCGCCGCCATGATCCGCGACATCGCGACCATGATCGAAGGCGGCCAGACCATCACGTCCGCCATGGACAAGTACCGCGCCACCTTCGGCGATGTGTACATCGAAACCATGAGCGCCGCCGAGAAAAGCGGCAACATGCAAGCTGTCACCACGCACCTTGCCGAGATGCTCGAAAAGCAACTCGAAGCCCGTTCGCAGCTCCGCCGCGCACTCGCCTATCCAGTCATCGTCCTCTGCATGGTGGGCGTCGCGCTCGCCGTCATCGTGGGCTTCGTCGTGCCCAAGTTCGCCGCGACCTTCGCGCAAGGCGGCAAGCAACTTCCGCTCGCAACCAAGATCGTGCAAGCCGTCGGCGCATCCTTCAACGCCTACTGGTGGGCATATCTGCTGGGCCTCGCAGGCACACTCATCGCGCTCACAATCACCTGGCGCAACCCCAAAGGCCGACTGGTGCTCGAAGCCCTGCTCCTCAAACTTCCCTACGTCGGCAAAGTCATCACCAGCATGGCCGCCGCACGCTTCTCGCGCGTCCTCGCCATCGCGCTGTCAAGCGGCCTCGACGTCATCGAAGCCATCAACATCGCCGGTCGCTCCACCGGTCGCCCCATCTTCGTCAACGACTGCGTGAACATGACCGACAGCCTGCGCCAAGGCGAGCGCCTCGTCGACGTGCTCCAGCGCACTCGCTACCTCCCTCCGTTCGCCAAACGCATGATCGGCGCCGGCAAAGATGCCAAGGAACTCTCGCGTTCCTGCGAAATCGTCTCGCGTCACTTCGACCGCGAAGCATCCAATCTCGCAAAGAACGTGAACACCATCGTGGAACCCATCATGACCGTCGCCCTCGCCGCGATCGTGCTGGTTGTCGCCCTCAGCGTCTTCCTGCCCATGTGGCAAATGGCCCGCGTGATGAAGTGATACGAACGTCCTGAACAAGGAATGTTCTTCGGAGGCTGCACGGCGTGTGAAACTGGGCAAACGATAACGAGATTGCAGATCAATTCGCGTATCCCCGCTTGCAACGCCTGAAAGTTGATTGGAGAGTCGAGATGATGATGTGTGGCATTCAACATGTTCGCCGGCCCCTGCGCTCGGCGTTCACGTTCCTCGAAGTGATGATCGTCGTTGTCATCATCGGAATCCTCGCCGCCATCGTCATTCCGCAGTTCGGCAGCGCGACGCAGGACGCCCGCGCCAGCACGCTCAAAGCCAACCTGGGCGGCGTGCGCGCATCCATCGCGGGCTATCGCGCCAACGCCGTGCTCGCTGGATCGCCTCCATACCCCACGCTCTCTGAACTCACAACCCCCAACACCGTCGTACAAGGCGAGTTTCCGCCCAACCCCTACAACGGCTTGATGAGTGTGCAAGCCGTCTCGCTCACGCAGGCCAATGCCCGTTCCGTCGTCAATCCACAGTCATACGGCTGGAACTACTTCGTCGACAACTCCTCCAACCCGCCCGTCGCGATCTTCTACGCCAACGCCGTAGACCCCGCAGGCCTCAACGCCAGCGGCAACCAGATTCGAGCCAACGAGCACTGATGCAACGCCGACACGTCACATCTCGTCGAGCATTCTCACTGCTGGAAACGACGGTGATCGTCGTCATCGTGGGCATCGTCGCCGCATCCGCGCGCCCCGCCCTGCGCTTGCTCAGCGACGCCCGCAAGATCAACACCGCGCAGGAAGTCGAGCGCAATCTGCTCCTCGCCCGCACACTCGCCATGACCACGGGCCGCCCAACCGGCGTCGTCCTCTCGACCAACGAAATGCGCGTCGTGAAGATCGATCAGCCAGGCGACGCCCCATCGCCCGTGCTCGGCGCCGACGGCGCGCCGCGCGGCGTCCTGATGTTGCACGAAGAACAGCGTGACGCATGGATCACGCTGCTGCGCGACGGCGCAGGCAGCACCACAACCTCGGCAACCGTCTGGTTCGACATCAACGGCACGCCCGAGCTTCGCGACGCCTCGGGCGCGCTCCTCGGCCCCTGCGTGAGCGATGTCAACGTCTACGTCGCCGGCGTGCAAGCCGTCACCGTCCGCCGCGTGACAGGAATGGTGGAGCGACGATGAATACCCCGCGCACCATCTCACGCCGCGCCTTCACGCTGATCGAAGCGATCACCGTGATCATCATCATCGCGCTCACGGTGCCGCCCGCAGTCATGTTCCTCGACGCATCCGCGCAGCGCCGCGAGGACGCTGTGCAAGCCCAGCGCGCCGCAACACTCGGCGAAGGCGTCATGGAGTTTGTCCTTGCCGATGTCGCCAGCGATCAGCCGGGCCTCGGATTCGCCGCGCTCAGCAACATGCCCGCGTATCGCCTGAATCTCGCATCACGCATCACCAGCCTCACATCGTCCTACACGCCGCTGGGCTTCACCTATCGCGTCGACGCGAGCGGCCTTGTCTCCAGTTCAGGCAGCGCGACAGGCGACCCGCAGCGCGACATCTTCCGCGTCATCACCGTCACGATCAACGCCCCACGCGCCAACGGCACTCCCATCGACATTCGCTTCTCGACAATGGTGGGGGACCTCTGATGCACCGCAACACCCGCGCATTCACGCTCGTCGAAGCCCTCGCGGTCATTTCGCTCCTGGGCATCATGGCCGCCGGTACGCTGCCCATCGTGCAAGGTGTCGCGACCAACGCCGCCGCGAGTGATCGTCTCCGCCGTGCCACCGAAAGCAACGCTTTCGCGATGGATCGCGTTACGCGCATGCTGCGCGACGTCCCCGCCGGCACCACGCCAGGCACCATCGCCCTCGCTTCCGCCAGCGCCAAAGGCGTCGAACTCGGCAACGGCCAGGCCATCGAGTTCAAGGGCGACGAACTGCTCTATCAATCCGCATCCGGCGATTCTGACGTCCTCGCGACCAACGTCAGCGACTTCCAAATCAGCTATCTCGCGTCAGACGGCACCACAAGCACGCTCGCGACTCCCGAAACGACACAACGTTTCCTCGTCAGATCGG
>DATGWV010000376.1:0-5350 GCA_035299305.1 Phycisphaerales bacterium | reverse complement strand
GTCTCGTGTCCCGATGGCCCCGCCGAGTCGCGCCGCCATCCGCACATTCCCAGCGCGTTCAACCGATACATCGCGGCCAACGGCATTCGCACGTATCCGAGCGGCGTGTACGCCATCGGCGTGACAAACGGCGAGCACGGTCTGTTCATGCCGCCGCTTGATTGCGACGGCTGGGCGATTGACCCCAACACCGCCGCCCCGGCCTTCACGGTCTACGTCGACAGCACCTCCGACTCGCTCGAAGAGCCCGATGGCACCATCGCTCGTCCCTATCGCAGTCTTGCGTGTGCGTTCCTCGCGGTGCGAGGCGGCAGCAACTACCCCGCGATGGCTCGCAAGATTCGCGTCCGCCGCGGCAGTGTGTACTACGAAACCATCGGCCAGCAAAATCCCGGCGGCGACAGCAACATCTGCGTGCCCGGTTACACCTGGGACGTGCCCAACGGTGGCGGCCCTGATCAGCCGTTCATCGTTGAGGCATATGGCGAGCCGCCTGAGTTCGGTCTGGGCGATCCGCGCTTCGCGCCCGGCAATCCTCGCTTCGTCATCGTCGCGTCCAACTTCAACGCGAGCGCGCCGGGCGTGTTCATTCGCGGCGGAGCATCGGATTTTTGGCTGCGCAACGCGGAAGTCGTGAGCGAGAGCGAATGGAACTACGGCTTCGGTCAGCCGCGAGCGCTGTCGCTGCCGCCCAACTCGGGCGTGCAATTGAGCAACGTCAATCGCGTGTATTTGGAAGACTGCTACATCCGCGGTTTTCAGTTCAACGTGCGCGTGGACGGCACGACCGCTCCGCAGCCATTCAACGCCGTCACCATGCACCGCTGCATTCTCGCCGACAACTACGGCGTGCTCGAAGCGGGCGGACAGTCATCCGGCGTCTTCGCCAATCGCTCGTCGATGCTGATTTCCGAGTGCTTGTTCATCGACAACGGCTGGAGTGATCGCTGGCGACCCGGCACCGGCTCGCGCGATCCCGGCGCACGTCTGCCGGGCGACACGTTGGGCATGGGCTCGGACCTCAATCAAGGCATCTACTGGTCGTTCAACATGGACCGGTCGCTGATTCTCGACACGATGATCATCCGCCCGTCGTTCGCCGCAGCCCAGATTCGCGCCAATGACAACTCCGCGTGGAACTGCGCCGTCCTCGACGCACCTGCAGCCATTCGAGGCGGTCACGCGCAAGGCGACAACGGCCCGCCCGAAGGCGGCGCGGAACTCGACGGGCTTGTCTTCGGCGATTGCGGGCTCAATCGCCCCGCCGACGTGGAAGGTCCGCCCGGCTTTGATTGGAGTCAGCCCTGGCCCGCCGATTTCGGTTGGCGAGGCGAGATGGGCTGGTGCGTTGCGCTGGGCGCGGCCGATGTCTACGCACGTGCGGGCGCGCCCGACAGCACGCTTCCGGGCCCCATGGCCCGCGGCATGGGCTTTGGTGCAACGCTCAGCTACGGCGCGAAGATTCATCGCTGCATCAGCGCCAGCAACGCGCCGCGCAACGTGGGTGAAGTCGTTGGCGAGAACTTCTTCAACAGCAACGGCGCGTCCGAAGGCCGATTCGGCGGGATTTACTGCGACTACGGCAACTCCGCGTTCTATCGCATCGGTGACGCGCTCAGCGAAAACGACGAACTCGCCCGCCTGTGGGACACTGAAAACAAACAACTCAACAAACCTCTCACCATCCAAGACTGCATCATCTTTGATTGGGACAGTCTCTTCGGCGGCGCGCCGGCGATTGATCTGCGCACGGTTTCCGACAACGTCGTCGGTCGTCAGACCAACGTGTGCGAGCCGTATCCACGTCGGGTCTTTGGCGCGCCGACGTCATGGGTGCTTGACGGCGTGACGGTGAAGCAACGAGCGCCCGGTGGCCGCGTGTACGCAGGCTTCGGCATTCTGGGCACGGGCGACTCGACGCTCTTCTACGCGCCCAATCTCAACGCGATGCGCGCGGGCGGATTCTTCCGCGATGTGCGCTTCAACATCAGCGGCGTCTCCGCAGGCAGCACGCCGGGCGGCACATATCGCGACGGCGCGTCCAATCAGTTCACCACCTTCGAGCAGCTTCGCGCCGCCGTCGGTCGGCCCACTGGTGTGCCTGGACAGTTCGAAGGCCAAGGCATCAGCGAATCCACCAGCGCCATCGACAACGACGTGCGCTGGCCCCCGCTCTTCGCGACGCAGCAGAACACGCTCAACCTGACGACATACATGAGCGAGAAGAATCTGCTCGACCCCGACCGCCTGATCTTCGGCAAGATGACCGACTTCACCGCGATGTGCCGCACGCAGAGCCGATACAAGTCGCCGACATCACCCCTGCCCGGCAACGACAACTGGGATGACCGACTGACGGCGCGCGGCGTGAACGGCTGGGTGCGCAGCAAGTTTGGATGGAGCGAAGAGGCGACGCGGTGAGAGTGGCTTTCTTGCAGTTGAGGTACAACGATCCCCGATTCGTGATTGAAATCGGGGAGCCTGCCTCATGAAGTCCGCGCTGCGTTGTGTCACCAATCTCGCCATCCCAGCAACTGGTCTCAAACGCGGTCACGCGGGAATTGCTCACAGCACACTCGGACGAGCTCTTACGCAGTCGTTTCCTCCGATATTGGTGCCGCATCGCAGCGGGGCAAAGCTCGTTGTCAATCCGCGAGAGTTCATCGGTCGCACCGTCGCTGTGACGGGCGACTATGACGCCGCGGTGACTGATGTCTGCACGGGTGTGCTCCGCGCGGGTGACAATGTGATTGACATTGGCGGGCACTGTGGCGTCATCTCGTTCTCCTGTGCCGCCGTGCTGCGGCGATTGGGAGGCGCGTCCGGCAGTTCCGATGGTCGGCACGGCATCGGCCGCGTGCACACCTTTGAACCCAATCCGATGATGTACGGACTCATCAAGCAGACGCTTGCGGCGACAGAAGCCAGTAACGTCACGCTTCACACGTGCGCACTGTCAGACAAAGTGGGCACGTTTGAACTGCATTTGCCGGGTGGTTCAGAATGTGAAGCGAGTCTGGAGGCGACCGCCGCCAAGAGTGTCAACGGTCGCCCGGGACGCGATGTGCTCGTGCAGGTCCGTCACGCCGGCGAGTATCTCAGCAGCCTTGGATTGCAGCATGTGCGGCTGCTGAAGATCGATGTCGAAGGCCACGAGCCCGTGATCCTGAACGCGGCTCGCGACTTCCTGCGCAAGACGCCGCCTGACGTGATCGTCTTTGAAAGTCACAAGTCACGCGGGCCTTTCTTTGAGCGTGGCGAAGTGAAGGTGCTGGCCGAGCTGGGATACAAGTTCTATGCCGTGCATCGGCATGTCTTTTCGATCCGCCTGCACGGCATCCGCGAGCAGGCAGACTTGGCAGACGCGTGGTATGACTTCGTCGCCATCGCTCCCACCGCGGGTGGCGATGAAGCCCTCTCGCGCCTCATGCGCTGAGAGCGTTCGCTCACCTCGGCCACAGCCACGCAAACACCGCGCCTGCGGCAAGGCCATAGATCACACCATCAATGAAGTGCAGCACCAGCGCACGCGTGCTCTGCGCGAACCAGATGCCGTTGGGCAGCATCGCGAACGCATACGCGAGCACGCCCGCGGTGCCCATGAACTGAAACACGCGCGTGAACGTGGCTTCACTGCTCCTGACGGGCAGGGCGAGCGTGCCCAAATACGCCATCACAAACGACACGGCGAGATACACCAGCACTGACAGGATCATGTTGCGACCCATGCGCGCGCCGTCGGGTTTGGGAAAGAGTGTCAGCGTGCCGGACGGACCTTCCATGAATTTCGCCTGCTGGGCTTTCTTGTCGCCGCCGAGATTGGCCACGTGTGGAATGAGATACACCGCTGGCCTCACCGCCGCAGCTCGCAGCCGCGCAACAAGGTCGTTCTCCACTTCGCTGGGCAAGGGCGAAAAGTCGCCATCGTGATGATTCACGAGCATCCACATGAGCGCCGACGCGACCCAGACCGCCGCCGCAGAGACGAGAATTGGCAGCCACAACGCAGCGAGATTGTCGAACATAAGATGCTCCTTCGCGAAGCAGTCTACCAGAAGTCACGGCGCGTCGCCCCGCGCGATTGGGTGATATGCGGCCTGGTTGCCATCGCTCCCAGCAGGCGACTTTTTCACGCAACGGTGTGAACCTGACCGAAGACTATCGCGCACCGGCGTTCTGCCGAGCATCTGGAGGGTTGGCGATGATGACGAACTTGATCACACTTGCGCAGCAGCAACAGGGTGGTGGTGGCGAGGCCGCAGGTGCCATTGTGGGGCTTATTTTCTTCGTCTTCTGGCTGGCGGTCTTGGTTCTGGTCATCGCGGGACTGTGGAAAGTCTTCGCAAAGGCCGGACAACCTGGCTGGGCAGCCATCGTTCCGATCTACAACATGTACGTCTGGACCAAAGTGGTCGGTCGCCCGTGGTGGTGGCTGCTGCTCATGTTCATTCCCATCGTGAGCCTGGTCATCGCGATCATTCTCTGCCTCGATCTCGCCAAGTCGTTCGGCAAGGGTGTCGGGTTTGGCATTGGTCTCGCGCTCCTCGGCTTCATCTTCATTCCCCTGCTCGGCTTTGGATCTGACAAGTACGTCGGTCCCGCCGCGGCCGGTGGAGCCGGCATCGCGTGAAGCAGTTGCCTGATCCGCTGTTCTTTGAGCGGCTGGCAACGTGTCCGCATTGCGACTACGACATGACCGCCACCGCAGCCGACACGCCGTGTCCGGAATGCGGCACGCCCAACAGCGCGGGCATCATGCTCGGCGGCGTACCAAAGCACCTGGGTGGCCCGACCCATCGACGCGTGCTGCGTATCACGGTGTTGGTGCTCTCGTTCGTCATCCTGCAGACTGCAGTGTTTGCCACGCGCTACTCGTATCTGGTCGGGTTCAGCGTGCTCGCAGTCTTCGGTCTGCTGATCACGTGGCTCATCGTTTCAAGCCCGCGCGAGCGTGCCGCAGCGGAGCGACTGCTTGTGCTGCCGCGCATGCTGGTGCGGCTGCCCATCGAGTCGCCCGTGCCGGTGTACACCGACGCGGTCCGCATCAAGTTCGATGCGGGGTCAGTCATCGTCATCAAGCGCGTCGGCACGCAGTGGGCCTCGCTCCAGGTGTTCGGGCCGGACCAATCGACCATCTTCGAGTCCGGCGTGCGATGTATCGAAAGCTGGCTGCCTCGACTGCGCGATGATCTGCAAACTGTGGTCGGCCCCGACGTCACCGTCGCGATTGCATGAGCAAAGCGGCTCGTTTCACGGCGTCAGTCGCTTGAGCAGTTCCTCGCGAACCGTCTTCGCGTCACCCTTGCCAGCGGCGAGCTTCATCACTTCGCCCACCAGTCGGCCCACCGCC
>DATGWV010000375.1:0-3479 GCA_035299305.1 Phycisphaerales bacterium | reverse complement strand
GGCGGTGGTGGTGGCGGACCGCGTCCGAGTGGTCCGCCGAATCCGCAAGGCGGCTCGCCGGGCGGCACGTGAGGAATGCGGTGGTTGTCAGGCTTGTATAGTGGTGCAAGGAGCATTGCTTGGCAGACACGACGATCATCGATCCCGCCGCGACCATGCCCAAGATGGCGCAGCCGCAGCAGACGAACCTGAAGGAGACGTTCACGTCGATCATCATCGCGTTCGCGATGGCGTTCATCTTCCGTGGCTTCGTGGTCGAGGCGTTTGTGATTCCCACGGGCAGCATGGCTCCCACGCTGCGCGGCGCACACATCCAATGGCGCGACAACGAATCGGGCTATGAATGGGCCACCGGGCCGCAGAAGGGCGACATGATGGCGCCCAACAGCGTGCAGACGGAGGTCGCGGGCATCAATGGCTACACATCGCGGCAGATCAACGCGGCGGCCAAGCCGCTGAGCGGCGGCGATCGCATCTTCGTGCTCAAGTATCTGTACTCGGTGTACGACCCCAAGCGTTTCGACGTGGTCGTGTTCAAGAACCCGACCGATCCGCCGCAAAGTTACATCAAGCGATTGCTGGGCCTGCCGGGCGAACAGGTGGCGTTGGTGGATGGCGATGTCTTCGTGCGCAAGCCCAAAGAGGGCGAAGACCCCAAGCTGAGTTGGAACCAGACCGATTGGCGCGTGCAGCCCAAGCCCGAGCACGTGCAGCGAGCGCTGTGGATGGATGTGTTTGACAGTTCATTCACGCCCATTCGCGACAGCACGTTTCGCACGCCATTCCGCGGTGTGACGCAAGGCGCGACTGACATCAAGAACTGGGACACGACCAAGACGACCGGCGTGTACACGTACACGGGCGAGTCACCGACCCGGCTGGAGTGGTTTCAGCGCGGCGACGCGCTGCCTGTGCTGGGCGACTGGTACGCGTACAACTTCATGCCGGGTCCGCGCAATCCATTTCAGTTGTTCAACATGAGCGACCTGCGCATGTCCGTTGGCGTGCGGCCCGAGCGTGACGGCGCCAAAGCGAGCGCGGTGATTCTGGCTCGCGGGCATGAGTTCCGCTGCGATGTGGATGGAGCAAATGTCGTGCTGCGCATGCGCAGCACGATGGAAGCGGACGGGCCGTGGCAGGAGCTTGCGACGGGCACGCTGCCCAAGCCCATGCGCGCGGGCCATGTGACGAACATCGATTTCTGGCACAGCGATCAGCAGGTGCAACTGTGGGTTGATGACGCGCTGATCGCGACCGGCTCGTACGACTGGTCGCTGCAGGAGCGGCTGCGCAACGCGCTGGGAACGACCGTTGAAGAAGTGCGCGGCAACGGCTCGGCACTTCGCGCAGATTCGCGTCCGCCCCGTCCGACGGGGATTCGCTGGGAATTTTCGGGCGGACCTGTCACGCTCTACCGCGTGAAGGTGCAGCGTGATGTGTATTACCAGCCGGATACCGAGTCGCCCGCGAGCGTGACGGCGGCTTTGGCGACGCACCCGGACTCGCAGCTCACGCTCTCGCGCGATCAGTTCTTCATGTGCGGCGACAACAGCCCCAACAGCCTCGACGGCCGCAAGTGGGGCAAGCCCTCGCCGTGGGTCGCTGCGATTGATCCATCGCCAGGCGTCGTGCATCGCGACTTGGTGATCGGCAAGGCGTTCTTTGTCTACTTCCCCGCGTTGCAGCGACCTGCCGGTCGCCCGATGATGATTGATGCGGGGAAGATGCGGTGGGTGTGGTAAGGGTGACGAGAACGTAGAAGTGATATGACAAGAGGCCGCGCAGTGCGCGGCCTCTTGCTCTTTCTGGAAGTGCGTGATGAATCACGTCACGCGGGGCGTTGTGTGAGAAACGTGATCGCCTGCGGCAGCGGCATGGGCTGCGTCTGCTCGCCGGTTGTCAGGTTCTTCAGTGTGGCATGCGTTGCGCTTTCGAGGATCAGGGCGACGCGGGCTTTCATGCCAGCGGCTTCTTGCAGCAATTTGCCCACGTTTCGCGTGGTTTTGTAGGTGTTCCGCGCGTGGATGTTGAGCTTGCGCAGTTGCGCAACGATGGGCTTGACCTGCAACTCGGCTTCCGGTGTGCCGTTGCTGAGGACGTAGACATCGGGGCGCAGGCCTGCGAGTTCGAGCACTTGTTCGTCGCTGGGGAAGCGGCCACGATCCTGCAGCACGAGGCTGAGGACGACATCGCCCATGCCGAAGCCGACGGCGGGCGTTGGGGGGCCGCCGAAGAGTTCGATGAGGTTGTCGTAGCGACCGCCGCCTGCAATTGCGCGTTCCGCGCCGCTGGCTTCGTGCACTTCAAAGACCATGCCGGTGTAGTACGCGAGGCCTCGCACGATGGAGAGATCGAAGTCGATCCAATCGATGATGCCGGCGGCGACGAGTTCCTTCGCGAGCGGTAAGACGGCTTCGCTGAAGTACGTGAGATCGACAACGTGATCGGTCTTCTGGCCGGTGGGCGTCACTTCGTCAACGGTGACGCGCACGATGCCTTTCTGGAAGACATCGGCTTGCTCGATGGAGAAGCCGAACTGCGCGATGGCTTGCGCGAACTGCGGCGCGGGCATCTTGTGCTTGTTGTCGAGCAGTTTGAAGAGCTCGGCGTGGCGATCCACGGGCAAGCCGCGCGAGGTAAGCCAGTCGGCGAGGGCTTTGCGGTGATTGACTTTCACGCGCACGTCCTGCGGCGTGAGGCCCAGTCCGGCGAGCAGGCTGACGCAAGTCGCGATGATCTCGGCGTCGGCTTGCGGCGAGTTGTCGCCAATG
The DNA here is from genome assembly GCA_035299305.1 of Phycisphaerales bacterium. Lineage (GTDB taxonomy): Bacteria > Planctomycetota > Phycisphaerae > Phycisphaerales > UBA1924 > BJHL01. The sequence continues at coordinate 708 of DATGWV010000375.1, read as the reverse complement.
AGATCGACGTTCCATTGCAGAAACTCGCGCAGTCGGCCGCGTTGCGGGCGCTCGGCGCGGAACATGGTGGGGGTGCAGAACCACTTGGCGGGCTTGGGCAGCGCGTTGGCCTTGGTGGCGTAGAGGCGAGCGAGCGTGGGCGTGAACTCGGGGCGAAGTGCGTAGGTTTTCTCGCCGCCTTCGCGGGTGAAGCTGAAAAGCTCGCTCACGATGCCATCGCCGCTCTTGACGGTGTAGAGCTCAAGGTGTTCGAAGGTGGGGCCGTCGACTTCTTCAAAGCCGTGGATGATGGATGCGCGGCGCCAGGCTTCGAGGATGAAACGCCGCTTGGCGGCGTCGAGTGGGTAGAAGTCGCGCGTGCCCGTAGGGGCTTGGAAAGACTGCTTGGCCATGGGGGAGCAGGGTAGCGAGGGGCGTGGGGATATGAGCGGGTGAAGTGGCGAGCAGGTGATAGGACTAGGTTGATTGCCACAACAGCACGGCGATGTGGTTGACGTTGGTGCCTGTGGGGCCGGTGGTGATCAGCGCGCTCAGATGTGCGAGGGCGGTGTGGGCGTCGTGGTTGGTGAGAGCGTTCGCGAGCGATGAGCGGTTGTGCGATGTGAGCATGTCGCTGGTGATGAGAGCGCCGGCGGCAGAGGTGGGGCCGTCGATGCCGTCGCTGCTGTAGGCGAGGAGAGCGGCGGGGACGTTGGTCGGGAGTGCGAG
>DATGWV010000374.1:0-5550 GCA_035299305.1 Phycisphaerales bacterium | reverse complement strand
GCTGCTCGTCCCTGTGCTCGTGCCGGTTGGCGTCTTCTTGGTGCCGTTGTCCTTGGCACCGCTGGTCTTCTTCGGCTTCGCATTCGCGGTCTTCGTGTTCTTGGTTTTCTGGGTGACGGGCATGTTGAAACTCTCCTGAACTTCGACTGGAAACCCCTCCGCACGCTGCGGCGGGGAATGAGCAGCCAAGCGGTCTCCCGCGTGGTGCCCGGAGGTGGTTTACTTGCCGAACACCGTCTCGGCCAGCCCGCTGGCGAGCACATCGACGATGGCCTCGGCCATGCTGCTCGTGGGCATCACATCCCATCCTCGGTCGAAGCTCGCGGCGGTGCGCTTGGTGATCTCGTGCTTGACGTGCAACTTGCTTATGCGACTTTTGCCGAGTTCGTTGCTCTCGGTTTCTGCGTGCTGCGGAAACACAAGTGCTTCGAAGTTGTGGCCTGCGATCGTGCCGCTTACCCAGTTGCCCCCAGTCGGTCGTCCATCGCGCTTGCTGATGTGCATGCTTGCGATGATCGCTGCGGGGTCGGTACTCATCACCGGGGCGGGCTTGCCGCTGGCGGCTTGTACTCCAGCGTCGAACGCCGCGGCGATGATCGCGCGGATGTCGCTGACGCTGATTTCGTGGAAGTCCAAGCTGTCGCGTTTGCGGTCGGCCAGCGTGTCGAGGTCGAGCAGCTGGCGGACTTGTTCGTGCAGGGCTTCGCGGTGAGCGGCGTGTTTGTCGGTCGTGGGCTTGCTGGTGCTTCGCTTCGTGGGGTTGGTCAGTCGCTTGGCCATCGTCGTGATCTCCGTCGCGGTTGGCGTGGTTGCCAACTTCGCTGGACACATGACGGGCTGGGACATGGGCACCTTCAAGTCGTGGGCGCGGAATGTGAGCGAGATTCCATGACAATCTGCAAGCAGCCCGCGTCATCGCGGACCTTGCGCAGAATCAGCAGAATCCGAGGGGAAAACATGTCCAACGTGCCGGTACGAGCGGGCGCACCCGCGATTCACACGCGCCCATCACCCCCACCGCTTCGCACTCGTTGGCCCACGTTGGCCCGTGTCGCGAGATCGAAAGAAACCCAGGAGACCACGCGATGAGTACCCCGTTGGCACACGATGGCCTGACGCCAACACAAGAGCAAGCCATCCTCGCATTGATGAACGAGCCGACCGTCACGCGTGCAGCCGAGTTGGTACAGGTCGATCCGCGCACAATTTATCGATGGCTGGAAACCCCAGAGTTCGCCGCCGCGTTCCGCCGTACGCGCCGCGAAGCATTTGCGCAAGCCATGGCGGCGACCCAGAAATACGCAGGCCTCGCTGTGCACTCGCTCGCCAAGGTCATGAGTGATGCGAACGCCAATCCACAGGCACGTGTAGCCGCCGCAACTGCGTTACTCAAGTTCAGCAGGGAGTCTTTGCAGATTGACTCTTTGGTCGAGCGCATCGAGCAACTGGAAGGTGAAGTCGCCAGCAAGCCCAAACGCGTGGTCAACGACGCGGCTGTCAGCACGCCAGCAAACGCTGACACCCCCACTGCCGCAGGCACTGACGCGCCCGAGGCGTGACGCTTACGCGGCATCGCGCTGCTCACTGCCACAGATTTCCGTCACGCGTGCTGAGACAACATGTTGCAAGTGTGTAGGCTCTGTGGTCATCCAACTTCGTCGCGATGTACGCGAGATTCGCAGCTGTGAATCGCACGTCGTCGCAACGAATCGCAGACACGCGCCATCCGGCCTACCCCGGGTAGTTATCGCATGGCCAAAGTCCCCCGGTCCGAATTCTGCGGCGACGCGCGGAACGGGCGAGCGTTGGTCCCATGCGAAAAGTGCGAAGGAAATGACCCCCTACCCCCCACCACGTCGTTGCCCTATCCCTCACTTTGCGTCGCGTTGTCGCAGCAACTGGCGTTTGGCCCACTCGCGCCATTGCTCGCTGGAGCCTTCGAGGGCGATGGTGCGGAGGCGAGTGGTCGTCTCGGGCGTGGCGCGCGATGATGTGACTTCGAGACGCGTGAGCGCTTCGACGGTCGGCGCATGACCGGGACTGACTTCCAGTGCGGCGTTGTACATGGCGATTGCGTCGTCGTATCGCGCGGCCTTCTCGTACGTCAGCGCGAGATTCAGCCGCGGATCTGGATGTCCAGGCATCAACTTGCGGGCTGCTTCGAAGTTTGTAGCGGCCTCATACAACTCGCCCCGTGCCAGCAACAGCGTGCCGAGGTTGTTGTGCGCGGGACCGTGAAAGATGTCGGCGGCGATCGCGTCGCGAAGCAACTTCTCAGCTTCAGCGGGATCGCTCGCCATGAGCGCCGTCGCTTTCTGATGCAATCGCTCGGCGGCTCGTGGATCGCGGATCGATTCGCTCGCTGCAGCGTCGCGGCGGGGTGCGTGTGCGCATCCGCTGACGACGGGCAGGAGACACAACGTGCTCATCATCAGGCACAAGGCGTTCAACTGGCACCGATTGTGCAAATGTGCAAACGACGATGTGATCCGTGGCATCATGGCAGGTTGTCCGCCGCGAGGGCGAGTGACTCCATTGTGAGCGTGACGTTGAGCGGACGAGCGAGCGTGACCTTGCCCGTTGCGGACTGAGGAAGCGACTTGGCATCCAGCGGCTGTGGGTCCAACTGCACCGTATCGATGATCCATCGCGGCTGCTGCACGCGCCACTGCGCGAAAAAGTCACCCAGTTGCGGCAGCGTGACGGCGTTGAGCGTGACACGTGCCCGAATGCGCTGGTAACGCACGTTCTGAAACGTCTCGACGCGAGCACCTTCGGGCGACACGGCCGACACGGCTGACGAAGCGACGCCCGCGCGGCTCAGACACGCCGTGACATCGTGAATAAGTCGCGTGTTCTGCTGGCTTGATGCCTCGGCGATCACAGGATCGGCATCTCGCAAAGACAGCACTTCGCCAGCCAATTGATTGCAACTGACCAGACTTGCCCGCGCCTCGTGCGACGCCTGCACAGCGCGCACCGCGTGGGGCGCACGCCACGCGACGACACTGGCGAGTGCGATCGCAAGCAGCGTCCACAGCACGCCTGCTCGCGACCGACGCGACTGGACTGCGATGTTCATCATCGCGAAGCCTCCTGCGCCAGCGGGCGAAGTTGCAGCGAGAGCAAGGTGCCGTCTACTCCCTGTCGCATGCGAGGAGGCGTGAGCTCCCAACCCGCAGGGGCATTGAGTCGATCAAGAAACTCTCGCGCATCAACCGTCGTCGTCACGCTCGCGGTAATCGCATCAGGCGCGACCGCGAGCGACGTGGTCTGCACGACCGGTGCGTTCGACGCGTCTGCCGGTGCGATGGTCGGCCACACGGCGAGCAGTGACGCGAGAGACTGCGTGGCATCACGTGGCTGTGGCGGCAGCGCGCGCGGGGCGCGTGTGAGCAGCAGCGTGTCGCGCTCTTGCATCAACTCATTTCGCAAGCGAGCGACATCCGCCATGTTTACTTCGTCGTTGATCACTAAACTCTCGCCGATCGTCGCCTGTGCAATGTTGTTGTGATGCGACATCGCGTCGCGGGCCGCGCGCTGGTGTGCGGCGGCGAAACGTTCCATGCCAACCAGAAGCAACGCGAGCGATGCGCAGACGGAGAGACCGGCCGCATGTACACGTCGTCTACGAAGCGTCACAATCTCCTGCGGTTCAGCGTCACCGATGAGGAAATTCAAATCATCAGGTGTGATGCGATGCGGTTCCTGCTCGCTCTGCAGTGAGTCCAAGACAAACGTGGGAAGTTCGTCGGGAGTCACGAGGATTGCCTCGCCGCCTTCAGCGATGAGTGCAGGCGGGCAGGCGCATGCGATGAGCACCCGCGAGCCGCGCCATCCGACCACACGCATGCCATCAAGCGAGGTTGGGAACTGCGTTTGCAGTTCGTCGACATACGGCTGCATCGCGCGATCATCAAGCTGCGATGGCCTGCCGCCCTGCTCGTGTTCGGGCAGGGGGAACACGGCAAACTGCAATCGTCGCGACGGCATGCGGTGGACAGCGGTCACGGCGCACCTCCCCGACTTGATCGCCGGGCGGGTTCAGGAGATCGCACTGCAGCATCATCAAGCGAAAGCGTCTGGGTTGCACCAGCCATATCGAGCACCACGGCGTCCTTGCGGACCTCGCGGACGATGCGCTGGTTGATCACATCGCCTGTTCGGAGTGATCGCAGCACATCTGCGGCGGTGTCGTATACGACGGCGCGATAGTCACCTTCAATACCTTCGATGCCGATCAGTTCGCACGCGAGCGGGGGCGGTGGTGGCGGCTCTGCGGGCTTGGGCGGGGGCGGCGGCGGCAGGGCCACCGTCCACAGCGGTGCGTCAAAAGCCTCGACAGCGATGGGAGAAACCTGCAACGGCCCGTTCGGCGTATGCGAAGGAGCCGATTGCACGACCGGGCTGCCGATGTTCGGCACGAGCAAGGGTGCAAGCAGAGCAGCAACAAGCGCGAGAGCGACCACCGTTACACCGCAGACCATGACACGCCTGGTGCGAGTCACATGGATCGCGAGCGCGTCATGCGATGGCGCGCGGGGTTTAGGCCAAGCAACGGAAGTTGGTGACTGATCGCTCACGCGCTTTCTCCCGGTGCCTCGAGCTGCGCAACTTCTGCATCTGCGCTTTCGATCACTCGCATGACTTCATCCCGCGTGGTTACGCGTGCATCCGCGAGGACGAGACCGGCTTCAAGCAGTGTCCGCATGCCGCGTCGGCGTGCCGCTTCCTTGAGCAATTGCGCACCAGCTCGCTGCACGACGAGCTCGCGCAGCTCTTCATTCATGGCAAAGAACTCAAAGACGCCGGTGCGGCCCAAAAAGCCGGTCTGAAAGCACAACTCGCAGCCTACGCCGTCACACGCCGGGTGACGGGTACGCACCAGTCGCTGCGCGAGCACCGCGGCGACGGAACTACTCACGAGAAACGGCTCAACGCCCAAGTCGAGCAAGCGTGCAACGGCGCTGGGTGCGTCGTTGGTGTGGAGCGTGCTGAGCACCAGGTGGCCGGTCAAGCTTGCCTGCACAGCGATGCGTGCCGTTTCATCGTCGCGAATCTCGCCGACCATGATGACATCAGGGTCTTGTCGCAGAATGTGCCGCAGTCCCGAAGCGAATGTCACGCCCTTCTTCGCGTTCAATTGCGTCTGACTGATCGAGAGGCCCGCCGTCGCGAGATCGTACTCGACCGGGTCCTCAATGGTCATGATGTTGAGTTCACAACCGCCCCGTACACCCGCATTGCCTGCGTGCGCCGTTCGCGAGTTGGCCTGCGTGATCCAGGACAACGTTGTGTACAGCGTGGTGCTCTTGCCGCTGCCCGTCGGACCAGTCACCAACACGATGCCGCTGGCGCGGGAGACCTGCGACAAGTATGACGCTTCCAGCTCGCGCGGCATGCCGAGCTTCGACAAGCTGAGCAGGTGCGGACTCTTGCTGGTATCGAGCAGACGGATGACGATGCGCTCGCCGTATGTGGTCGGCAGCGTACTGATGCGCAAGTCAACTCGGCGTGCTCGCTGCGAACCGGCTGCTCCACCGCCCCCAC
>DATGWV010000373.1:0-3415 GCA_035299305.1 Phycisphaerales bacterium | reverse complement strand
GTTCTGACCTACAACCCGGCGTTGGGCACGCTGCCCACCGCGCAGGGATGGACGTTTGCCGGCTCCTTCAACGCTCCGATGAGCGTTGCTGGCGGCACGCTGACGTACGGCGCGACGACCGTCGGAGGCACGACCTACTGGCGCGAGACCGTCCAGCCGCCGATGGACTTCACGACGCAGACCTTCTCCCTCTCAGCACGCGTCAAGCTTTTGGGTGCCGACTTCGGCAACTTCAGCGGCTTCCGCCGTGGTGGCTTCTCGCTGTACCTCGAGGACGACTTCGGTCGCTACATCATCGCCGACATGGGCGACAACCGCATCTCACTCGGCAACGACAACAACCGCACCTCCGATCCTGTCGCAACCGTTGATCTCACCAGCGAGTTCCGCACGCTCACGCTTGAAGCCGGACCCGGTGGAGCACGCCTGCTGCTTGACGGCGTCGTGCAACTCACCCTTGGCCTCGGTCTTCGCAACGATGGTGACGCTGGCGCATCATGGGGTGAAATGACGGGCCTTGCCAACGTCACGCAGACGCAGATTCAGAACGTGACGTTCGTTCCGGCACCCGGGGTTGCGGCGATGCTCAGCCTCACCGCTCTGGCCGCATGCCGTCGCCGCCGCGCCAACTGATCGCGTTCATAGCGGCTTGGCCGACACCACAAATCCGCATGAGCGGTAAAGGTTCACTGCGCGCGTGTTGGCGCGGGTGACGACGAGGTGCAAGCGGGCCTGGCCTGCGGCGCGGAGTTGTCGCATGACGCGGATGAGGCCGGCGCGGGCGAGGCCTTGGCGCTGCGCGTGCGGTGCGGTCATGGAGAAGGCGAGGAAGGGATCGGGGTGTGAGCCGCGCGTTTGTGTGAGAATGGTCGCGCCGGCGAGGCCGTCGGCATCGAACCAGAGCGTGGAGTTCGTCGCGTCGAATGGACCAAACTCGCCGGTGAGCAGCTTGCGGACTTCGCCGCGTGCGTCATCGAGAGTTTCGCCGCCGTCGTCGACGGTGCCGCGATAGGCATCGAGCATGAGGCGCGCGAGCGGCTCGGCGTCGTGCGGCGTGAGTGAGCGCGGGGCAGCGCTCACGACGGGCGCGAGAGGTATGGGCAGATGAAGATTGCAGGTCATCCAGTCGCGTTGCATGGGGGCTTTCGGCGGTGCGGTTTGGTCTTTCACTTTATCGCTTCTACGCTGCTGCATGCGCACACGCATCAAAATCTGCGGGATTCGGGACGTGGACTCGGCGATTGCTGCGGCGGAGGCGGGGGCGGACGCGATCGGGCTGGTGTTTGCGAAGCAGTCGCCGCGATTTGTGGAGCCTGATGATGCGTTTGACATCATGAGCGCGCTGCCGCCATTTGTGAGCAGCGTGGGCGTGTTTCGTGATCACAGCGTGGATGAGTTTGCTGACATTGAGGAACTGTGTCCGACGCTGTACTCGCAGCTTCATGGCAGCGAGGATGTGCGCACGGTGAAGGCGTGCGGACCCGATGTCATCAAGGCGATTGCGTTTGATGAGAACACGATTCAGGCGGAGCTGTTCAAGTGGGCGGCGCTGGATGAGGTGTGCGCGATTCTGATTGATGCGTCAACGCCCGGCGCAGGCGAAGCGTTTGACTGGAAGAAGCTCGAGCCCTTCGTGGACACGGTGACGACGCCCGTCATCATCGCGGGCGGACTGACGCCAGAGAATGTGGGCGAGTGCATCCGCGTGCTGCGGCCTTGGGGCGTGGATGTGAGCAGCGGCGTCGAGCGCGAACGCGGCGTGAAGGATGAGGCGTTGATGCAGGCGTTTTGTGACGCTGTGCGCGAAGCGGATGGTTCGTGAGCGTCGCGCTGCGAGCGTTCAATCAACCACGCGCAGGAAGCCGAAGCGCATGAGTTTGGAGAGGAAGCGAGAGCTCGCGTCGAGGGCTTGCTGAGGATCGACGCGCTTGCGGCGGGCCATGGCGGTGATGACTTCGTGCGCGGGGCGCGTGCCGATGAAGTCGCTGAGGAGGTCGATTGCGTTAGGATCGAGGCCTAGGTCAAACGGGAAGCCGTGTGTCTGACGGAGCACGCCGCGTGTGATGTCCCAGCCGCCACCCTGGCCTTGGCGCACGCGCTGCTCGAGTTCGACGTTGGCGTCGAGTTTGAGCGTGAGGGCGAGAATGTCGTCCATGCTCGCTGCTTCGTGAAAGCGGGCTTCGTTGAGCATCATGGCGAGCAATTGGTCGCTGGCGTCGCCTTGCAGCGTGTGGTAGTCGAGTTCTTCGGCGCGGAAGAAGTTCTCGCCTTGTGTCGCTCGCTTGCGGAGGATGAGGCAGCCCATGCTCACGAAGTTGGCGTTGAGTTTCGCGAGTTCGGCGAGCCAGGCGTTCACATCGCTCGCGCCGCCTTGCTGGTGCGCGAAGTCGGCCTCGCCCACCCACTTGTCGGCGTAGGTGCGGGCGTCTTCGCTGTAGAGTTTGATAAGCAGGCAGTCGCAGCCGTTGCGATCAAGCCAGACGTGCGGACGCACGGGCCAGTCGTCTTCGGTCTTGTGGTGCCAGTTGAGCGTGATGCACGCGAAGCCGTCATCGGCGAGGAATGTGGGTACGCCGGCGAGCAGTTCGCGCACGAGACTGTCGCCTTCGTGCGTGCCGCCCAGGCAGACCAGATCGTGCTTGGGAGCGATGACGAAGGGCGGGTTGCTCACGATGAGGTCGAACTGGCCCTCGAGGCCCTTGACGGGCTCGAAGAGACTGCCCAGACGCGTGTGGATACCGGGCTGGTCGGGAGTATCGCTCAGCGCGATGCCATTGAGCAGCGCGCTCATGCGCGTGACGTCGAGCGAGCGTTGCGTGACGTCGGTCGCGACGACGCGCGAGGCGTGTTCCATGGCGCAGAGCGATTGAAAGCCCTGGCCGCAGCCGATGTCGAGGACGCGTTCGCCTTGTCGGCGGATGGTCATGGCGGCGAGCAGACTGGTGGCGAGGCCTACGCCCAGCACGTGGTCGCTGGCGAGGGGCTTGCCTGTGTCGAAGGGTTCCCAGTCGCGCAGCGTGAGATGTTTGCCGAAGGGGATGATGGCGTGATTGCTGCGGATGCGTGACGCGTCGGCGGCGTCACGCGTGAGGAGGTTGGCGGTGATGAGATCGTCGAGAGCGAGCGGAGCGATGGCGTCGCGGAGGGCGTCGGTGGGGACTGACTGCGCGAGGAAGAAGAGTCGAACGAGCGTGCTGGTTGGCGAGGCGTCGGCGGTTTGCTCGAGCGCGTTGGCACGGTCGAGCTTTTTGCCGGTGCGGTCGAAGGCGCCGAGTGCGCGGAGGGTGTCGCGCGTGTAGAGGCGCTGGGGAAGGATGTGGCCGAGGTGGGTGAGGGGGTGCATGGTGCGCGTGCGTTTGGAGGCGCGGGGTGGCGCGGTTGGTGTGGGTTGTTTGATCGTGAGTGGAATGCGCCC
>DATGWV010000372.1:0-4445 GCA_035299305.1 Phycisphaerales bacterium | reverse complement strand
GATGGATGCCCAGCAACCAACTGCTCGAACGACTCGGCGGCGGCGCGCTGCTGAATCCCAATCGCGTTCACTTTGGCCAGGGCTCGATTCGTGTGACCGGACGCGAGTTTGATGTCGCGATGGAAGGCAAAGGCTTCCTCGTCGTGCGCGACGCGAGCAACGAAGGCGATTCGCAGGTTCGTCTGACGCGTGACGGCCGACTTGCACGCAACGCTCGCGGAGAGCTGGTGATGGCAGGTAGCGGCTTGCCCGTACTGGATACGAATGGCAGCCCGATCACGCTGGCCGACGCGGGCAAGGTGACGATTGACAGCGTCGGTCGCATCGCGCAAGACGGGCGCACAGTGGCGCAACTTCAGCTTATCGAAGTGCCCGACGAGCAACGCTTGCGCAAGGTGGGAGCGAGCATGTTCGCCCCGACGGCGGACATGATGGACAACAAAAAGGTTGCGACGGGCACGCTGCGGCACGGCTCGGTTGAGGAGTCAGGCGTCGATGAAATTCGCGCCTTGATGCAGATGACCAGCGCGGCCCGCGAAGTTGACGCCAACGTCGACATGATGCGCACGCACGACCGGCTGATGGAACGCGCCATCGCGAGCCTCGCCCGCGGCAGCAGCACGTGATTTGCCGGTAGCCCCCCCTTGCACAATGTGATACATTGATAGCGGAGGTGCTCCATGCCGACGGTGCTGATTCGCGACAGCCTGACGACGGGCCCCGGCGACGGGGTTTATGAACTCGAGTTTCCCAGCGAGGAAATGACCGTCCGCGAACTGATTCGCGAACGGGTCTATCAGGAGGTCCAAGACCACAACCTCGCCCGACGTGAGCGGCGAATGCTCGTGCAGCCCGAGGAAGAGGAGCAGGTCCGCAACGGCCAGCCTGGTCCGCGCCGCCAGATCGACTGGAAGCGTCAGTTCGAGATCGCATGCGACGCTTTCAATCGGCGTGGTTTCATGCTCCTCGTCGGCGAGACGCACGTTACTTCCCTCGACGACACTGTTCGCCTCCAGCGGGGCGTGGAAGTCACATTTCTCAAGCTCGTTCCACTCGTGGGTGGCTAACCAACTCCGCGCACGAACCGTGTCGCGTCCCGCTTCGCGATGGACATCTCGCCACTTTGGCAAGGGAAGTTCTCCATGTCTTCAGCAAAGTTGACTGCGCAGGAGATTGAAACCTTTGACGCCGCCCTGCGCGAAACGGCCATCCAGCGCGCCGACTACTGGAGCGTCTCTATCGATATCGAAGACGCGCCCACCCGCGGCGCGGCCTATGTCATGCACATGCTGCAACGGCTCATCGATCTCGGTCCGGAGCACGCGCGGATCTGGGTGGACGGCTCGCCAAGGACCAACGACGCGGATCACCGCCAATTCTACATTCTGAATCACAGCATCGGGGCGCTGCTGCCCCGCGTGCGATTTGCAGCAGCTGACCTCCCGGAGCTGTTTGCGAAATGGAAACGCGTCAGCCCCGACTACGTGCGCATCGGTCTCATTCGGAGGATCTGCGGTGCCGTCGAGCGTGCGAAACTCACTGACGAACCCGCATTTCTGGATTGGCTGCGCGATGCGATCCCCTCTGCTCCTGGGTACACCCCCGAGGACCGAGCCTGGCTGAGCAAGGCTCGCGATTGGTTGGGTGAGAATGACATGTCGCCGCTCGCGGCAGGCGAGCCCTTCAGCGATGCTGCAATGCGACTGGTGGCACCGGGGCAGACTTTGGCCCGGGAGTGGACGCAGTTGCTGACCCACGCCCAGCGTGCAACCGGGTCCGCGCCCACGAAGGCTTGGCTCAAGCAGAGTGCGCCGCTGATGCAGGCGATCGGCGAGGACGGGTTGACGCAAACCTTCTTGGAACTGTTCATCGCCGCGGAGAAGGCTCGGACGTCCCGTCTCGAACTCAATCGATATGTGGTGCTTGAGGAAGGCAGTCACCTGCTCACCGATAGATCGCAGGACATCCTGAAAGGTCTAGCGTGGATGTGCGCTTCCATCAACACGCCCGACATGGCCCGAAGTCTCGGTCGTCTCGCGCTTTCGGCGTACAAGAAAGTCCCAGGTCTTGGTCCGCGCGCCGTGAAAGTCGGCAACGCCGCCATCTGGTCGCTCAGTCAGCACACAACCGACGCGTCGCTGGCCCAGCTTGCCATGCTCACCATCAAGGTCAAGTTTGGAACGGCTCAGAAGATGATCGAAAAGGCTCTGCACGCCGTCGCACAGAAGCGAGGCATGCGACGCGACGAGATCGATGAGCTGGGCGTTCCGACGTATGGCCTTGAATCCGGTGGGTGGCGCGAGGAGATGCTGGGCGAGACGCGCGTGCGCCTCTCCGCCAGCGGGACAAGCGACGTCACGCTTCAGTTCTTCAGGTCCGACGGCAAGCCGGTCAAATCGCCGCCCGCGTCGCTCAAACGCGACTTTGCGGCTGAACTCAAAGACTTGAAGTCTTCTGCAAAGGACGCGCAGATCATGCTTGGCGCGCAAGCCGCGCGACTCGACGCTCTCATGGGCGACAATCGCAGTTGGCCCGTTGCGCAGTGGCTTGAGCGGTATATCCACCATCCGCTGGTGGGCGTACTTGCCCGGCGACTTGTTTGGACGATCGACTCGGGCGACGCGACGCCCGCCCGCTCCATCCTGCTCCACAACGACAGTTGGATCGATGCCAGTGGATCAGTTGCTCCCGCGCCTGCGCCCCACGAACGGGCCCGCCTGTGGCATCCCGTCTTCGCCTCCCGCGACGAAGTCGCCGCGTGGCGCAATCTCTTCGAAAGCCGCCAGATCAAACAGCCATTCAAGCAGGCCCACCGCGAGGTGTATCTGCTCACCGATGCCGAACGCCGAACCGCGAGTTACTCCAACCGCTTCGCCGCGCATGTCATCAGGCAGCACCAGTTTCATGCTCTCGCGCAGCTGCGCGGGTGGAAGGACAAACTCCGCCTGATGGTCGATGACGAAGTGCCCGCTACGAGTAGGACCATCCCGTGGGCCGGACTTCGCGCTGAGTTCTGGGTCGAGGGCATTGGAGACGATCACGGCACGCACACCAACGAAACGGGTGTGTTCAATCTGCTCGCCACCGATCAAGTGCGGTTCTACCGCATGGAAGCCGCCGAGAACCGCGCCCACGCAGGCGGCGGCGGTTTCAGTATGCGAACGGAGCCTGCCCCGCAACATGAACCAGTGCCCATCGATCAAGTCCCAGCGCTCGCACTCAGCGAAGTGCTCCGCGACGTGGACCTCTTCGTCGGCGTCTGCTCGGTGGGCAACAACCCGGATTGGCAGGATGGCGGCCCCGAAGGGCGATATCAGCAGTATTGGTGGAACTTCAGTTTCGGCGCGGATCTGTCCGAGACGGGCCGCCAACGACACGACCTGCTGCAGCGACTCATCCCGCGACTTGCCATTCGCGATGTCTGCACGCTCACCGATCGCTTCCTGATCGTCAAGGGCTCGCTGCGCACCTACAAAATTCATCTGGGCAGCGGCAACATCCTTATGGAGCCCAACGACCAGTATCTCTGCATCGTGCCCGGACGCGGGGGCAACGAAACGCACGGCGTCTTCCTGCCCTTCGACGGCGATCGCGTGCTGTCCATCATCCTCAGCAAAGCGTTGCTGCTTGCTGACGACGACAGGATCAGTGACGCCAGCATCACATCGCAGATTCGCGCGAAATAGAGCGACAGGTCGATCAGCTCTTCATATTCACAAACTGCAGGGGCAGATCCAGCCCCGCGCCGTTGAGAAACTTCATCACGGCCTGCAGGTCGTCGATCTGCTTGCCACTCACGCGCAGTTCGTCACCTTGGATGCTCGCCTGCACCTTGAGCTTGGTGTCCTTGATCATCCGCACGATCTCTTTGGCCTTCTCCTGCTCGATGCCGTCGCGAATCTTGGTCTCGCTCTTCATGCGGCCCGCGAGCGTGCTTTCGGGTTCGGAGAAATCGAAGCTCTTGAGATCGATGCCGCGCTTGTTGGCCGCGCTGCGGAACATCTCGATGACGCCCTTCACCTTCATGCCGTCGTCAGCGACGATCTTGAGTTTCTTGTCCTTCTTGTCGACGGTGATCTCCACCGGCGAGCCGCGAAAGTCGAACCGCGCGGCGATGGCCTTGTTGGTGTTGTTGATGGCGTTGTCGAGTTCAGAAAAGTTGAAGCGGGAGACGACGTCAAAGGATGGCATGCAAGATGATAGAAACGAAACCACGCCGACGCACATGAACTAAACTGCTGCATGACGCTGCTGGAAGCCATTGGTGCATCACTTGGGATCATCAATGTGGTCTTGACCGCGCGTCAGAACATCTGGTGCTGGCCCTTCGGCATCGCCATGGTGCTGGTGTACGCGTGGATTTTCTGGCATTCCAAGCTCTACGCCGATGCAGGGCTGCAAGTTGTCTATGTGTTTCTCCAAATTTACGCGTGGCAGCACTGGGC
>DATGWV010000371.1:0-2578 GCA_035299305.1 Phycisphaerales bacterium | reverse complement strand
AGCAGCGGCGTGACGTACACCGTGCTGCGACAGTTGCCCGGCGAGGCGTCTTTCGCGTTGCTGGCGACCACGGGCGAGAAAAAGTACGTAGACACTACCCTCCCCAGGGCAGTGGATGGCGTGATGTACGCCGTGCAAAGTCAGCGCGGACGCAAGTTGGGCGGGCGCAGTTTCTCAATTGAAGTGAACTTTGGGAGCATTGTGAATCCGCGTGCATCTGCGGTCAGAGCAGTGGCGTAAAAACTGGTGATTCTGCGGGGATTTCCGCAGTGCGACAGGGGCGAGCCAATGTCAAACCTGTGCGCAACCGCAACGTAGGTCGTGGATGGCGTGCATCGCGACGTGCGGAACGGCAGGTGGGTTTGTCCGTGCAGATATGCACGAATGACTACGTCAACGGGTATCTGTTCGCACACCAAATGCAGGTGGCACATTCACGCGCCACGGGGTTTTGTGGGGATCGCCCACCGAATCGCGTGAGTTAGGGAGTGCTTTGTGGGTGCATTCTGCAGATAATGTGTATATCGGGTACGCGATGGCGCGAAACATTGGGAGGATCGCGTGTCACAAGCTGCTGACGGATCACTACGTCGCTTTCCAATCGCATACTTCACGGCCAACACGCTCATGGCGAGCGTTTTCACCGCCGACGGCGACATCGTGTTCATGTCGCACAACTTCACGCGGACGCTGCTGGGGCCCGATGCCGCCGATGGCATGGCGACGGGGCGCAACATCCGCGCGATCCTGGGCGAAGAGCCCGGGCGCGAGCGTATCGAGTACATGCGCGAGGTCGCAACCAGCTGCAGGCCGATGGTTGTCCGCTGCGTGATTCGCGGCGTGCAGCACATCACGCACTTCTACCCCGCGTTTGATCCCGCATCGCCGCAACAGACGCTGGTGGGGGCGTTGCACGAAGTCATCGAAGGCACGATTGACCCCGCGACGTTCCAGGACTTCAACTACGTCGAGGCGGTGTGGAACGATTACGGCAAGCTGGCCGAGTTGTCGCCGCGCGAGAGCGAAGTCGCGGTGCGCATCGGCCTGGGCATGGACGCAAAGGAGATCGCCGAGCAGCTCACGCGCTCGCTCGACACCGTGACGAGCCACAAGAAGGCCGTCTACGCGAAACTTGGGTGCGACAGCCAGCTCAAAGCGGCACTGATCATCCGCCGCTGCGGCCTGACGCAGCGCGACGTGCCCCGCATCGCCCGGCAACAGCGCGGTTGAAACAGATGACAAAACGACAGCAGCGAGGCCCCACCGTGGATGCCTCGCTGCTGTGTTGCGTTGATGATTGTCTTGCTTCTCGCCGTCCAATGACTCGGTCAGGCGGTTGATGCACGAGCGAGTGCTCTCATCGCGCGGCAGCGCGACTCGCTCGCGACTCAGCGCAGGTCGCTGAGCATCTCGTCAAACGCCTTGTCGAACTTCTCATCGGTGTCGTAGGTGCCGTTGGCGAGCTGTTCGCGAATCGATGCGATCAGGTCTTCACGGACGGGGTTTTCGCGAGCCATCGCGACGTAGCGAGCGAAGGGGGAAATCTCCACCGCATCGGCTTTGCGCGAGAGCGCGATGTCGGTGCTTTCCAGTTGCTCAGCCTTGCGGGCCCGAGCCTCGTTGGCGCTGATCGAGCCGATCAGGGACGAGTTGGAGATGGGAGCGATATCTGACATAGACGCCTCTTTCCAGGCTGCTTCACAGCCCACGCTCGCCTTCCCGCGTACGCTGACGCAGGCGCGAGCCCGACCACCACCGGCGCGGGTCATAGCCCGCCGCAACCGGCGCCGAATCGCGTAGCCGGCACTCCATGCGGCTCGCCCGATCGGATGTTTCGTATCACCACCGACGCGATCCTCGCGTCCACCCACTGGGAACCACCCCTGTGGTGCCAGATGTATCGGTGGAGAACCCGGCTTTTCGATAGAAACATGAATGCTTGACTAAAGTCACCTAAACCTTTGCTATTATGATGCTTGCGAGGGATAACTGTGCGCCGGACTCGCCAAAATCTGTCAACTTTTTTTCGTGAACTCGTTCTGACGAGCGTTCGCTGCGCAGCCATTGCGTGCATTGGCCTGCTTCTGCCGTTGTCAGGCTGCGGCGGTGCGCAGAAGCCGCAGGAAACGACCGAGAAGGAACAGTCGCAGCAGGCCGCCGCTCAGCAGCAGGCCTTCAGCGGCTTCAAGAAGCGGCGAGATCGCCAGCGCGAGCAGCAATCGGCGGCGTTGGCAGAGCTGACGGGCAAGGCGTCGGACCGCAGTGAGCGTCAGATCGCGACGGACTGGGCGATTGTCCTCTATATGTTCCGCGGCCCCAGCGCCCTCGAGGGCGCCAAGCAGGGGCTCTACAAGGTGCAGACGCAGCTCGGGCTCCAAGACGCGTATCTGGGCGAGCGCAGCGGCGGGGTTGCGATTCTCTACGGCAAGTACTCGGGCCCGCAGGACCCGCAGGCACAGAGCGATCTCGCGACGATCAAGGCGATCAAGATTGAAGGCGAGCCGCTCTTTACGGAAGCGATTCTCGCGCCGCCTCAGGCTGCGCCCAGCGAGGGCGAACTGCCCGACTTTGATCTGGC
>DATGWV010000370.1:0-3791 GCA_035299305.1 Phycisphaerales bacterium | reverse complement strand
GCCTGGCCGGCCAGCGCCGCCGCCACATCCTCGGGCTTGCAGTAGCCCAACTCAATGAGCAACTGCCCCAAGGGAACCTTGCGGGTCTGCTGAATGGCCAACGCCTCATGGACTTGCTCGCGCGTGACCTTGCCCATCTTGGTCATCACGCGGCCGATCTTGCGGCCCTTCAGTTCAGCGGGATCGATGTTAGTGACTACTGGCATGGGTTTCCAAACTCCAAAGGCCGCCGGTATCAACAACGAAACATGCCGACGCGCCCTCGGGGTGCGCACCGCACCACAAGAACGATTCGGCATGTGATACCACAACGGTTCGATGATTCCAAGGGTAATAACGCCCTTTTGAGGTCAGATCATCCGGGTTTTTCATCACAGGCGTCTCGCCAGTCCGACTCGCATCGGCCCACAAGACGCCCATAAACGACAGTCCATCCGGGTTTTTGCTTACGGATTCGGCTTGTTGGCCTGCGGCTTGGTCGAGTTGCCTTCGCTGTCCTGGGCATCTTCGTCGTCCAATTCCGTGCGACCAATCGTCCGACCCAACCGGTGAACCTTCGCCAAGATGTCCGCCTGGTTCTTGGAGACGTCGTACATCTCTTCCGCCGAAATCTTCCCGGCCATGTACAGGCTCCACAGGTGGTCGTCCAGCAACTGCATGCCGAACTTCTTCCCGGTCTGGATCATCGAGTCGATGCGGAACGTCTTGTTGTCACGGATCAGGTTGGCGATGGCGGGCGTGACCACCATGAACTCGTACGCCGCCACCATCCCCGGCTGGTCGATGCGGGTCAGCAGCGCCTGGCTGAGCACACAGATCAGGGCCGTCGACAACTGCACGCGGATCTGGTTTTGTTGGGTAACCGGGAAGGCGTCGACGATACGGTCGATCGTCTTGGCGGCACCGGTGGTGTGCAGGGTGCCGAAGACCAAGTGGCCCGTTTCGGCAGCACGAATGGCCGACTCAATGGTTTCCAAGTCGCGCATTTCACCGACCAGGATCACGTCCGGGTCCTGACGCAGCACGCGGCGGAGAGCCTCGGCGAAGTTGGGCGTATCGCTGCCGACTTCACGCTGGTTGATGACCGACTTTTTGTGGTAATGGTAGTATTCGATCGGGTCTTCCATCGTCACGATGTGGCGGTCCATCGTTTCGTTGATGAAGTTGATCATCGACGCCAGCGTCGTGGTCTTACCCGAGCCGGTGGGTCCCGTCACCAGGAACATCCCACGGGGTCGGCGAATCAGGTCCTTCACGACCTCGGGCAGACCGATCGTTTCGATCGACAACAGCCGGTTGGGAATCTGACGCAAGACGATGGCGAGATCGCCGCGCTGGCGGAAGACCGACACGCGGAAACGTGCCGCGTCGCCGTACGCGAAGCCGAAGTCGGTCGTGCCTTCTTCCTGCAACTCCTGCTGGTTGCGTTCAGGCGTGATCGACTTCATCAGACTGACCATGTCTTCGCTGTCCAGCACCTTGGTCTGGAGGCTGCGCAGGCCGCCGTGCAGACGCACGGTGGGCGGGCGACCAACGGTCAGGTGCAAGTCGCTGGCACCGAACTTCACCACCGTGTCGAGCAGGCGGTCGATTTGCATCGTGGACATAACTCAGACTCCTGAACTGTCAGTCGCGAGCGACTGTGAAGAAACACAATGCGAGAAGCCATGCGTGACAGCCCCGGAGGACTGCCGCGCCCACATCACTTGCGGTTCGCGTCGGCGCCGGTCATGGTGCCGCCCACGGACCCCATCATCGAGGATTCATTATCAAGGTCAACCTGCGCGATGCTCGCGATTTCATCCGGCGTCGTGATGCCGCCCAGCACCTTGCGACGTCCGTCTTCCACCAGAGGCCGCATGCCGGCGTTGAGCGCCGCCTTACGCAGTTCGCTCACCGGCGCGAGGTTGAACGCCAGTTCGCGAATCTCGGCGTTCATCAGCATGAGCTCGAAAATCGCCTTGCGCCCGCGGTATCCGGTGCCGTTGCAGTTTTCGCAGCCATCGCCCTTCATCGCCTTGCCCATCGCGTCTTCCATCGTGAGGCCGATGAGCCGCATGTACTTGGGGTCCATCTCCTCGGCCTTCGCCAGCCGCTTGCACTTGCTGCAGTTGGTGCGGGCCAGACGCTGAGCCATGATGGCCTGAATCGAGCTGGCCACCAGGAACGGCTTGACGCCCATGTCGATCAGACGCGTGATCGCGCTGGGCGCGTCATTGGTGTGCAGCGTGCTGAAGACCAAGTGGCCCGTCAGCGCCGCCTGAATGGCGATTTCCGCGACTTCCTTATCGCGAATTTCACCCACCAGAATGATGTTGGGCGCCTGACGCAGCATCGAGCGAAGAATCTCTTTGAACCCCAGCCCGATGTGCTCGCGCACCTGACACTGGTTGATGCCCTGGAAGTTATATTCAACCGGGTCTTCCGCCGTGATGATCTTGCGGTCAGGCCGGTTCAGCACGTCCAGCGCCGAATACAGCGTCGTCGTCTTGCCGCTACCTGTGGGACCGGTCACCAGAAAAATGCCGTTGGGTCGGCGGATGATCTTGTTGAAAACCGCAAGATTCTCGGCTTCAAAGCCCAGATTCGCCAGACCGATGCGCACGCTGTCCGGACGCAGAACACGCAGCACGATGCTCTCACCGTGATACGCCGGGCAACTGCTCACACGGAAGTCGATGTTGACATCATCCACGGGCAGCTTGATGCGGCCGTCCTGCGGAATGCGCTTCTCAGCGATGTTGATGCCCGCCATCAGCTTCATGCGGCTCAGCAGCGCGTTCTGCATGCGCTTGGGCAGGTTGTCACGCTCCATGCACACGCCGTCGATGCGATACCGCAGCCGCACGCGATCAGCCATGGGCTCCACGTGAATATCGCTCGCCCGCATGCGCACCGCTTCAGCGATCAACCGGTTCGCGAGCTTGACGATGGGCGCATCGTCATCGGTGACGTCGATCGACTTGTCCAGCGACTTGTCAACGCTCTTGTCAACGCTGCTGTCAATCGAGCCCGTGACCAGACTCTCAGTCGCCTTGAACGTGCGCGCCGTGCCCGCCGCCGACCCTTCCAGATACTTCTTGATCGCGCTCTTGCTGCTGAGCTTGGGATCAACTTCCACGTTGAGCCGGAACCGCAGCATGTCCATGAGCTGCAGATCCAGCGGATCGTGAATGATGAGGCTCAAACGTCCGCCGTTCTTGCCCATCGGAAGAATCATGTGCTTCTTCACGAGGTCATCGGGGATCAGCTTCACGTCGATGCGCTCGGTCGCACCCGGCGCGGACAGATCGACGTACTCCCACCCGAACTGCTTCGCAAGCGCCTTCGCGACCTGATCGTCTTTCACAAAGCCCGCCTCGACCAGCACCTCTCCCAGGCGCTTGCCGGACTTCTTCGCGTCCACGGTCGCTTTCTCGACTTGCTCAGGCGTGACCGCACGCCATTCGACGAGAATTTCACCCAGCTTCTGGCGAGATCGTGCCATGCGTTGCTACCGCTCCATGCAGAAGGAATGCGACCGACTTGGACACAAGGACAATGCCACCGCCGCCGCTCGCAAGCGAGCCGCGTCGGGGTGGGATTATGGGGTTGCTCCCGCGCCGGAGCAACCGGCGGGGCCACGAATCGCAACGCAAAGTGCGAATCGTCGAAACTTCTTCGCGCAACCAACGTTTGCGGTCGGGAGAAAATCCCAATACCCACATCACCCATTTCCGGCTGCTACGCTGCTTCGGTTGCTGAGTCTGAACACATTCCACACAGATCGCATGCCCCCCAGCCCCACTACC
>DATGWV010000369.1:0-4571 GCA_035299305.1 Phycisphaerales bacterium | reverse complement strand
CGGGCATCGCGCGACATGCCGCCTCCGGCGGACTGGACCTGCAGTTCGCTTTGCAGTTTGAAGATCTCGCTGTAGTGCTCGGTGGCGAGTGAGGCGACGACGGCGGCGCGTTCGCTTAGCAGGGCGTCGACTTTGGCGCGGGTGGGATCGTCGAGCGTGAGGAGGCGGACGGCGGCGACTTCGGGACGCTCTTCGAGTTGCTCCAAGCGACCTTGGAAGTCACGTTTGACGATGGTGAGGCGTGCAGGGGCGGCAACGGTTGTTTTGGGGCCGGCGAGCGCGTCGGCATCGTCGTCGGCGCGGGCTGTGCCGGCGAGTGCTGCGAGGACCCCCACTGCTGTGATGACGCGACGCAATGTGACAGTTGACATGCACAACTCCTTGGCTGTTCAACGTCGGTCAGCGGGGTCGATTGCGTTCGGCATCTTGCTTGCCGTGCTTGACGGCGAGGCGGATGACGAGGTAGAGACCACCCGCCACGATGATCGCCATGCCGGCGGGAAAGATGAAGATGAGTAGCAGTTCCCAGCCGGAGAGGTTCATCATGCGACCAGTCTAACAGAACTACCGCGGCTTGCGAGCAGATTTGAGAATGACGATGGTCGCGATTGCGACGACCAAGACGACCACCCCTGCGATTCCTGCCAAGACCGACAAGCTGATGCCAAGACCCATGGAGACCTCCCTGCCAGTGCTGCTGGCGGCAGCTTTCTTGGGACGTTTGCGAGACGGTTTTCATTGCGAGCGGGCGAGTCGGGGCCTAAAGTTCATAACTTTCAATCTGCATTGAAACCGCCGACGAAGCCCTTGCGATGATGCCGTCGGCCCCGGAAATACCCATGCCTGCTTCGCTGTACAAGCCCGCTGCCACCCTTCCGCACCTGTCCGGCCTTGACGGCGGCCTGCTGCAAGCGGTCGTGGATGGTCAGGCGCGGCTGACGCCCGCCCAGGCGGAAGAGATTTTTCATCGCATGCCACTGCCGACGCTGGGGCGGTATGCGGCGGCCCGGGCGAGCGTGCTGCACGGTGACACGTATCGCACGTTCATCATTGACCGGAACATCAACTACACCAATGTGTGCAACGCGAAGTGCACGTTTTGTGCGTTTCGGCGGGATGGCGATGAGCATGATGCGTACACGCTGACGTATGAGCAGATTCATGAGAAGATCGCGGAACTCTCGGCGATTGGCGGGACGCAGATTCTCATGCAAGGCGGCATGAATCCTGCCCTGCCTCTGGATTGGTATCTGGATTTGCTCAGCGGGATCAAGTCAAAGTTCCCGCACATTCACGTGCATGCATTCAGCCCGCCCGAGATGGTGGAGTTTGTGCACTTCTTCAATCCGCCCGGCGCGAGCTTCGCGGACAAGTGCATGTGGGTGATGGCGAAGCTGCGCGATGCGGGTCTTGACAGCCTGCCCGGCGGAGGCGGCGAGATTTTCGCTGATCCGGTGCGGAAGAAGATCGGGCTGGGCAAGTGCGATGCGGACAGTTGGCTGACGGTGATGAACGTCGCGCATCGGCTGGGGATGTTCACGAGCGCGACGATGATGTTCGGTCACATCGAAGGGACGATGGACCGGATTCATCACATGGAGATGGTGCGCGCGTGGCAGGATTTGGCGCTGGTGGGGAGCGAGCAAGCGAACACGTGGGCGAGGGAGCGGGGGATTGAGCTTGCGTCGCCTTCGCGGGCCGGAACCGTGGCGGGCGGGCACTACAAGGCCTTCATTTCATGGCCGTTCCAGCGGGAAAACACGCCTTTGGGGCGCGTGCCGGACTGGGGCGCGGACTCGGCGGAGCTTTCGCAGGAGTTCCCGGGTGACGCAATTGCGCGAGCGTGGGACTTTGGGCGAGGGGTTGGCAAGCAGCCTGCGGGGAACGGGCAGGCGAATGTGTTTGACTACAGCGCGATGGACAAGAACGCGTTTCCCACGGCGCATCTGTATGGGAAGCGCGTGCGGATGAGCATGGCGAGCGACTATCTGCGCACGCAGGCACTGAGCCGGTTGTACATCGACAACGTCTTCAGCATCGGCAGCAGTTGGGTGACGATGGGGCCGCACATCGGTCAGCTTGGGCTCATGTACGGCGCGAACGACATGGGCAGCGTGATGATGGAAGAGAACGTTGTCTCGTCGGCCGGAACGACGTATTGCCTGGATGAAGCGGTGCTGTGCCGACTGATTCGCGACGCCGGGTTTGTGCCGGCGCAGCGGAACAACACCTATGACATTCTGCGGACGCATGACGGCCCGGACAGCCCGGACCTGCAGGTGAAGGACTGGTCGGAGCATCGTGCTCGCAAGACCCACCAACAGGCGCCGCGTGCGAAAGCGGGCGACAAGTCGGGAATCACGGCTGGGAATGCGAAGGTCAATGTCACGATTGGCGCGACAAGCCAGAAGTGATGCAAGCGCGTCGCTTTGCGTTGGGCGTCACTACTGTCCTGCGTGATTCTTCTGATCGACAATTACGACTCGTTTACGTGGAACCTGGTGCAGCGGCTGGGCGAGATCGATCGCTCGCTGCAGGTGGGTCGCGATCTGCTGGTGGTGCGGAATGACAAGATCACGCCCGACCAGGCTGCGGCGCTGCGCGAGGGGAAGGGGCCGACGCGGCTGATCATCTCGCCGGGGCCTTGCACGCCTAAGGAAGCCGGCGTTTCGGCGGCGATGATTGAACGATTTGCGGGGAAGATTCCCATCTTGGGCGTGTGTCTGGGGCACCAGACCATGGCGGACATGCACGGCATGACCGTGACGCGGCATGTGATTCCGATGCATGGGAAGATCAGTCCGATTCGGCACAACAACCAAGGCGTGTTTCGCGGCCTTGCGAATCCGTTTGATGCGACGCGGTATCACTCGCTGGTGGTGATCGAGGAGACGATTCCGCCGCGAAGGCCTGGCGAAGATGGGTGGGAAGTGACGGCGTGGACCGACGAACCTGTGGGTGAGACAGGACAAACTCGGCGGGTAGTCATGGGGCTGCGGCGGGTGTGGGCGGATGCGCGCAAACCGGTGCTTGAGGGTGTGCAGTTTCACCCGGAGAGCTTTTTGACCACGGAGGGCGTGGGGCTGCTGAAGAACTTCCTGACGGCGTGATGCGAGCAGCGGCTGTACCGCTCATTCCCATTCGATGGTCGCGGGGGGCTTGCTGCTGATGTCGTAGCAGACGCGGTTGACGCCGCGGACTTCGTTGATGATGCGGTTGCTGATCGTCGCGAGGACGTCGTAGGGGATGCGAGACCAGTCGGCGGTCATGAAGTCCTGAGTTTCGACGGCGCGGATGGCGACGGTGTTTTCGTAGGTGCGGCCGTCGCCCATGACGCCCACGCTCTGCACGGGGAGGAGCACGGCGAAGACCTGACTAGTGGAGCGGTAGAGATTGTGGCTGACGATTTCCTCAAGCAGAATTTCGTCGGCTTCGCGCAGCACGTCGAGTTTGGCTTTGGTCACTTCCCCCAGCACTCGCACGGCGAGGCCCGGACCGGGGAAGGGGTGGCGCCAGATGAGTTGATCGGGCAGGCCCAGCACGCCGCCTAGGGCGCGGACTTCGTCTTTGAAGAGTTCGCGCAGGGGCTCGACGAGTTCGAAGCCCAGTTGCTCGGGCAAGCCGCCCACGTTGTGGTGCAGCTTGATGCCTGCGGCGGTACCGGCGTGGCCCTGGCCGCTTTCGATGACGTCGGGATAGAGCGTGCCTTGGGCGAGGAAGCTGGCGTTGGGGATGCTCTTGGCGGCGTGCTTGAAGACATCGATGAAGCGATGGCCGATGCGGCGGCGCTTCTCCTGCGGGTCGGTGATGCCGGCGAGGTCGCCCAAGAACTCTCTCTCGGCGTCGACGACTTTGAGATCGATCTTGAAGTGATCGCGGAAGGTGCTTTCGACGAGGTCGCGCTCGCCGTTGCGGAGGAGGCCTGTGTCGACGAAGACGCAATGCAACTGCGGGCCGATGGCTTTGTGGAGAAGGGCCGCGACGACGGCGCTATCGACGCCACCGGAGAGGCCGCAGACCACCTGAGCGCTCCCCACGCGCTCGCGGACGCGTGCGGCGGCGTGGTTGGCGAAGTCGCTCATGCGCCAGCCGCCTTTGCACTTGCAGATGTCGTAGACGAAGTTGCGAAGGAGATCGACGCCGTGGGGCGTGTGTGTGACTTCGGGGTGGAACTGCACGCCGACGAACTGGCGTTCGGGCTTGGCGCTGATGACGACGGCGTTGGGGCATGTGGGCGTGCTGGCGAGCGTCTTGAAAAGGCCGCCCGTGTCAGTCACTTGATCGCCGTGGCTCATCCAGACGGTGGTGCGATCAGGGACGCCTTTCATCACGGGGTGCTTGGCGTCTCCGATTGCGAGGTGGGCTCGGCCGAACTCGCGATGGTCGGCGCCGGTGACTTTGCCGCCCAAGAGGTGAGCGGCCAGTTGCATGCCGTAGCAAATGCCCATGACGGGGACGCCCAGATCGAAGATGCGCTTGTCGCAGGTGGGTGCGCCTTTCTCATAGACGCTGCTGGGGCCGCCCGAGAGGATGATCGCGGCCGGCTTCTTCGCCAGCATGTCGGCGACCGG
>DATGWV010000368.1:0-7348 GCA_035299305.1 Phycisphaerales bacterium | reverse complement strand
GGCGATGCCGCCCCCAGCGACAACGTCGCCATCTTCGCCGATCCATACTTCCACGGACACAACGTCGCCCAGATCACGTCCTTCCTCAACAGCGCAACCGCCAACTGCGCTCAGCTCATCCCCACGACCAATCAGCAGCCCATCATCACCTCCATCACGCCCGCCGTCAGTATCCCGCCGCTCACGCCCTTCACGCTCCGCGCAACCGTGAGCGACGACAGCCCCAACGTGACTTACTGCTTCGAGCACTACGACCGCGGCGTGGGCCAGCCGCTCACGGGCACCGGCAGCGAAGACAATGGCACCAGCCCGCTCTTCCGCAGCTTCATGCCCAGCAGCGCCAACTCGCGCACCTTCCCGCGCATGAGCGTGCTGCTCAGCGGTGTCGCCGATCCGGCAGAAGAGCTTCCCAGCATCACCGCCACCACGCGAAAGTTCCGCCTCACCGTGCGCGACAACCAGGGCGGCATCGTCATCGCTCCCAACATCAACGTCAACATCGCTGGCTCGGTGCCCTTCCGCATCACCGAGGTCTTTCGCCCCGCGAACAATCAACTGCGCATTACATGGGCCGTCGCCAACACCACCGCCGCGCCGTACAGCGTCAGCACCGTGCGCATCACCATGTCCACCGACGGCGGCGTGACCTGGCCCATCGTCCTCGCCAGCAGCACACCCAACGACGGCCAGCAGGTCTTCACGCTCGCACCGATGGTCGGCGCCGCCAACCGCGTGCGCGTCGAAGCCAACAACAACATCTTCTTCGCGCTGAGCGAAGGCTTCAGCTTTGACCCCTGGTGCGACTCCATCGACTTCAACAACAACGGCGTCTTTCCCGAGGATCAGGATGTCATCGATCTGTTCACCGTGCTCGCGGGCGGCGTATGCCCCGGCTGCAACGACATCGACTTCAACAACGATGGCGTCTTTCCCGACGACCGCGATGTGACGGCCTTCTTCGCCGTGCTCGCCGGCGGCACGTGCTGGTAATCCCGCCTGCCGCGCCCCGCACGCACAGCGACGCACACGGATGGTAATCTACAATCACCCATGCTTGATGCACTGTTCGCGAACGGGGCGTGGATCTTCTCGGTGCCGGCGCTGCTGGGCACGGGCATCTTTCTCATCAAGCTCGTCATGATGCTCGTGGGCGGCAGCGACGACCTGGACCTGGGCGGCGACGCCAGCAGCGCCGACGCCGGCCACATGCACGACGTGGGCATGGATGGTTCACACGGCGATGCCCATCACGGCCACGGCCACAACGCCCTCATGGCCGTCGCCAGCGTGCAAGGCGTGAGCGCGTTCGCCATGGGCTTCGGCTGGGCGGGCCTGGGCGCCATGAACGGCATGAAGTGGGGCATGCCCGCCAGCATGGCCATCGGCGTTCTGGGCGGCATCGGCATGGCCGGGCTTTTCGTGCTACTCATCAGCGGCGTGCGCAGCCTGCAAAGCAGCGGCACCACCAACGTCGCCAACAGCGTGGGCAGCGAATGCGAGGTCTACGCCACCGTTCCCCCCAAAGGCGCAGGCCGCGGCCAGGTGAAAGTCATCGTCCAAGGCCGCATGCGCATCGTGCAAGCCACGCAGGAAGGCGAAACCCCCATCGCCACCAGCACCCGCGTCAAAGTGAACCGGGCCAACGCCGATGGGACAGTGGTGGTGGGGTAGCTTCGTGCTGCACAAGCACGCAGCAACTTGATAGACCAAATTTCCCGCCGCCAACCGCAACATATCCGTCGCTGCCGCGTTGAGCGTGCGGAGGTTCACGCATGGTCACCCGCAGCTTTGTCGCTGGTTTCATCGCAGCGCCGGTCGCCACACTCGCGCTGCACGTCGCCGCACCGGCGGCCCACGCCCAGACCTTCCAAACCACCGCCAACATCCCCTACGGCGATGGCAACGCTCGGCAGGTGCTTGACATCCACCGCCCGGTTGCTCCGTTCGCCGCCCGGCGCGCTGTCGTCCTCTGGATTCACGGCGGCGGATGGAGCGGCGGCGACAAAGCCATGCCGGCTTTTCGCATCAATGCTCTCGTCGCTCGCGGATTTGTCGTCGCATCCACGAACTACCGCCTCTCGGGCACCGATCTTTCGCCCGCGCAGATTCACGACTGCAAAGCCGCCGTGCGCTTCCTGCGGGCCAACGCCGATCTATACGGCATCGATCCCAACCGCATCGGCGTGTGGGGCAGTTCCGCCGGCGGCCATCTGGTCGCGCACCTGGGCGTTTCGCACGGCGTGGCGGAAGCGGAAGGCACGGTCGGCCCGCATGATGGCGTCAGCAGCCGGGTGCAGGCCGTCGCCAACTACTTTGGCCCTGCCGACTTCTTTGGTGTGCCCGGCTGGGCCACGGGCGAAGTCAATGGCGTGTCGAACTTGCTTGGCTTCCCGCTCGAAGACGCGCAAGCCAACGTCAACAACCCCGACTGGGCCGATGAAGTCGCTCTGACACGCCTCACGCAGGTCGTCACGCACGTGACCAGCGACGATGCCCCGATGTATCTCGCCCACGGCACCGCCGACACCGTCGTCTTCCCCCAGCACAGCCAGAATCTCTTCGCGCTGCTGCAAGCAGCGGGCGTCCCCTCCACGCTGCGCCTCGTCCCCGGCGCAGGCCACGGCTTGCCCGCGACCGAAGACGCCGCCGCCATCGATTTTCTCGTGCGTGCGCTGGCCCCGTGCGCGACCGATCGCACCGGCGATGGCCGCATCGACATGCCCGCCTGCGACTGCGTCGACTTCAACCGCAACACCATCTTCCCCGAAGACCAGGATGTGATCGCTTATCTCGATGTGCTCGCTGGCGCAGCGTGCGACGCGTGCCAAGACATCGACTTCAACAACAACGGCGTCTATCCCGAAGACCGCGACATCATCGATTTCTTCCGCGTGCTCGCGGGTGGCAACTGTCCCTGATGACGGCAGCGCGACACGTCCGGATCAGCCGAGCAATCCAATCTGTCCGAACCAGGTGGCCTTGTCCCAATACCCGCGTTGCTCGGCGATGTGTCCATCCACCACGCGAAAGAACCCGCAGCCGCGCAACGTGTAGGCCTTGCCGCTGGGTGCTTGATTGAGAAACGGTCCCTTCCACGTCGCGGTGCCGATCCACTCGACAATGGCCCAGTCACCATCGCAGTACATCCCAACCGGCGTGGTCGTCGTGTCGGGAAACGCGATGAAGAACTCGCGCAGCCCTGCGAGCATGTTGTCGCGGCCAATGGTTGGCGGACCCGCCGCAAATTGCGTGTTGATGGCATCGACCGCGTAGAGCGATGCAGCGGCGGCGGCATCGCGATCATTGAATGCCTTCACCCAGAGTTCAAGAACTTCGCGCGGTGTGCGTGTCATCGCGGCGAGTTTAGCGAGGATGCGAGTGCGCTGCGCTCGTATCTCCGCGTCCACGCGCAGACGGCATGCGTGTCACGCCGCCGCGCGCTGCTGCTTCGCGCCGTGCTCACTGGTCTGCTCGTTTGCTCGCCCGCCCGCCCCAAAGTACACCGTCATCACCAGACTCTCGCTGCTGGCTTCCTTGCCGCGCATGGCCTGCACCGTGTAGGAGGCGTCGGCGATGCCCGCGGGCAGCGTGGTGTCGTCGAAGGCGCGCTCGCCGGTCGCGCCCAGCAGCGTGAACCCGGCTTCGCCGGGCAGTTGGCGTTTGACGAGGTACACGACGCGGTCCGAGCCGCGCGGGTGCTTGGCGGTCCAGGTCAGCGTCAGCGTCCCCGCGCTGCCCAGCGCGAAATCAAGAGTGGTGGGCGTGCCCGGCGCGGCCACCGGGCGACGCGGCGCGATGGCGGGAATCTGCGCAGCTTGCAGCACCTCGGGGTTGTTTTCGGTGGAGGCCTTGGCGCGAATCACGCGCATGAGATTGGCGGCCAAGAGCCGCACCTCGCGGTCGCGGCGCTCGACGGTCTGCGTCGCGGCTTCCGCCGCCGCGCGGGCTTCTTCCTGTGCGACGATCGCCTGATGCAACTGCTCAACTTCCGCTGAAACCTGCTCGATTTGCAACGCCGACAAGCCCAGCACGCCCGCCCGCGCCTGCCACACGGGCACATGCGCCAGCAGCCACGAAAGAAGTTCACCACGCTCGCGAGGCAACGTCGGCATGCCGATCCTCCACACGCGAACCGCTTGCACAAGGGCCCGCCTCGCGATCATCGACGCATCCAACGCGTCACTTGAGCCCAAGCACGCGACCAGCGCGCACAACTTCGCGAAACCCACCAATCGCAACCCGACCCGCGCAAGGATCATCGCGAACATCACCGCCATGATCGCGAAAGGCCAAGGCATGGTCGCGGAGAGCGCGGAGAGGAAGGCGGAGGACGCGAAGGCGAGTGGCCGCAGAAAGACAACCCGCCCGGACGCATTGTGCCCTGACCCCAGTGCCTAGTTCCCCATGCCCAGTGCCTTCTCGCTCGCGGCACTGCCTGGCATGGCGCGGCCTGCAGTTTCCGTGAGCGACATCACGGCACCCGCTCCGCCTCACACCATCGCTTCGCGGCACGCCGCAGAATTTGCGCCGTGCCCGGACGTTGCAACAAAAGATCATGAATGCGCGGGGCGGACCCTTGTGCATTTTTCCAAGCTGGGTATATTGGCCCCGCCAGTCGCGCGCGTGGGGGTGCGTTCCTCGTGGGACGCGCGTTTGCACGCTGCGACCAGGGGCAGGCGCGGTGTGGCGGCGCGAACAGCCACATATGTGAGGAGTTTGAGCATGCAATACATCAAAGGTGTGTCGGTTATCGCTGCGCTATCACTGATGGCGGGCGGTGCGTTGGCGGTGACCAAGACGTTCAATGGATCAGTCAGCGGTGACTGGGGCACAGCGGCGAATTGGACCCCGTCCGGTGTGCCTACCAGTGCAGACGATGTCATCATCGATGCGGGTGGAGTCGCGATTTCGGTGACGACTGATGCTGCAGCACGCAGTCTGGTACTTCGACGCGCGCTCACGCTAAGCGGTCAGAATCGCATGCGAATCTTTGGCGGTGGGATGGAGCTGCAGGGTGGAACTTTCACCATCGCGGGCGGGTCGTTCGGCCCCTTCGGTATCATTTTCGTCGGCGGTTCGCAGCAGATATCGTCTTCGACCGGCAACGGTTTGATCCGGTTCGTACCCGGCCAGAACAGTATCTCGGCCACAGACTGCGCTCTCACGATCGGGCCGGGCGTTACGATTCGTTCTGCGGGTGCTACCGGAGCGATTTCGATTGACCCTTCGTCAACACTTCAGGTGCTGGGCACGATTGAAGCTGCGAGCGGCAACATCACCATCGATGGGACGTTGCTGAATTACAACGGCACGCAGAATTCGTTGACAGGGGGCACATGGCTTCTGCGTGGGTCCAACATCAACCTGCCGGCCGGTGCGAGCGTCCTCAATATCGGAGCGAGCACCACGATTTCCTTCGGCGGCGGCGCCTTGAACGGCATTGGCAATGTCTCCGCCAATCTCGGCACGCTCGAGTTTGTCAACGGCCAAGATCGCACCTTTGCGCCCAGCGGCAATCCCGGCGTGGGCACGTTTCAGAATGGCGGCACTATCAAACTCGACTCGGGAAGCATCCTGACCATCACCGGCAATTTTCGCACGCTCCCGAACAGCGTGATTGACCTCACGATGACCGGCTCGGATGTCAACGTGCAGCAATCTCGCATCCTTATCAATGGCGAGGCGCAACTTAACAACGTCGGGCGACTGCGGGTGCGATACAACGGGTTCCTGCCTCCTGACTGCGGCACGATCTTCCAAGTGCTGACGCATACGTCTCGCGTCGCTGGCTTTGGCGTGTACGAGAGCGTTCCCGCTGAGGCGACCGCGAACTTGCTCTTTGGCGAAGTGACGAACACGCGTGTACAGGTCACGGGTGCTTGTGAATCGGAGAACACCTGCGACGACATCGACTTCAACAACAACGGCGTCTTCCCTGAGGACCAAGACGTCATCGACTTCTTCACCGTCCTTGCGGGCGGCACGTGTCAGTGAGTGATTGACGAGTACATCGCACGCGGGCCCGGACACAGTTCCGGGCCCGCGTTTTTCGTGTTGCGTCCCCACGTGACCATTGCCGCCCTCTCCGCGAGCGCTCAACGCGCGAATGGAGAGAGCATCTCGCACCCCAGTGCCGCGAGCACGCGGAACGATGGCCAACACCCCTAGAATCCCGCATTGGTCAGCGCTGCAAAGGCACATGCGGGTTTGAGCCGCCGCGCGGCGAGGGTCCATTGGGGAGTATGCATCATGACAGCCATGCAGACAAGTCTGCCCGTGCACGCGGCCCGCAGCAGCCCGCCGCTCTTGTCGCTGGTGGCGGTCACGGCGGGTGTGCTCGCGGCGTTCGTCGCCCTCTTCGCGACCGTGGGGATTGCCCCCAAGTTCTACGAGATCGCCAAAGACTTCGGCATGGACCTGTCCATGCTCAGCATGCAGCTCTTCGGGCTCACGCGCTGGCTTTGCGGCACCGGCGCGGGAGCAGTCGTGCCCGCGTGGCCATTTGTCGCGATCGGTTTCGCCCTCGCTGCGGCGGGGCTCTATCGCATGTGCTTCCTGCCTCGGCACCGCGTCAGCGCCGGCTGGATCGGCCTCATCATTCTGCTGATCTCCCTCATATACATGCTGCTGGCGGTGGTGGGGCTATGGGAGCAGCTGATCACGATGATCCGTTCCCTGCAGGGCGGCGCGTGACGCCAGCGGATGCGTGCTGGTGAGGGCGCATGTCATGCAACGCCCGAGTGCCACGTCCAGCCGAAGATGGCATGGGGCTGCATGCTCGTCATCGCGCGTTCGATGTCGGCCTGCGACAGGTTCTCGTACTCGCCATACGTCATGACAAACCGCAGCGACAGCAATGGCTCGCCCAACGGCCACGCGCCGCGTCGGCGGGCCCGGCGGCGTGCGATGTGCGGAATGCCCCCGAGCCATTGCGTCAGGCCCCAGTTGGAGAGGGACGCTGCGCCTAGATGCACCGTCATCAGGCACGCCGTGCGACTGACGACCATGCGCCGCAGCGCAAGGTCGCGACGCTTGCACACCCAAAGCGCCGCCCACAGCAGTTCCTCTGCCACTGCAGGCGTGAAGCACGGCCACGGCGGCGGCGACTGCGCGGCCAGTTCTTCCGCCTTGGGCCATGGCGCTTGGAGCGGCCAACCGCGCAGGCCCGGATAGCGGCGGCAGTTCATCGCGATGAGCAGGCGGGTTCTCATGGAAAGTACGTAGACGTGCGATCAATGCACCCTGACTCACGCTGGCCCCAACGGTGAGGCGTGCGCCAAACAGAATTCACTTTATCAACGCTCCACCTGATCGCCGCATTCAGGGCAGATGCTCGCCGCGATGCCCC
>DATGWV010000367.1:0-15788 GCA_035299305.1 Phycisphaerales bacterium | reverse complement strand
CCGCACCTCCCGAACCCGTTACGTTCCGCCGCGATGGCTTGCCCATCATGCGCGATGCTGCGGTCATCGCAGTGATTGCTGCGGCCCTTGCGGGAACGCTTCGCATCGTGAGAGTTGATTCGCAGACGGAACTTCTTGCTTCGCTCGCCCTTTGGCTCGTCTCGTTGTTGGTGTTTGTCGTCGTCGCCTCGCGGCGTCTGCGTCACAAGAAGGATCAACTCGAAAGAGCGCCGGTCGTTACGCAGGCGATCGTTCTCCTTGGCACTGTTCTCGTGCTTGTCGCGATCTTGTTTGCCATGCCGCGCGGTATCAGAATAATTTTGACCGTTCTCCCCGTGTTGGTGCCGGTTTTGATCACTCCCCTGGCCTGGTCGATCCTCGCATCCGGCTTCCCCCGTCGCACCGGCACGCAGCGCGTCTGCAAATTCTGCGATTACGAGTACACCTTTGGCTATCCGCCCGAAACCGATCCCACTGCGCCGCCGCGCTGCCCCGAGTGCGGCAAAGGCTGGCTCGCCGATCTCGCCGTGGGCGTGAAGCGCTCCAACCCGCGCCGCATCGCCATCGGCGGAGTGCTCGTGCTCACCGCCATTGTGATATTCACCGTGCCGTTCTGGAATTCGCGCACCATTCGCTATCTCCCCTCAACGTCGCTGCGCATGCTCGCCCTTTCGTCCGACACCGCCGCCAGCGCCGCATGGGACGCGCTGCAGCCCGCGCTCGCAAACTACACGCCCGAGCAGCATCAGGAACTTTTCGAAGACCTCCTCGCCAAGCGCCTCGAACGCCCGTACACCATCACGCCCTCGCAGCATGCCTATCTCATGCAGCAAGTTACCGCCATGCCCGCCGCACTGCAGGAACGCTTCTATCGCGAACTCATCGAAATCAAAGTGACTCGCGTGCAATCCGACCGCCTCGACCGCACGCACATCGCCATCTCGGCGCGCCATTTGGGCGCCGGCAACGCCACCGCCATCGCCCGCGTCGCCAGCGTCACCGTCGCAGGCGTTGAACAACCCATCGATCTCGTCTCTGCCTGGAACAGCATGAACGACGCGGCACACTTCTTCTCGCCCATCAGCACCTTCGACCAACCGCTCATCATTTCCATCCCCGTCACGCGCCAGCCCATCACCGTGCGCTTCCGCATCGCCATTCCCGACCGCGCCTTCTACGTCCCGCGCGACACATCGGTCGATCCCACCACCTCACTCTGGATCGGCGACGACATCCACGAACTCCCCGCCAACTAGCCTCGGTGCAACAGCGCATCCCGCACCGCTCGCTCCACCTCGCGCACGTCCGGCACGCCAATGAAGCCCACTTTCTTCGTGATCGCCCGTCCGCCCTTCCCGCGCCCCGTGATCTTCTCTTCAAACACCAGATCACCCGATCCATCGCCGCGATCCACGCGCGTCATCGCGCCCAGCGCACGCGGCTCATAGCTGTGTACCTGCCGCGAACTGCCAAACATCGCTGCCTCGAAGATGATCGCGCGCCGATTCGTCAGCGCATACAGCGTCTTCCGCGCCTTGAGCTTTGCCCACACGGGCGACATCATCACGCCCAGCCCCACCAGAATGAACGGCACGCCCCACAGCGGACATAGAAACTGCAGCAAGCTGGGCACGCCAGCGCTCGACGCTCCCCGCGACATCCCCGCAAAGACCATCACCGTCCAGAACACCGCAAACCCAAAGAACATCATCCCGAAAATCACCACAGGCACCGCGCCCCATCCCATGCGAAAGTGCGAGCCGCTCCCGCTCCACAGCAGCATCTCGCCCGGCTGCAGCTCTCGGCGAATCACATCCAGATCGAGCTCCACTCCGCTCGCCTGCGCACTCGCGCTCGCCACACTCTCCGGAGCGCTGAACGTCGCCGCCTCCACCCGCTCCGGCACAGTCACCGGCTGCGTCTCGCGCCACTGCTCGCGCGCTTCACTCCGCAGCGACGCGTCATTGGGGTCGCGAATCGGCTCACGAAATGCATCCCGCTCATCACGCATCGCAACAGTCTAGCAAATTCCGCGCAGCATGCCTGCTAGCCTTCCACCAATGAAGAAACGCGTGAAGTGGGAGCCCGCCGCACTCATGATCCTCGTGCTCGCACTGGGCGCGTGGCTCGTCATCTACTCGCGTTCGCGCTCCTCCAACATCACGCCCGCCGAAGGCGCTCGCGTCGTTGAACTCCGCCTCGGCAACGCGCGCGGCGTGGTCGAAGTCACAGGCGAAACCGCCACCCCGCCCGCCCCCAGCTTCCGCGTCCTCCTCCGCAACGGCTTCGCCAGCGAGCGCCTCTCCGCTGAAGAGTTCACCACGCTCTTCGGCGAGCAGACCTTCCGCGAAGTCACGCAGACCGGCGACAACTTCCTCTTCAAACTCTTCAACATCACCAGTTGGGCCAGCATGGCATGGATCGCCGTCGGCTTCGGCGGCCAGATCATCTTCTCCGGTCGCTTCATCATCCAATGGCTCGCCAGCGAACGCGAACGCCGCAGCGTCGTCCCCGAAGCCTTCTGGTGGCTCAGCCTATTTGGGGGTGTCACGCTCTTCACCTACTTCGTCTGGCGCCAAGACTTCGTCGGCGTGCTGGGCCAATCCTCGGGCCTCGTCATTTACGCCCGCAACATCCGCCTCATCCACAAGCAGCGCAAGCGCGAAGCCGAAGCCAACGTCTCCTAAGCGCGTCCCTTGCCGATTCGCGCAACCCTCGTCCAAACGAAGCGCAAACCGAGCGTCCAAGTCGCCTGTTGTCAATATTTTCTGTAGCGATTGTGCCGGGATTTCTGGCCAAACGTCCAGCGTGTTGCATCTTGTCCCTATGAACGTCACCCTCGACGGCCATCCCATGGTTATCGCTCGCCCCACCTTGGCGGCGGCTCTGGCCGAGGGTGTCAACCAGGCCCGCACCCGCGGCCGGGTCATCATCGAGGTCAAGGGCGACGGTGCCATGCTCACCGACGACGCCCTGAGCAACCCCAGCGACACCGAAAACCAGTTCGGCCTCATCCAGCTCATCTCCGCCGACCCGCGCACGCTCGTCAAAGTCACGCTGGGCGACGGAGCCGAAGCTCTCCGCGCCCTGCTCGACGAACAGCAGCGCGTCGCCGAACTCATCCACGCCGACAAAGGCGAACAAGCCATCGCCGGCCTGCAAGCCATCTTCCAAACCTGGCAAACCGTCAAAGACCTCGTCGAGCGCGGCGCCTCGCTGCTCGAAACCGACCTCAGCGTCGTCCAACTCGGCACACTCCCCGAAGGCGAAACGTTCGCCAAAGCCTCGACGCGTCTGCTCACGCATCTTCGCCGCGTGAAGACCGCCTTGGGCTCGCAAGATTGGTCCGCCCTCGCCGACGTGCTGCAGTACGACCTTTGCGACGAAGCGCAGGCCTGGGAAAAACTGCTCGACGCTCTCGCCGATCATGTCGGCACGCTGCCTCCTGATACCACGGTCAACGGAGGCACCAGCGCCCCATGAGCCTCGCTGGCGTGCCAAGTCAGTTCCCCGCGCAACCCGCGCACACCGACGCCCGCATCGCCGCCGCGTCCAGCGCCATCGACGCGCTCATGGAACGCGCCAGCGTCGCGCTCGAAGCCACCGACTACTTCGCCGCACAGGAGTTCGCCCTCCGCGCCATCGAAAAAGCTCGCCGCGTGCAGGACTTTGATCGCATCGCCCGCATCGCGATGCCCCTGCAGGAAGCCCGCCGCCAGTTGCGTCACCTCGCCACCGACGCGCGCGACGCTGGCAACGTCTTCGTCCTGAACTCGCTCCCCTCGCGCGACACCAAGATCGACGCAGGCTTCTACCTCCTCGAGCCCCCGCTCATCGGCCTCGATGGCAAGCAATTCCGCGAACTCGCGCGAGGTCGCAAAGTCCCCATGCTCGCGCTCGTCAAAGAACCCACTACCAGCGCCGGCAAATGGCCCATCGTGGGCGTCGGCGTCGGCGAGTTCGAGAACGTCGTCGCCCGCGTGCAGGTCGATCCGCCCGCGAGCCTCAAAGACTGGAAAGAAAAGTCACTCAAGAACGCCCCGCGCGAATCACTGCCCGACAGCGCCTGGTTCCTCAGCGTGCAAGAAGCCCTGGGCGACGCCGCCATCCGCAAAGTGAATCCCCTCTGGCCCGCCGCGCACAAAGTCGAAGACTTCATCGAGCTCTTGGACGCCGTCCCCGACCACGAAAAACTCAGCCAGGCCCTCATGTACACGGCGAAAGAAGCGACCACCGCCCCCGCCCCCAAACTCCCACGCCGCCGCCCGCTGGTCGACAACCCGCTCACGTTCTGAGTGCCTGCCGGGTACCCCCACGCTCCGCGTGGGGAACAGCAGACGGAATTTCTCGGTGCCTTAAGGCCGCAACGCGGCCCGCGAATGTTGCCAGACGCGCCAGCGTCTGGTCCACGAAAACCCCGACTATTTCACCCCGGAAGGGGTGAGCGAGTGCTGAAGTGCCAGCCCGTGCAAACTCTCGTCCTAAAGCGAGCATGGATCTAACATGCGCGCATGTCGTTGGACGCTCTCCTTCAAGCCCTCGCGAGTGATGTTGATGCATTTGCGAGGCTTGAGTCAAGCATGCGACGCTTCAATGTCTTTGAGACGCTGCGCGTCGCAGACGTCGAGATCCGTCACAGCAACTTTCTCGCATGGCTTCTTAATCCGCGTGAAACACACGAACAAGGCGACGCGTTCTTGCGTGCCGTGCTGCAAGCATTGCTCGCGGAGTCGCCATCTCCGATCACACGCGAACTCGGACAGCGCATCAACTCCGCAAACTTGCGATCCGTCACGGTGGACCGCGAGTGGCAGCACATCGATCTGCTGATTCGCGTCCCAAGTCTTGATCTGATCATCGCCATCGAAAACAAAATCGATGCAAGCGAGGGTGACGGCCAGTTGAGACGCTATCGCAGGATCGTTGAGCGAGAGCGCGCCGCGCACAAGTTGTTCATCTACCTCGCGCTCCGCGACGAGGACATCAACGACAACCAGTGGATCAAGTGCAGTCACGCCCTTGTCCTCGACTGCATCCGGACCGTGCTCGCATCGCCGGATAGGAGCATGCAGCCTGCTGTCGGGGCGTTCATCGAGCATTACGTGCAAATCTTGGAGTCACGTGTGACAACCAATCCCCAACAGTTGCAGCTTTGCCGAGAGATATTCCGCAAGCACGGCGAAGCGATCAAACTCATCATGCGCACTGTCGGCTCTCCTCGTGCTCATGTACATGACGCGTTCGCCGAGCTGGTGGAGCAGAGGTTTCCAGATGTGATGGTCGTTCGACGCGAAGACCAGCAGACGCTGCTTGTACCGGAGGTATGGTGGCGTAATCTCCCGCCCATCCGTAACAACGCCACCGGCGACGACGCGCGCAAGTGGTTGAACTTCGTGCTCGAAGCACGGTCTCGTCATGTGGTGCTCGATATTCGCACACGCTACGTCATCGACAACGCAAAGAGAAACGAGATACTCCGGCGCATCGCCGGAAACGGAAATCGCTGGGGTTTTCGGATGAAGTTCCCAAGTTGGGAGACGCAGCGCCGCGTCCAACTCAAGATCGTCGGAAAGATCGCCATCCGCGACTGGGAAGACACGAACGGTCAACAGATCGCGGACCAGCTGGTTGACATGTTTGCCGGTGAATTGGCGAAACTTGACGGTCTCGCCAGCGACCTACGCGGTTGAACTGCACGCCTTGCGAATCACAGCGTCGTACGCCGACACAGTCACTCCTCCTCAACAACCCGCTCACGTTCTGAGCAGTCGCCGCTTCGCACGCCATCGCACAAACATCACTACCGCAATCGCGAGCAGCGCGAGACCCGCCAAAGTCGCCATCGCGCCGCCGACAACCACCGCTGCGATCACCGCAAGCAGCACAACTGCACCAAGCGCGAGCAGTGCAGCGAAGACAATCGCCGCGCCCATCGCAACAACCAACGCAGCCACGCCGATGATCGCCATCAGCACGATCCACATGATCGCCGCGATCGGCTCAGTCACGCCCGCCAAAGGCATGTCGTCCACCACCAGCATCACGCCCCCTGCGTTCCCACGTGCCTCCGCGCCTTCGAGCCCACGACTTGCTCCACCGCCTCCCACACACGCTCATACGAAATCTTCTCAATCGCGCATCGCTCCGGATGATCGTTCGACACTTCCTTCTCAGGCAGCGTCGGGTCCGCCGGCAAGATGATCTCCGGCCCATCTTCGCGCGTCGGAATGATCGTCCACCGATGATCCGTCGGCCCGAACATGCTCACGATCGGCACGCCAAACGCCGCCGCGATGTGCCGCGGCCCCGTGTCATTCGTCACCATCAGTTCTGCACGCCGGCAGATCGCCTTGAGCGCACCCAGCGTGATGCCCAATCGTGGTAACTCCACACACCGCGCCTTCTTGCACAGCCCCGCAATCTGCGACACCAGCTCCGCTTCGCCAGGCGAGCCGTTCACGACAATCGTGAAGTTGTGCAGATCAGCCAAGTCATCCGCCAGCCGCGCAAATCGCTCCGCCGGCCACCGCTTCGCCGGGTTGTTGCCGCCCGGGTTGAGAATCACAAACCGCTCACCGCTCGCCACGCCACCCTTCGCAAGAATGTCGCTCGCCAGCTTCTCATCCGCCTCCGTCGCGACCAGTTCCATCGCCACGCCCGCAGGCAATCCCAACTGCGCATTCACACCCTTGCTCGCAGCCATCGGCGTGTTGCCGAGGAAGAAACTCGCCAGCCGCCAGTAATAGCTCACCGCCGAGATCGGCGCAAACTCAACCACGCCGCGCTTGGGCGCTTCAATCTTCTCCGTCAGCAGCAGCCCGCGCGCATCGCGGTCATACCCCACGCGCCGCGGAATCCCCGCGATCCGCACGATGAGCGCGGTCGAGAACGAATTGGTCAGCAGCAACGCCGCGTCATACCGCCGAGGCCGCAGCTTCGCCGCGACAAACTTGGGCCCCATCACCCCGCTGGCCCGCTCCACGTGATACTCATCAATGAAGTCACTGCCCGCCAGCAACTGGTCCATCCCAGGCCGAGCCAACGCACCAATAAATGTCCCAGGCAGCTCCCGCCGAATCCGCCGCAACGTGGGCGTGGCCATGACCACATCACCCACCCAGCTAGGAAGGACAATCAGCAGCCGCAGCGGATTCTGTGCGTCACGCGTCACGCCCGATGGTACCGAGCCTGCTGCGTCAAACCCACGTTTGAGTCGCGTCACGTTTCCTGGCCGGAGTGCGGCCCCAGGTACTATTTGACTTCAACATTGTCGGGCATCAGCACGATCTTGGTGTCGTTCAGACCGACTTCGAAGATCTCCAGCCACTTCTTGTCGTCAGTCAACTTGTACCACAGCAACCCGTCATCCGTCTCCACCTCCACCTCGTGACCGTTCACTACCGTCACCTTCGTAACCGGGTCAGTCGGCGTGCCTTTCAACGACTCAACGCCGAATTTGCTCATACCCGCCGTTGTGCCGATGGAGATGCGGCGTCGCCTGATCAGCCGCCAGAACCTGGGTGCCAGCTTGTGAGTTTGTGCGTGTGGCCCCCTGGAGGACGGCAACGCAGCCGGCACCTTGCTCGCCGTCACGGAAATCGAGCCCGCGTTGAGATGAATGCTGGTCATTCCCGCTTTCTCAGGAAGCACGTTCAGCACGCTCGTTTCCGGTCCAAGCGTCATCTCCACCACCATCCCCGTGTCATATTCGTGCGACAGCGTGGTGGCCGAGACCTTCGCCGGAGTGGCCTCGGCATCTTCGGATTGCAAGTGCGTACGCCCCGATCTCCTGCCGCCTGTCTTGCTCGAACCATCTCGTGCGTCGTCCGAATGCTCACTGCGTGCCGACACATGTGACTCAGAAGACTTTTCCGCGTGCGTGCTCGCGCATCCACTCAGAAGCGCACTCACCAGTCCGCCCGCCACCGCCACCAACATTCTGCGTTCCATATTCATCCTCTCATGTTTGATTGGTACATCCGATGAACTTCGCCGTGTCGCGGCTCAAGCCGTCGAAACTCGCACAAATCGCATTCTGTTTCCCACCCCCATCGTCGCAAACACCACCCACGTCAGCCCCGCTCCCGTCCACATCGTCACCAGCGGAATGAGCGGCCCGCACTCAAAGTGCGCCACCCTGAGCGCAGCGATCGCAAGCGCGATCATGCCCACACTCGCCGCCGCAAGTGCCATCAACAGCTTTCCCCGCCTCCCCTGCAGCCACACCGCCAAACCCACACCCAGCCCCGCACATCCGAGCAGAATGATCGGCCCGGTCACCACCGTGGGCACGCGCGTCGGCCGCTCGCGCGACAACGCTTCAATGATCTGCGCCACCAGCAGCGGACCCGGCACCATCTCATCCTCGCCAAGTTCGACGTAGTCAATCAGCCCGTCCGGCCGCGTCATGCGCGCATCGCCGATGACGATGACCTTCCCATCACACCACGCCGCCAGTTCATCCACCGTCGCTCCCAGCGCCCGTTCATACGACCACGTCGCCTGCTTGATCACATCCACGTGACGCGGCACCTGCAGCTTCCAGTCCGCCGTCGCTCCACCAGCGCCAACGCTCACGCCATCCACCGGAAGCAGTTTTTCAGTGCCCGCCGGCTTTCGCCCCGTCGACAGCGTTTCATCGCGCTGCCAATACGACACGCGCACGCCCGTCTCGCGAATGTCCACATCCACTTCCGCCAGCGCATCAGGCCGCAGTCGCCCTGCGTTTGCCAGCACAAACGCCGATGCCATCGCAGGTCGATCAGTTGGCTTGAACGCAAGCTCCACCACAAAATCGCGCGACACCAGATGATCCAGCGCAACCGCGCCCCATCGCACGCCCGGCGTCTGCAGAATCGCGCGCGAAACCTTGGGTTCCTCGCCCTCTTCAGGCCAGTCCCTCACACTCACGATCACCGGCACTTTGGGCGTGAGCCCGTCCAACGCGGCCATCGAGCGCGACAGGTGAGGATCTTCACGCTCCCGATTCGCTTCGAAGAACAGATCCATCATCACGCTCGCGGGCCGCGCGTGCGACAGCCGTTCCAACATCGCGGCATGCAGCAACCGCAGCGAGCCCAGATCACTCGTCTTCACGCCATCGAGAGCTTCTCGAAGCTCGGGCGACTTCGTCACGTCCTTGGCCATGCGGGCCAGCGCCTCGGCGCTTGCCGTGTCATCCAACGTGATGATGCGCACCTGCTCCAGCGGGTCCGCCGACAAGGGTGCAGGAAACACCAGACTGCTGACATACATGTGCGCACGCGTGAATGTTGCGAGCAGTGGTGAGATCACCGCGACGCCAATTCCCAGTGTCGCCAGCGTCACCAGTGCCGCCGTCATCGCGCTGTTGCGTCCCATCCACGCTTTGCCCGCTCGCACGGCGCTGGCCACCGCGCCGTCGCGCTTCCCCTTGATCGCCTCGCCCGCGAGAAACGCCCGCACGTCCCGCGCCAACTCCGCCGCGGTCGCATATCGATCTTCTGGTTTCAGTGCAGTCGCCCGCAGCACGATCGTCTCAACGTCTGCTGGCACGTTTTTCGCCAGTTGACTGGGCTTGCGATATCCCTCCTGCCGCGCAATACGCATGAGCGACACAGTCACGCTTTCGCCCGCCGGAAACTGCATGGGCGTGTGCCCTGTCACGACTTCGCACAGCATGACACCCAGCGCGTGCACATCACAGCGTGCGTCCACTTCTCCGGTCTGCCCCTCCGCCTGCTCCGGACTCATATACGCCAGCGTGCCCAGCGCTTGCCCGCGCAGCGTCACCCCCCGCGCGTCGCTGGGCGTGCTGCCAAGTTGCTTCGCGATCCCAAAGTCAATCACCTTCGCATGCACGCTGTCCCCGTGCCGCGTCACCAGCACATTGCCCGGCTTCAAGTCGCGATGCACAATGCCACGCGCATTTGCATACGCCGCGGCTTCGCACACCTGGACAAAGACTTCCAGCCGCGTGCGCACATCCATCTTCGCCATGGCCGAGCCCAGCTCCTCGCCATCAACCAGCTCCATCACTTGATACAGCCGGCCCGAGCTCGTCACCCCGGAGTCGTACACCTCAGCGATGCCCGGGTGCGAAAGCTGCGCAATGATCGGCCCCTCGCGCTCAAACCTCGCCCGCGTCCCATCGCTGCACCCCTCATGCAGCACCTTGATCGCCACCTTCCGAGCGAGCGGCGGATCCTCAACCGCCATCCAAACAGTCCCATAACCGCCAACGCCAATTCTCTGTAAGAGTTGATACTTCCCAAGGCGGTCACCCACCCCGAAGTCATCCGGTGGTTCCGTTGGTGGTCCAACTTGTGTCGACTGGTCGCCCACCTGCCGCCTCCCGAGGGGACTCTACGCAAGCGAGACACCACCGGTTTGCGGACGTTCTGTCCCTTTTCAGGGTGACGGCTTCAGCGAAACCAGAATCGAACCGCGCATCCTATCTTGATGTGGATCCGATAAGCACGAGCGGTTTTTGTTTGGTCTACCCGCTTTCCGCTGTCTGCCGTGCCAGTAAAATTTCCACCCCAATTTTTCATCCGGCATCCAAGTTGCTACGCCGACCGACTTTGGCTATAGTCGCGACTGTTCCCATGGGCCCGCACCGGTGGTTTGGCGGTTTGGATCGACCGTTGAACGAAACGCAGAAGCAAAGTTGACGCGACACGGACCTCGGCAAGTCTGGCCGAGATCGGTGTCGCTTCGTCTTTCCATCGAAAGGAAGCGCGATGGCAGGTACTTCATCGACGCACAATACGACCGCTCATTTCAACCTCAGCGCGCACGCTGCGCACGTCAACCCCGCTCGTCCTGCGCGATCTTTCGCGAAGGTCGGCGATGGCGCTGCGATTCCGGATCTCTGCCTCGTGCAGACCGACGCATACGCGCGCTTCCTCCAGCTTGACAAGAAGCCCGAAGAGCGCGACCCCTCGCTGGGTCTCGAAACGCTCATGCGCGAAGTCTTCCCGATCGAAAGCTACGACGGGACGATGAAGCTCGAGTACGTCACGTACGCCCTCGAAGAGCCGCGCTACACCAGCGACGAATGTCGCGAGCTGCGCCTCACCTACGGCTTCCCCTTCAAGGTCACCCTCCGTCTCAAGCGTGAGAACCGCCCCGAGCAGCCCGAAGAGCACATCTACCTCGGTGAATTCCCCATCATGCAAGGTGGCGGCGAGTTCATCGTCAACGGCGCCGAGCGCGTCATCGTCAGCCAGCTGCACCGCAGCCCGGGCGTTGACTTCAGCATCCTCACCAGCGAAGGCGACCGCCC
Organism: Phycisphaerales bacterium; assembly: GCA_035299305.1. GTDB lineage: Bacteria > Planctomycetota > Phycisphaerae > Phycisphaerales > UBA1924 > BJHL01. The sequence goes on along the minus strand of DATGWV010000367.1, from coordinate 4,522 downwards.
GCTGCACAGCGCGCGCATCATTCCCGAACGCGGCAGCTGGATCGAACTCGAAGTGACGAAGAAGGACGTTCTGGCGATGCGCATCGACCAGAGCACCAAGCTCGCCGCGACCACGTTCCTGCGCTGCTTGGACGAAAGCGTCGCCGAAACCGACAAGCTCCTCAGCTTGTTCTACGAAATCACCGAGATCAAGGCTGAGAACGCCAAGCCCGACCACTGGGCCGCGGAAACCATCGTTGATACCGAAACGGGCGAAGAGCTCGTGCACGTGGGTCGCCAGCTTGGCGACGCCGCGGCGGCCATCAACAACAGCAGCCTCAAGAAGATCAAGGTCATCGAGAACCCCAGCGACGTGCTCATCCTGAACACCGTCGCCGAAGAGAAGCTCGATCAGTTCGCCGAGTTCGCCGAAAGCACCTACGAACGCGCGCTGCTCAAGGTGTACAACAAGCTCCGCCCGGGCAACCCCCCGCAGGTCGAAAAGGCTCGTCAGCTCTTCTACGAGAAGTTCTACGACGAGAACCGCTATCGCCTGGGCCGCGTGGGCCGCTTCCGCATCAACCGCAAGTTCGATCTCAACACGCCCGAAGACCTGATGTTCGTCACCTCGATGGACTTCCTCAAGGTCGTCACGTATGTGCTCGATCTTCGCAGCGGCCGCCAGGACCCCAAGACCGGCGCGCAAATCGCCGTGGTCGATGACATCGACCACCTGGGCAACCGCCGCCTGCGCATGCTCGATGAACTCGCGGTCGAAGAACTCCGCAAGGGCTTCCTCAAGCTGCGCCGCACCGTGCAGGAACGCATGAGCGTGAAGGACCCCGAAGAAGTCATCAAGATCGCTGACTTGGTCAACACCAAGAGCATCAGCAGCGCGATCGACTTCTTCTTCGGTCGCAGCGAACTCAGCCAGGTCGTCGACCAGACCAACCCGCTCAGCAGCCTCGTGCACGAGCGTCGCCTCAGCGCCCTCGGGCCGGGCGGTCTCAACCGCAAGCGCGCCGGCTTCGAAGTGCGCGACGTGCACATCAGCCACTATGGCCGCATCTGTCCGATCGAAACGCCGGAAGGCACTAACATCGGTCTGATCGCGAGCCTCGGCATGTTCGCGACCATCGACGAATACGGCTTCCTGCGCACGCCTTATCGCGAAGTCCGCGAAGGCAAGGTCACGGGCAAGATCCTCACGCTTCGTGCAGACGAAGAAATGAAGGCCATCCTCGCGCCCACCGACGCCCTCGAAGACGGCGGCAAGCTCACCAAGGGCAAGATCATGGCCCGCGTGAACGGCGAACTCACCGAAGTCGAGTCGTCGGAAGTCAACTACCTCGACATCAGCCCCAAGCAGATCGTCGGTATCTCCGCCGCGCTCATTCCGTTCCTCGAGCACGACGACGCCAACCGCGCACTGATGGGCAGCAACATGCAGCGCCAGGCGGTGCCGCTCGTCAAGGTCGATCCGCCGATGATCGCGACTGGCGTCGAAAAGTCCGTGGGTCACAACACGGGCATGGTCATCAAGGCCAAGAACGCCGGCGTGGTCACCTACGTCGACAGCGAGCGCATCATCATCGACAACGCTGATGAATACGTGCTCCGCAAGTTCGTGGGCCTCAACGAACGCACCTGCCAGAACCAGCGTCCGGTCGTCAAGCCCGGCCAAAAGGTCGAGAAGAACCAGGTCCTCGCCGACGGCGCCAGCACCAAGCTGGGCGAACTCGCCATCGGCAAGAACATGCTCGTCGCCTTCAACACCTTCGACGGGTACAACTTCGAAGACGCCATCGTCATCAACGAGCGCGTCGTGAAGGATGACGTCTTCACCAGCATCCACATCGACGCCTTCGATGTCGAAATTCGCGAGACCAAGCTGGGCCGCGAAGAGTTCACGCGCGACATTCCCAACGTCAGCGAGAAAATGCTCCGCAACCTCGACGAACTGGGCATCATCCGCATCGGCGCTCGCGTCGGTCCGGGTGACATCCTGGTCGGCAAGGTCAGCCCCAAGAGCAAGACCGAACTGACCCCCGAAGAAAAACTCCTCCACGCGATCTTCGGTCGCGCGGGCGAAGACGTCAAGAACGACAGCCTCGAAGTCCCCGCGGGCGTCGAAGGTGTTGTGATCGGCGCCAAGAAGTTCAGCCGCCGTCTGCACATGAACGAAGAGCAGAAGAAGCAGCTGAAGAAGGACATCACCGACTACGAGAAGATGATGGACGAAAAGGCCATCGCCCTCTTCCGGCAGATGACCAACGCCATCAACGACGCGCTCGGCACTCCCATGGTCGACCCGATGACCCGTCAGAAGGTCGGCGCGTCGGACATTCCCGAAGTCATTCTGGAACAGGTCCGCACGTTCGACATCAAGTGGGCCAAGGGCAGCAAGGAAGCCAAGGAAGCCGCCGAGAAGCTCTTCGGTCAGTTCTGGCCCCGCATCAAGGCTGTCGAAGCCGAGAAGGCGCGCAAGGTCAGCCACATGAAGCGTGGCGACGAACTGCCTCAGGGCGTGCTCGAAATGGTCAAGGTCTACATCGCCACCAAGCGCCAGCTGAGTGTCGGTGACAAGATGGCCGGTCGCCACGGCAACAAGGGGGTCATCGCCCGCATCGTGCCCGAAGAGGAAATGCCGTTCATGGAAGACGGCACGCCGGTTGACGTCATGCTCAACCCGCTGGGCGTGCCCAGCCGCATGAACGTCGGCCAGATTCTCGAAACGCACTTGGGCTGGGCCGCCAAGGTCCTGGGCTTCCAGGCCGTCACGCCCATCTTCGATGGCTGCACTGAAGCTGAAGTGCACAAGGCCGTCGAAGAGGCCAACGGCCACGTCAAGGCCCGCATGGAGCACTTCGACAAGACCGGCACCTTCCCGCACTGGCGCGAGATCCTCGCGCACATGCCCGCGGGTGGCAAGGTCCAGCTCTACGACGGCCGCACGGGCGAAGCCTTCCACCAGCGCACCACGGTGGGCGTCATGTACATCCTGAAGCTCCACCACCTGGTGGACGACAAGATTCACGCCCGCGCCACTGGTCCTTACTCGCTCATCACGCAGCAACCCCTGGGCGGCAAGGCCCGCACCGGTGGCCAGCGTTTCGGCGAAATGGAAGTGTGGGCCCTCGAAGCCTACGGCGCGGCGTACATCCTGCAGGAACTGCTCACCGTCAAGAGCGACGACGTCGAAGGCCGCACCAAGATCTACGAAAGCATGGTCAAGGGCGTCCACAAGCTCGAAGCAGGCATGCCCGTCGCCTTCGACGTGCTCTGCAACGAACTCAAGGGCTTGGGCCTCAACGTCACGCTGGAGAAGAAAAAGCTTGAGGGAGGTAGTCTCTTGTGAATCCCCGCCACCTCGAGGAGTTCGACCGACTCGTTCTAGAACGGTTGACCGAACTTCTCGCGCAGTGGCAAGACAAGCTTCCGGTGAGTTTCCGGTGCGTCGGGGTCCACAGGCCTTACACCGACGCACCCGTCATGCTCCTCTTGGAGCCCGACAAAGAGATGCAGCCGGTTGATTGTGAAAGAGTCTTTTCAGAAGTTAACAAAGCACTCGTCGAATCGTTCGTTTCTCATGAGTGCTATTTCGGTTTGAGCATCGCTGTTCCGCACAAGTACCTCAACTACCAACGCTACATGCAGGACCAGCGCGAACAACAGGCAGACAACGAGCGGTATCGAAAGATTCGGCTCTCGAGGATCTAAACTATGGCAGAGACCATTTACGATCGCGTCAATGACTTTTCCGCCGTCAAGGTCACGCTGGCGTCGCCCAACGACATCCGCGCTTGGTCCTACGGCGAGGTCAAGAAGCCCGAAACCATCAACTACCGCACTTACCGCCCCGAAAAGGACGGTCTGTTCTGCGAGCGCATCTTCGGGCCCGAGCGCGACTATGAGTGCTCCTGCGGCAAGTACCGCGGCACCAAGTACAAGGGCATCATCTGCGACCGCTGCGGCGTCAAGGTCACGCACAGCCGCGTCCGCCGCAAGCGCATGGGCCACATCAACCTGGCCAGCCCCGTCGTCCACATCTGGTTCTTCAAGAGCATGCCTTCGCGCCTCGGCACCCTGCTGGGCATGAAGACCAGCGATCTTGAGAAGATCATCTACTACCAAGACTACGTGGTGGTCGATGCGGGCGACACCGAGCTCAAGTTCAAGCAGGTGCTCACCGAAGACCAGTTCCGCGAGTCGCAGGAAAAGTACGGCAACGCCTTCAAGGCCAGCATGGGCGCCGACGCCATCCGCGAACTCATCGAGCGCATCGATCTCTCGCAGGTCGCCACCGAACTGCGCGAAGAGCTGCGCGAGACCAAGAGCAAGCAGAAGATCAAGGATCTCTCCAAGCGCCTCAAGCTCGTTGAGCAAATCCGCGGCAGCGAAAACGATCCCGCGTGGCTCGTCATGGACGTCATTCCGTGCATCCCGCCGGACCTGCGTCCGCTCGTGCTGCTCGAAAGCGGCAACTTCGCCACCAGCGACTTGAACGACCTCTACCGCCGAATCATCAACCGCAACAACCGCC
>DATGWV010000366.1:0-3461 GCA_035299305.1 Phycisphaerales bacterium | reverse complement strand
CCTCCCGCTGGAAGTTGCGAGTGCGTGGATGTCGCCCGCCACGGGCAGATTACTGACGGCAACGGCGGCAGGTGTCCTGAGTTTGTACCAGCCGCCGAAAGTGGTGAAGTCGGGCGATGGGCTTCGAATTGCGCTGAAACTTGTTGCGGAACACGATCTTTCGGGTCTGACGCCCAAACCAACCCGTCCACCCGCCAAAGCGTTTGCACCGCTGTCGGTGAGCGAGCGTGCAAGCTAAAGGAGACGGAGAGGGTTGCAGGCTTGAGAGATTGGAGAAGGCAGCGTCATCGTGTCGAAACGACACGCCAACATGGCCTTTCCCCGTTGCTTCCCCTGCTGACGTTGCGTGTCAGCTTCCCTAAACTGGCCGCTGCGCGTGTGGTGTGCTGGTTCACGCCGCCGGCGCGTTTTTCATGAGGTGTCCATGACCGCTGCTCCCGCTTTTCCTGGTCTGCCTGAGTTCAAGACCCTGCCGCCCCGTGATGGCGATCGCGTGATTCAGTTCCGCGAGGCGCTGCGTGAGGCGATGAGCGAGGAGATGCGTCGCGATGACCGCATGTTCCTGATGGGTGAAGAAGTTGCGCAGTACAACGGCGCGTACAAGGTGTCGCAGGGCATGCTCGACGAGTTTGGGCCGCTGCGCATCATCGACGCCCCGATCTCGGAGAACGGCTTTGCGGGTCTGGCGGTCGGGGCCGCGATGTACGGCCTCAAGCCCATCATCGAGTTCATGAGCTGGTCGTTCAGCCTCGTTGCTGCCGACCAGATTCTGAACAACGTGCCCAAGATGCTCTACATGAGCGGCGGGCAGTGGGGCTGCCCGATCGTCTTCCGCGGCAACGACGGCGCGGGTGGCCAGCTTGGCAGCACGCACAGCTGGTGCGTGGAAGGCCTGTACAGCAACGTGCCGGGCATGAAGATTGTCATTCCCAGCAACCCGTATGACGCGAAGGGTCTGCTCAAGACCGCGCTGCGCGAGCTTGATCCGGTGTTCTTCCTTGAGAGCGAACGCATGCTGGGCGACAAGGCCCACGTGCCCGCGGAGGAGTACTACATCCCCTTCGGCCAGGCTCGTCTGGCGCACGAAGGCGACGCGGTCACGATCGTGAGCTTCGGTCGTCCGGTCAACTTCTGCCTCGAAGCGGCGGCGGAACTGGAGAAGGGAGGCATTTCGTGCGACGTGCTCGACATGCGGACCATCCGCCCGCTCGACATTGACAGCATCATCAAGAGCGTGCAGAAGACCAACCGCGTGGTTGTCGTGGACCAGTGCTGGCCCTTTGCCAGCGTCGCGAGCGAAGTCATCACGCAGGTGTGCGAACGCTGCTTTGACTATCTGGATTGCCCGCCCGTCCGCGTGAACACGGAAGACGTGCCGACGCCGTATGCGAAGGCGTTGGAGTATGCGTACTTGCCGAACAAGGAGAAGATTGTGGCGGCGGTTCGCAAAGTGCTGGCGTGAGCGAGCTGACAGCGTGAAGCTGAAAGCTGAAATGTCAGCGGACTGATCGTCTGGGGAGTCTTGGACGTGGGAAGGTTGAAGACGGAGCTTCGCGACCGGAGCGAACGGTTCAGCGACCGAATGCTCGATGTCGCGGGCGAACTTGAAAAGAAGCGGGTGTACGCTCGTGTTGTGGACCAGATCGTCGGAGCCGGCACGTCGGTTGGTGCGAACACCGCTGAAGCAGACCAAGCAGTCAGCAGGGCCGACTTTGCGAAGTGTCTTGGGATTGTCGTGAAAGAACTCGCCGAGTCAGACTTTTGGCTCCGCACTTGTGTCCGCAGAGGTTGGATCGCTCAGGAACGTCTCGTCGAACTACAAGCCGAGGCCACGAGCCTCGGGAAGATTTTCAGCCGGATGATCGTCCGTTCTCGCCGCAAACTCACCTGACCAGTTCATGTAAGCTGTACGTTGCCAGCTGCCAGCTTTGAAGGACTCCCCCATGCCCATCGACATCACCATGCCCCGCCTTTCCGACACCATGCAGCAGGGCACCATCGTCAAGTGGAACGTGAAGGAAGGCCAGAAGGTCAAGAGCGGCGATGTCATCGCTGATATTGAGACCGACAAGGCCACGATGGAGTTGCAGTCCTTCGACGACGGCGTGGTTGCTGCTATTCCCGTGCCGCAGGGGCAGACGGTGCCCGTCGGTACTGTGATGCTGGTGCTCGCGACGACGGGCGAAGATGTTGCAGCGGTGAAGGCCAAGGCTGGCAGCGGTGCGGCTCCCGCGGCGAAGGCTGCTGGCGGCTCGGCGAGCAACGCGCCGGCGGCTGCTGCGACAGCTGTCATGGAACCGACCAGCAACGGCGTGAACGGTTCGCACGGCGAAGGTCACGGCACCGGCGGCCGCATCTTCATCAGCCCGCTTGCTCGCAAGATCGCGGACGAAGCGGGCCTTGATGTGTCACGCGTGCAGGGCTCGGGCCCGGGCGGGCGGATCGTTCGTAAGGACGTTGAAGAGGCGATCGCAGCAGGTGGGCCGACCCTCCGGGGCGGCAGTGCTCCTGCGACGTCCGGCGGTGCGAAGACCGCGGCAACCTCAGCGGCTCCGGAGAAGCGGCCCACCGTGGTGCCCGCTGCTGCGGCGACGCTCGCCGGTAAGCTCATTCCGGTTTCCAACATGCGCCGCGTCATCGCGCAGCGGCTGAGCGAGTCCAAGAGCAGCATTCCGCACTATCAGGTTTCGTTCGATGTTGACATGCAGCCGCTGATGGCCCTGCGTGCGCAGCTCAACGAGCAGCTTGCGAACCAAGGTGTGAAGCTGAGCGTGAACGACTTCCTCGTGAAGGCGTGTGCACTGGCCATGCATCAGCATCCGTATGTCAACGCTCGCTGGGTGACGACGCAGGCCAAGCACGGGCAGATGGACACGTCGATCGAATACCTGCCGGAAGTCAACGTGGGCATCGCGATCGCATTGCCCATCAACGAGGATGGCACGGGCGGCGGGCTGGTCGTCGCGACGCTGCGCAACGCTGATTCGCTGGGTCTGCGGCAGATCAGCGCTCAGAGCAAGCAACTCGCCGAGAAGGCGCGCGGCAAGGGGCTGGCTCCGAATGAGATGAGCGACAGCACGTTCACCATCAGCAACCTGGGCATGTACGGCGTGAGCCACTTCAACGCCATCATCAATCCGCCCAACGTCGCGATCCTCGCGGTCGGCGGGGCGATTGAGAAGCCGGTCGTCCGCAACGGCAAGATTGAACCGGGCCTCGTTATGACCATGACCATGAGCAGCGACCACCGCGTGGTGGACGGCGCGATGGCGGCTCAGTATCTCGCGACGGTCAAGAACTTCCTCGAGAAGCCCGCGACGCTGCTGGTGTAAGACATCGTCGCAATCATGAATGACCACGGCCAACCGGCGTATGCAGGTTGGCCGATTTCGTTGGTGAACCGCGCATGCACACGCCCGCCGCGTTGAGTGATCCTGTCACCTTACCCTGCGGCATGCCCA
>DATGWV010000365.1:0-6520 GCA_035299305.1 Phycisphaerales bacterium | reverse complement strand
GGGCGCCGGCTGCGGGACGTGCAATGACATTGACTTCAACAATGACGGCGTGTTTCCGAGCGAACAGGATGTCATCGACTTCTTCTTCGTGCTGAGCGGCGGCGTCTGCGAGTAAGGGATGAGGAAGAAAGGGGATTCCATGCGTTTGGCGCCTTTTGGCATCGCGTTGGTTTCTTGTGGCTCGCTTGTTCACGGGCAGCAGGTGCAGGTCATCGCCGTGTCGGGACAACCCGCGTATGGCATCGCTGCGCCGGGTGTGACTGTGCAGGATTTTTTCGGTGCGAACATCAGCGCGAATGGCACGGTGAGCTTCGGCGGGTTCATCCGCGGTCGCGACCCGCTGCGCGACGAAAGCGTGGTATGGGCTCGCACGGCGGGCGATTTCACCAACCGCCTGATTTATGATCGCGGTCTGGTCATCGGCGATGCGACGGTGACCGGAGTGCGGCTCGGATTCCCGCGCGATGACGGCTCGGTGCTGTTCAGCCCCGAACTGACGCTGCCTGATGACTCGACGACGTTTGGGTGCTATATGCGAACGAGTTCGGGTGAGCTGGTCACGATCGCGCATCCGGGCAACACGGCGCCGGGTACGTCTCTGACCGCAACATCCGCCAGGTTCATGAGTGTGAGTTCGTCGACTTCTGCGGTTGCGTACTCGGCATTCACGAACACGACCCAGTTCCTGCTCTACGCGGACAGCACCATGCCCACGACGCCTTACGCGGTATCAAGCGTGCCGCTCGCGGGACTGCCAACGGGAGGTGCGATGGTCTCGCTGCTGAGCGGCGGGGACATCAATCGTTTTGGGCGCACTGCGGTGACGATCCGAGCGACGGGATATCCCTCGGTACGGGACGTGCTGTGGACGAATGTGGGCACTGTGCCGCAAGTGATCGCGGCGCAGTTTCAACCGATGCCGGGCATCGCAGGTTCGATTTCGGCGACCCGCCTGCCCGTGGTGAATGACAACGGCGAGGTTATCTTCTGGGCTGGTGCGACAAATGGCACGTGGACGCTTTTGCGCTGGCAGGAGAGCAGCGGGTTCAGCAACATCATGATCTCGGGGACAGCTGCTGTCGGGATTCCTGGTGCGGTGTTCAAGGGAAGTCTGACGCATGATCGCATTTCCGCGATCAGTTCGCCCGACGGCGTGGTGGTCTTCAGCACGCTGGTCAGCGGCGCCGGAATCAACTCGAGCAATGATCGCGGCTTGTGGGTGCATAGTTCAGCGGGGACGCGACTGATTGTGCGCACCGGCGAGCCCGCGCCGGACGCACCAGCGGGCGTCACCGTGAGCGATCTGAGTCGCTTTGCCGTCACACGTGATGGACGCGTTGCTGTGGTGACGCTGCTGAGCAACGGCCAATCGGCGGTGTATCGCGAGGATGCGACCGGTCAACTGAAGAAGGTCCTCATGAGGGGCGATGTGATCAACGTGCCCGGGCAAGGGCCGCGAACGGTTACATCGTTTGAGATCGCAGGCAGCGTGGTTGGTGTGCCGGAAAGCGGTCAGCGCTTCATGAGCGATGATGGCGCGATCGTGGCACGTGTGAATTTCTTGGACGCGGCGACGGTGCGCACGACCGATACGATTGTCGTTTTCGATGCGACGTGGTGCGACTCGATTGACTTCAACAACAATCTGGTGTTTCCGGAAGATCAGGACGTGATCGATTTCTTTGACGTCTTGGGCGGAGCGACGTGTGCGGGCTGCAACGACATCGACTTCAACAACAACGGTGTCTTTCCGGAAGATCAGGATGTCATTGATTTCTTCAATGTGCTGGCGGGTGGGACATGCTCGTGAAGGCAGTCGGGATGTGACGTTGTGACAGTGTGAGGATGGAACGGGCCCCGCGATTGGCGGGGCTTTTTTGCTGGTGGCTTCACTTGCTTGCAAATGCGGTAGAGACTTTGAGAGAGCATCAAGGCATGGGTGGGCGCTGAAGTAGGTTGAAGGACGCACCGACCGCTCAGAGCGGCGGTCGGTGGCACGGGGGAGGTGTGAGGGTGTGATGACGTAGGTTGGAAGAGGCACCGACCGCTCAGAGCAGCGGTCGGTGGCACGAGACGTGTGGCACGGGGTAGTGCAAAAGAAACACCGACCGCTCGGGGAGCGGTCGGTGGGGTGGGACGTGGGGTTGGAAGGACTGGTTTACTGGCCGGCGAAGCTCTTGCCTTGGGGCAGGATTTCGACGTGGGGGGTGCCCACGGCGTCGTTGCGGTCGGCGCCGAGGGCTTCGGCGGCTTCCGCGGCTTCTTCGAGCATCATGGCTTCGTCCTCTTCGTCGGTGGGGAGCGTGACGAGGGGCTTGACCTTGATGTCCTGGTACGGGCGGAAGCCCGTGCCGGCGGGGATCAGGTGGCCCAGCAGGACGTTTTCCTTGAGGCCGATGAGCGTGTCCATCGCGCCCTTGAGGCTGGCTTCGGTCAGCACCTTCGTGCTTTCCTGGAAGCTGGCGCCCGAGAGGAACGACTCGCTGCTCAAGGCGGCCTTGGTGATGCCCAGCAGCAGCGTGCGGCCCTTGGCGGGACGTGCGCGGCGAGCCTTGGCGCCATCCTTGCCAGCGGCTTCGGCCTTGGCGTTGGCTTCCTTGATCTGATCGCGGTGGACCAGTTCGCCCATCTTGAGGTCGGTGCCGCCGACTTCGGTCACGCGGAAGAACGATTCCATCTCGCGGTTCTTCTGCTTGAAGGCGTACTTGTCGAGGACCTCCTGCGGGAGCAGGTCGGTGTCGCCCGGATCTTCAACCTTGACCTTGCGGAGCATCTGGCTGAGGATGAGTTCGATGTGCTTGTCGTTGATACCCACGCCCTGAGCGCGGTAGACGTTCTGCACTTCCTCGAGCATGTATTCCCACAGGCTCTCTTCACCCTTGATGCGCAGGATGTCCTGCAGCACCAACGGGCCTTCGGTGAGCTTGTCGCCTGCCTGCACGAAGTCGCCCGTGTGCACGAGCAACTGCTTGTCGGCGGGGACGTGGTGATCCTTCTCGAGACCGGCGTCGCTGACGACGCGGATGGTCATCTTGCCCTTGCGCTTGTCGCTGAAGATCTCGACCTTGCCCGAGATTTCGGCCATGACGGCCGGGTCCTTGGGCTTGCGGGCTTCGAAGATTTCGGTGACGCGGGGAAGACCACCGACGATGTCCTGCGTGCCGCCCGCTTGACGCGATTGGCGTGCGAGCATCTGGCCGGCGCGGATCTTCTGGCCGTCTTCAACTTCGACGCGGGCGCGAGCGGGGAGGTAGTGGAAGTCGAGGATGTTGCCTTGATCGTCCACGACGTTGATGGCCGGGTGGAGGTCGCCCTTGTGTTCAATGACGACCTTGGCCTTCTTGCCGCCGCCGGCGTCGTCGAGACGGAAGGTTTCCTTCTCGAGAAGGTCGACGTACTTGATGATGCCGTCCTTTTCAGCCAGGATGGGCTGACGGTGCGGATCCCACTTGACGAGTTCCTGGCCCTTCTTGATGTCATCGCCGTTGTTGGCGTAGAGGAAGGCGCCGTAGGGAACCTTGAACTTCTCCATTTCGCGGCCTGAGCCGTCGACGATGGCGAGTTCGCCGTTGCGCTTGAGGACGACCAAGCAGTCGTGCTGATCGTCGTCCTTGCCGGGCACGGCGTTGCAGTCACGCAGTTCGAGCTTGCCCGCGTGGGCAGCGACGAACTTGTTCTGGTCGGTGCCGCGCTGACCGACGCCCCCGGTGTGGAAGGTGCGCATGGTGAGCTGCGTACCGGGTTCACCGATGGACTGTGCGGCGATGATGCCGACGGCCAGACCGGGCTCGACGAGCTTGCCTGTGCTCATGTCCATGCCGTAGTCAAGGACGGAGCAACCGAACTTGCTTTCGCTGGTGAGCGCGCTGCGGACGAGAACTTCGTCGATGCCGATGTTCTCGATGTGAGCAGCCTGCTCGGGCCAGATGATCTCGTTCTCGGCGACGATGACTTCGCCCGTCTTGGGGTTGACGATGTTGTTGACGCTGACGCGACCGATGATCATGTCGCGGAGCGGCACGTCGACCGTTTCGCCCTTGAAGATGGCCCGCTTGCGGACGCCGCGCTTGCTGCCGCAGTCCAGTTCGCCGATGATGACGCTCTGGGCGATATCGCACAGCTTGCGGGTGAGGTAGCCGCTGTCGGCGGTCTTGAGGGCGGTGTCGGCCAGACCCTTACGAGCGCCGTGGGTTGAGCTGAAGTACTCAAGGATGTTGAGGCCTTCGCGGAAGTTGGAGCGGATGGGGGTCTCGATGATTTCGCCGCTGGGCTTGGCCATCAGACCGCGCATACCTGCGAGCTGCTGCATCTGGGTGATGTTGCCGCGCGCACCCGAGTCCACCATGAGGTAGACGGGGTTGAGGTAGGCCTTGCCTTCCTTCTTGCCTTCCTTGGTGATGGGGGCTTCGCTGCCGTCGGGGTGGCGGCGGTCGAGCTTGAGGGTGTCGACCAGGCGCTTCTGGACCTGTTCGCGGCAGTGGCTCCAGATGTCGAGGAGCTGGTTGTAGCGTTCGCGCGCGGTGATGATGCCGCGTTCGTAGTTCTTCTCGACGCGATCGACCTTCTTCTGGCTTTCGGCGAGGAGTTCGTACTTCTCGGCGGGGATGCGCAGATCGGTGAGGCCGAAGGAGAGACCGGCGAGGGTGCTCTGCTTGAAGCCCATTTCCTTGAGGCGGTCGAGGAGGTCGATGTTGGCGGCCTTGCCGGCGATGACGTAGCAGTCGTCAATCACGCGAGCGCAGCCCTTCTTGCCCAGGGCGCAGTTGTAGAAGGGCATGCCCGGGGCGAGCACGTCGGCGAAGAGGCAGCGGCCGGCCGTCGTCATGATGCGGCGGTTGGCCGGCATGGGCTTGGGCGCGGCGGTCTGGCTGTCGACGATCTGATCGAAGCCATCGACGCGAACGATGATGCGTTCGTGAGGATGGACGACGCGCTGTTCCATCGCGAGGATGGCTTCGCGGCGGTCCTTGAAGACGCGCATCTTCTCGACGGGCTTGTCTTCGGGATCGATGAACGTGATGAAGTACACGCCCATGACGATGTCCTGCGACGCGCTGATGATGGGCTTGCCGTTGGCAGGGCTGAAGACGTTGTGCGTGCTGAGCATGAGCACGTGGGCTTCGGCCTGCGCTTCGACGCTGAGGGGAAGGTGGACGGCCATCTGGTCGCCGTCGAAGTCGGCGTTGAAGCCGCCGCAGACGAGCGGGTGGATGCGGATGGCGTTGCCTTCGACGAGCACGGGCTCGAAGGCCTGGATGCCCATTCGGTGCAGCGTGGGAGCGCGGTTGAGCAGCACGGGGTGCTGGAAGATGACTTCTTCCAGAATGTCCCACACGGCGGGATCGCGACGTTCAAGCATGCGCTTGGCGCTCTTGATGGTGTCGGCGAGGCCCTGCTCCTTGAGCTTGCGGATGATGAAGGGCTGGTAGAGCTCCAGAGCGATCTTCTTGGGGAGGCCGCACTGCCAGAGCTTGAGTTCGGGACCGACGACGATGACCGAACGCGCGGAGTAGTCCACGCGCTTACCCAGCAGGTTTTCGCGGAAGCGACCCTGCTTGCCCTTGATCATGTCGGTGAGCGACTTCAGCGGGCGATTGCTGCTGCCCAGCACGGGGCGGCGGCAGCGGCCGTTATCGAAGAGGGCGTCGACCGCCTGCTGCAACATGCGCTTTTCGTTGCGGATGATGACCTCGGGGGCGTTGAGGTCCATCAGCTTCTTGAGGCGGTTGTTGCGGTTGATGATGCGGCGGTAGAGGTCGTTGAGGTCGCTGGTCGCGAAGTTGCCGCTCTCCAGGAGAACCAGCGGACGCAGGTCCGGCGGGATCACGGGGATCACGTCCATGACGAGCCACGCGGGGTCATTCTGGCTGCCGCGGATCTGCTCGATGAGCTTGAGCCGCTTGGCGAAGTCCTTGATCTTCTGCTTGCTCTTGGTCTCGTTGAGGTCCTGGCGGAGCTGGGCGGCCTCGGCGTCGAGGTCGGTGCGCTCGATGAGCTCACGCATCGCGTCGGCGCCCATCGAGGCCTTGAACGCGTTGCCGTACTTGTCCTGGGCGGCGGAGTGCTCGTCCTCGGTGAGGATCTGCTTGAACGTCAGTTCGGTGTCGCCCGGATCAACGACCACGTAATCCTGGTAATAGATCACGCGCTCGAGGTCGCTGGTCTTCATGCCGAGCAGGGTGCCCAGGCGGCTGGGCATGCTCTTGAAGAACCAGATGTGGACCGACGGACAGGCCAGGTTGATGTGGCCCATGCGCTTGCGGCGCACGCGGCTGTGGGTCACCTTGACGCCGCAGCGGTCGCAGATGATGCCCTTGTACTTGGTGCCGCGGTACTTGCCGCAGGCGCACTCGTAGTCGCGCTCGGGCCCGAAGATGCGCTCGCAGAAAAGGCCGTCCTTCTCGGGGCGGTAGGTGCGGTAGTTGATGGTCTCGGGCTTTTTGACCTCGCCGAAGGACCACGAACGAATGTCGTTCGGGCTCGCGAGTTGGATGCGAACCGAACCGTAGTCATTGATCCG
>DATGWV010000364.1:0-10611 GCA_035299305.1 Phycisphaerales bacterium | reverse complement strand
GGCGTCGACCGGACATCCTGCTCGTGGATGAACTCGCCCACAGCAACGCGCCCGGTTCGCTATCGGGACGAGCGAAGCGCTGGCAGGATGTTGAAGCCTGCTTGGCGGCAGGCGTGAACGTCTACACGACGCTCAACGTGCAGCACCTGGAGTCGATCAACGACGTAGTCGCGCAGATCACGGGCGTGAAGGTCAGCGAGACCGTGCCCGATCACGTCTTCGACGAGGCCGACGAGATCGAACTGGTGGACCTTCCGCCGGATGCGCTGCATGAGCGGCTGAAGGCGGGCAAGGTCTATCTTGGTGAGAACGCGGCGCGGGCGGTGGACCCGAGCGATGGCTTCTTCCGCAAGGGCAACCTGCTCGCGCTGCGTGAGCTCGCGCTGCGGCGGACAGCGGCGTGGGTCGATTCGGACATGCGGCGGTACAAGCAGGACCGCGGCATCCGGGCCGTGTGGCCAGCGGGCGAGCGGATCGTGGTTGCGGTGAGCCCGAGTCCGATGTCGGGCAAGTTGGTACGTGCCGCCAAGCGCATGGCCGCGGGGCTGCACGCCGATCTCATCGCGGTCTACGTCGAGACGCCTCGCACGGCGAATCTATCGGCGGCGAATCGCGAGCGACTGGACGCGAACCTGCGCCTGGCCGAGTCGCTTGGGGGAACAACGCACACCGTGGCGGGCGAGAACGCGGCGCGCGAACTCATCGCCTTTGCCCGCTCGCGCAACGTCAGCCGGATCGTCGTCGGCAAGACTGAGCGGCCGCGCTGGAAGGAAGTTCTCTTTGGTTCGTTCATCGACAACCTCATCCGCGAGAGCGGCGACATCGACATCTACGTGGTGCGCGGCGACGAGTCAGTTTCTGGCGTGACTCACTCGGCACGGCGCGCAGGCGAGAACGACGCTCGCACCCGCAAGCCGCCCGCCCGCGTTGTCAGCGAACTCGCTGCGTCAGCGGGCGTGGTCGCGGCGTGCGCTCTCGTCGGACTTGCGTTCTTTCGGCCCCCGGATCTCTCCGAGGAGTCCCTAATCCTCCTCGCGGGTGTGGTTGTCAGCGCGCTGTGGTTTGGGCGTGTCGCCGCCATCTTCGCCAGCGTCCTCTCGGTGCTGGCTTTCAACTACTTCTTCACCGAGCCGCGCTTCACGCTGAACATCAATGACACCCGGTACCTTGTCACCTTCTCTGTCATGCTCGCCGTGGGTGTCGTCGTCGGAACGCTTGCGGCTCGTGCACGAGAGCAGCGGCTCCGCGCCTGGTCCCGCGAACGCGCGACGGCGGCCCAGCACGCGCTCTCGCGCGAGCTCGCCGCCGCACGCGATACCCGCGGCGTGGCCGCGATCATTGCACGGCACGCGCACGACCTGCTGCAGGCTGAGGCGGTCGTGTGTACTCCCACGCCGGGAGCGGGAGTCGGTGCCTCGTCTCGACCGAAGGAGCTTGACGTTGCTGGCGCCGCGGGGTTGGGCGGTCCTGACTGGTACTCCGGTGAAGGTGACGACGCGGCACGCGAGCGCGGGGTGGCTCAGTGGGCCTTCGACCATGGGAAGCCCGCTGGGCGCGGCACGTCAACGCTTCCCTCCGTCCAAGGCCTGTACAACCCTCTCATTGGGAGCCAGGGTCGGGCTGGCGTGCTCGGTGTGCGAGCCCAGGTGAACAACGGCGTCGATCCCTTCGATGCTGCCCAGCTTGCCACGCTCGATTCGATCGCGTCGCAGGCCGCGTCGGCGCTGGAGCGAGTCACGCTTGCCGAATCCGAGCAGTCTGCCCGCATCAACGCCGAACGCGAACGACTTCGCAGTGCGCTGCTCAGTTCCGTGTCGCATGATCTCCGCACGCCACTCGCCAGCATCACCGGCGCCGCGAGCACGCTCCAGCAAGCGGATGCCGCCCAGCGTTCCGAACAGTCCGACGGCCCCGCCATCGACGAGCCGACGCGCGCGGCCCTCCTCCGAACCATCGTCGACGAGTCATCCCGCCTCAACGACATCATCGCCAACCTCGTTTTTGCCACGCGGCTGGAGTCCGGCTCCGTCGACCTGCGGCGGGAGTGGACGACGGTCGAGGAGATCGTGGGGGTTGGGCTCTCGCGTCACCGTGATGCTCTCGCCTCGCGTCCCTTCCGCGTGCATGTTCCGACCGACCTGCCCATGATCTGCGTCGACAATGCGATGCTCCCGCAGGTCGTCCACAACCTTGTCGAGAACGCGCTCCGCTACACCGCGACGGGTACGGCGCTCGGCATATCCGCGTGGACCAGCGAAACGAGTGTCGTCGTCAAAGTCTGGGACGAGGGTGCCGGGCTCTCCGAAGATGAGTCATCCAAGGTGTTCGAACGCTTTTATCGAGGCCGCGCCAGCAAGATGGCGGGCTCGAGTGCCGGTGCTGCGACATCGACGGGCATGGGCCTTGGCCTGACGATCTGCGAGGGAATCATCCGCGTGCACGGCGGACGCATCTGGGCTGAGCCCAACACCCCGAGAGGCGTCTCGTTCCTCTTCTCGCTGCCAATTGATCAGCCGCAGCCCGTGCTTCCAGCCAAAGAAGATGCGGCCGAAGGTCGCCGCATAACTTTCACGCCGGTTGCGGGCGAAGATGGACTGAGTCAGAGGAGCACGAATTGAGCGACTCAACTCCGAACCCGACTCGCGCGCAGCCGCTTCAGGCTGACGGGATGCAACCCGCCCACATGCCCCTCGTGCTCATCATCGAGGACGAGGAACCGATCCGCCGCTTCCTCCGCGCAACGCTCGAAGCGAACCACTACCGCGTGAAGGAGGCAGGCACGGCCCGTGAGGGAACACTGCTGGCTGTGACTACCTATCCGGATGTCGTCCTCTTGGACCTCGGCCTTCCCGACGGCGACGGCCTGAACGTCACCCGTGCGATCCGCAAAGAGTCTCGCACACCGATTGTCGTCCTCTCCGCACGCGGGCAGGAGAGCGATAAGGTGGCGGCACTCGACGCCGGAGCCGACGACTACCTCACCAAGCCCTTCGGCGTCGGCGAACTACTCGCTCGCCTGCGAGTCGCTCTGCGCCATGCGAACTCGGCGACGAGTCGGGGGCCAGCCGGGAGCGCCGAGGTGCCGCCGTATGAAAGCACAGCCGACCGCCGGACCTTGCGTGTGGACCTCGCCGCGCGACTGGTCTTCGTGACCGATCAGTCCTCCGACCTCGAGAGCCCCGGGCGTCGCGAGGTCCGCCTGACGCCCATGGAGTTCAAGCTCTTAGCGTTCCTGGTCAAGCACGCGGGCAAGGTGCTCACGCATCAGATGATCCTCAAGGAGGTCTGGGGCCCGCAGCACGCCAGCGATGTGCAATACCTCCGCGTCTACGCCGGAGAGCTTCGCAAGAAGCTGGAGGTCAATCCCGCACAGCCGCGGTTCATCGTCACCGAGCCCGGGGTGGGCTACCGCTTAGCAGAATCTACGGTTTCCTTCGCTGGAACTGTGTCGCGTCTTTGAGACGATGCATGTACGCGAGAACGTCTTCCGACACGGCCACAAAGGTCTCACGCTCGACACGGGCAACCAGATCGGACTGGAACCTGATCTCTCTTGGTGGGAGGACGGGCAGTGTCGATTCGTCGGTGACGTGAAGTACAAGCAGTTGGACACCGAGTCGTTCAAGCGGCCGGACATGTATCAGATGCTCGCGTACATGACAGCGACGGGGCTGCGCGAATCGATGCTGCTGTATGCAGGTGCAAAGTGCACGGTGTCCGGCTTCACGTTCCGGCATGCAGGATCAAGTGTGCAAGTACGGACACTGAATCCATCGCTTGAACCGACCGAGTTGCTCAGCGAACTACGCGTGTGCGCTCACTCAATACTGGCTTCGGCGTGTCTGCCGTCGCAGTAACACCGGTCTTCCACCCAAGAAAACACCCCGACTTTTCAGCCGGGGTGCTTGGGGCTATCAAGCTGCGAGAGGGGGTGCTCGCGAGTGACATGCCCACGAAAGTTCGACTAGTTGTATGCTCACCGATCGGTAAGTGCCTGCTGCCAGAGCGCGGCCACATCAACACGGCGGTTTGCGTGGAGCTCACTTGCGCTGAGTTCATCGCCAACTAGCAGAGTCGTTTTGCTTGATCCCAACTGGCGTCCTTGACGCTGCTCTTCACTCAGGCGGTCACGCAGTTTGACCCACTCCGCGTCGGTGCGGCGTGTGAGCTTGTAGTACACCGGCACTTCCACGTCACGCGCGGCGATGATGTTGGTGAGGTGCTTCCGCTGCGAATCTGTCAGAATGCCGTCGATGACCGCTCGCACCTGGCTGAGCACTACATCGCGAGACGAGAGAGCATCCGCCAGCGTGGTCCGGGCTGCATCTAACGACGCACGGTCCTCCTTGCTGCCCAGCCCGCGTCGCACTCGCTCGGATAGGTCGTTGTAACGCTTCTGCGCTTCCTCCACGGATGCCTGCGCACCGTCAAAGTCGGCGGCACGCGTATCACATAGTGATCGAGCCGACGTGATGATGTTGGTCACTTGATCATCGGTTGCGCCAATCGCGGCGAGCGCGTCAGGCGACAATCCCACTTGCGCCAGCATGAGCTTGGTCAATGGACCGCACTCAAGCGATGTGCTGGGACGCAATGATTCTGCGCGACTATTCATCGATGATGAAGCTGTCGCGAGAAACAAACCACCAAGTGCGGCGGACAACGCAAACGCTGCCATCGCGCGACGAGCGATGGATGTGCGCGGAGCGGCAGCGACGACGGGAACAGGACGTTTCATGGAAGAGGCCCCTTGCATGCGATGGTCGCTACGGCGACCGTGTGGTGAGCGAGATGCACACAGAGACGTGCAACATCATGCACGCCGTCATCAGTATGACAGCTTGCGCGTGCGCATGCAAGTCGGTCACGAAGAAAATCATCGAGTGATTTGTTTCTTTAGAGAACGGTGCGCGTTGCGCGATGAGTTCACCGAACTCGGTGGAGCATGTGGAAAGAACTGATGTGATGACAAATTGTTTTGGAAAATCTCCTTTGCCCCCTTGAGCGAGTCACCACGATTTGATAGGCTGATGCCGTCCGCTCGTGCTCTTTGCGTGCACGAACTCTCGCAGGCTGCGAGAAGATCGCTGCAAAACAGCGTGGATTCAGCTGTGTTTCGCTGAGGATTGGGGTTTCGACAAAGTGGATTGGACGCTTTACGACGCTTGTGCGTGAAGCAAGGAACGTGACGAAGCATGCGGCTTGGCCGCAGGGGCATGTGTCATGGCGATTATGTCATTGGGCAATGTTGCGTCAGTTTTTACCTCATCAATGATGCGTTCGCACACAGCACGCCCACAAATCTGTGCGTTGCTCATGTGCGCAAGCACGGTGTTGCCGCTGAGCCTTGCAACTTCGATGAGCATCGCACAGACGGACGCCGGGGGCCTCAATGGCGGTTCATTGACCAGCTACAAGGCAGCAGCCAGCGGTGGCCAAGGCATCTTGCCCAGCTACGCGCAGCGTGCCAGCAGCATTGGCTTTGGCGGCGGTGAAGCCGATGGCGGACTTGCGGATGTCGACACGTTCCTGCGGACACCGCGCATCAGCGCGCTTGACCTGCGGTTTCCCAGTGACGGCTACAGCGTGACGATTTCGCGGTCGTACAACGGCTGGCAATCCACGGCGAGTAACGGCTTCCAGGGGAAGAACTGGTTCCAAGATTCGCGGCCTGAACTGGTGCGGGGCACCAACGCTACTTCCAACGACATGCTCTACATGGTCGTGGGCGCGAACCGCGTGATGGAGTTTCAGCGTGTCGGCACGTCAACAACGGTCTTTGCAGGCGTCAACGGCACCCTCGCCACAGCGAAGGTGACCACCGACGGCTCTGGCAACCCCGGCACGATTGAGATTCGTGACTTGAGCGGCTTTGTGTGGACGTTCTTCGACTTTGACGGCGATGCCCAGGGTGCGCAAGGGCAACTGTGGAAGGTCACCAACGCTGACGGTAACGGCACCACGGCGTACGTGGGCACCAGTTCCAGCATGAGCGATGCACTCGCGGCGTTTGAGCAGGATTCTGGCGTGCGGACTGCGCGCGTCACCACGTTCATCGATTCGTCGGATCGTCGCTTCGCGTACACCTACACCACGGCGGGTGGTGCAAAACGTCTGACTTCGGTCGTCGCCAGCATCAAGACCGGGGGCACCTGGGCCAGTCCCACGGGATTGAGCGAAGTAGGCCGCGTGGAGTATGAGTACTACGACGGCGTGACCGACACAGGTAACGGCAACGCGGGGGATCTCAAGTGGGCCACAGTGACCATGCCGCTCTCCACGGGCAGCAGCCTTGAGTCTAAGACCTACTACCGCTACACCGTGACGAGTCCCACGAGTCTGTTGCGGCTGGTGGTCGGGCCCGAGGGTGTTCGCAAGTACGTGGGGACGATTACGTCGGCCAGTGACTCGACGCTGAAGCCTTACACCACCCACTTCTTTGAGTACGACAGCGGTGCCAAGACGCTCAGCAAAGTGACGCTCAACGGCGAGTGCGGCTGCTCGGCGGGCTCTATGAACGGCGAGCACACACTGACTTCGAGTGTGAACGGCAGTTTCAGCGGTAGCCTGGCCAACAGCAGCTACGACAACAGCGGCAACTGGAGCAGCACGGGCTGGTACGCGCGCACGATCATCACGCGGCCTGATGCCAGCGCTGTCGCGGTGTACTTTGATGAGACCGGTCAGGGACTGGGGCGCGTTGTCGGTGACAGCAACGCCTTCAGCGGCAGTAACTGGGCCACCAAGCTGCGTCGTGACAGCGCAGGTCGTGTCACGCACGCGTACTCCACTGCCGCGATCAGTGGTTACGCCCACAGTACCGGAGCGATGACGACCACGACGGGCGGACTGGTCAACTGGCGCGTGTGGAGCAGCGACAGCAAGATTCCGTATGCCAGCACCGCGCAGCAAGTGGATGACGATGATGAGAGCGTCAGCGATGCGCCCATCACGATCAGCGAGTCGGCGTACTCGCCGCTGTCGATCACGATCACGGATGGGACCAACACGGCGCGTCTGTCGCGCAGCAACGCGAGCAGCAGCGGGAACTATCCCACAGCTGGGGGATCGGTGGCGACGACCAGCTACTCGCGGACATATTGGAGCGGATCATCGGCCTGGGCAGCCAAGAAGACGACCGTGACGCTGCCCACGACGAGTCATGCGTACGCGCCGACGAGCATCGCGAGTGAGACCTACACCGATGAAAAGGGCCGTGTCATCTTCACGAAGGACGCGGTGGGCAAGTGGACGTACTCTAAGTTCAACAGCCTGGGGCAGTTGGTCAAACGCATTGACGATGTGAAGGCCAGCGGCGACAGCGATGCCGTCGCTGCTGCGAGCACGTTTGGCGTGTCACTGCCGGCGACGGGCTTCCAGCTCATCACGCAATACGCGTACGACAACCAAGGACGCTTGACTGACACCACGATGCCTGATGGTCGCGTGAGCCGCAGCTACTACACCAAGCTGGGTGACGGCCGCACGGTGACACTGAGTGTGCCGAGCGTGAGCGGCGGGACGTTCACCGGGCCGGTGAGCTACAGCGTGGGGAATTTGGCGAGGAAGAGCGAGGCGAGTGGCGTGATCGCGCTGCCCGGCGGCTCGACGACGACGGCGATTGCCGACTGGATTGAAGATGCCAGCGGCTCGGCTGATGTCATCGGGGATGTGGACCACGGTTCGCTGACAAGTTTAACGGTGAACACGTACGACAGCGCCGGCAGCAAGGTCACCACCAGCCGGTCCTTCTTCAACATCCCGGCGACGTACAGCGGCGCCAGCAGTTCGACTGACTACGACGAAACCGTGTACGGATACGACGGCATGGGCCGCGCGATCAAGGTGACCGATCCCACGGGCACGATCACCAAGACCACGTTTGACAGCATCGGGCGCTTCAGCAGTAGCGCTATCGGGACAATCGATGGCACGGGCAGCAACATGACCACCGTGCAAACCGTGGTCTATGACAGCGGCGGCGTGGGGAACAATCACGTCACCAGTAGTACCACGAAGGTGGACAGCAACACGGCCAACGACCGCACCACCAGCACGATCTACGACTATCGCGGTCGGGCGATTGTCCGGGTGAATCCGCTCGCGCCGCACAGCGTGAGCAAGTATGACAATCTGGGCCGGGTGATTGCGTCGGCGGCATACAGCAGCTCGTCGGGTCTGACCGCCAGCACCGACCCCACGAGTGCAACGACCAACCGTGTGGCTCTGAGCGAAACCATTTATGACGTGCGTGGTCACGCGTATCAAAGCATGCGGCACAAGATCACGCAGAGCAGCGGTGCCAGCAGCGACAGCATCACGACGAATACGTGGATTGACGCAGCCGGCCGCGTCATTAAGAGCAATGCGGGCCAGCTCACGAAGACCGTTTATGACACATTGGGTCGGGCGACAAACCGCTTCGTGCTCGCGAAGGACAACGATTCCGCTTATTCCGACGCCGACGATGTGAGTGGCGACTATGTGCTGGAAGAGCACCAGAGTCTGTACAACGCGACCAATGGCACGCTTGAAATGAGCGTGGCCATCATGCGCCATCCCAAGGACACGTCAACCACGGGCGCGTTGGACGCTGTCAACGATGCCATCAGTGTGGTCGCGGTGAATCACGCCAGCTTCAAGGGACGCGCGTCAATCACCAGCTACTACTACAACGATCCGCTGAATCGGCAGACCGCGACGGTCGCACTGGGTACCAACGGTGGCGCTTCATACAACCGCAGCACCGACAGCGTCGCAGGTATGCGCACCGATGATCGGCTCATCAGCGAGACGGCGTACCTGCCCGAAGGCCGCGTGGACTACACGCTGGACCCCAAGAACATCAAGACGAAGACGACCTACGACGCTGCAGGTCGCACGCTTTCGACCATCGCCAACTACGTCGACGGCACGCCGGGTGGCGGCACTAATGGCGATCAGGACCAAACAACTCGGTACGCGTACAGCCGGGGTCGCATGGTTGCGCTGATGGCAGACCTCGGGCCGAGCGCCAACACCAATCCGCTTGCCAACCCCTTGACCCTTGATGCAGCGGACCAAGTGACGAAGTACGACTACGGCGTGGTGAACTCGGGCACACTTCCGAGCACAATCGCCAGCAATCGGCTCTTGCAGAAGACGACGTATCCCGATTCCACCAGCAGCAGCGAAGTGGTCACCTTCGCGTACAACGCTGCCGGTCAGCAGATCGGCACGACCGATCAATCAGGCAACACCATCACGACGACCTATGACAATCTGGGCCGTGAAACCAGCCGGGCGGTGTCGACTCTCGCATCTGGCTTCAACGGTGATGTCCGCCGTATTGAAACCGCCTACGACAGCACGCGCGGGCTCGTGCAAACCGTCACGCAGTACAACGCTGCGTCGGCGGGCAGCGTTACTGACCAAGTGCTCTACCTGTACGACGACTGGGGCAACAACACCCACTTCTATCAGGATGTGGACAGCGCCATGAACGTCGCCAGCGGGGCGAGTTCGTCGGGCCGGGCCTCGTTCCTCGTCCAGAACACATACGCCAAAGTCAGCAGTAGCGGCACTGCGCCCATGCTGCGTCGCACGGTGCAGGCTTCGCCATGGTTCACCGGCAGCAGCCGCGAGATCGTTTACGGCTACGGCACCGCTGGCGGCATCAATGACTCAGCATCCCGAGTGGAGACGGTGACGGTGGGCTCCTCCAGCGGCACACAAATCGCCAGCTATCAGTATCTCGGCAGCTCGCAACTGGTCGGCACCACGCTGGATCAGCCTGCTGTTGAGACCGCCGTGTTCACCGAATCGAGCGGCGTGCACACCTACGGCGACCTGGACAACTTTGGCCGCGTGAAGGGCTGGGATTGGGCGCGTAGTGGCATGACCAACACGCTGGCTGACAACGCCATCGCGTATGACCGCAACAGCAACATCGTGAGCGTGACCGACGACACACACCAGCGCGATGTGAGCGGCGTGACCAAGAACGTTTACGACGCTGTCTACACCAACGACGACCTGGGCCGACTTATCAAGGCCGAGTCGGGCAACATGGTGAGCGGAGCCATTCAGTCGGGCACGCGGTCACGCTTTGAGCAGTGGACACTCAGCCTCACCGGCAACTGGTCCACAGACATCTTGGATCAGGATGGTGACGGGCTGTTTACTGTGTACGGGGAGTTTGACACAACGCAGGTCGGCAAAGAGAACACTTTCGACAAGGCCAACAAATACACCAAGCGCAATGGCGAGAACGTCTCGTACAACGCGGCAGGCATGCGAGTGAATCTCTCAGTCGCATACAGCATGCAGATGCAGTACGATGCCTTCGGTCGACTTGTCCGGTATTACCTGCAGGGTGGCATCGCCGATACGACGCAGTATCGCTACAACGGCCTGGGCTACCGCATCATGGAGCACACCGATCTCGATGCGGACGACTCGCTGGATGCGTCGGAACGCTTCTACTACGTGTATGACTCCCGCTGGCGGCAGATCGCCGTGGTGCGGGATGCGGACGCGAACCCCAAGGAAGCCTTCGTCTACCACAACGCGGGCATCGCAGGCAGTGGCAACTCGTCGTACATTGATAGCGTGATTCTGCGTGACAAGGAT
>DATGWV010000363.1:0-10280 GCA_035299305.1 Phycisphaerales bacterium | reverse complement strand
AGCGACTCGCGCGTCATGCCCGGCACATCCAGCAGTTCCGCGACGCTGCCGAACCCCTGCGGCTTGCTCGACCGCTCCGCGATGATTGCGTCGGCGATCTCGGGCTCGATCTCGGGCAGATACTCCAGTGTCTTCGTGTTCGCCGTGTTCACATTCAGCCGGCTGGGCACAAACTGCAGCACTTCCGCCGGGATCGTCGTGCCTTCGTCGATCAGATATCCCAATTGCTCGCGCGAGAGATTCTGCGTGCGTGCCGCCTGCTGAATTTCCTGCCGCGATCCGCCACGCCGCTGCACCGTGAGTCGCGCCAGATCGCTGAGATTGCTTCGAATGAAATCCGGAATGCCGCCCGCTTGTCCGCTCTGCATGTAGTCGCGGATCGCCTTGGCCTGCTCAGCACTCACCTTGAATCGCTGCTGAATTTCGCCCTCTTCCGCAGTCGTGATGTCGAGCTTGGGCTCGCCACTGCGTCCGTTGCTGTTCTCGACGCTCATGGTCGAGAAGATGCCCGACCATCCGCGATCCAGCCGGCCATCGGCGTTGTCGGGCGGAAAACTCTCATCACCGTCATCTTCGTTGGGATCAAGCAGTCCGTTGAGGTTCCAGTCCTCGCCGCGCACATCGTCACGATCCACACCCGCAACCAGCTCAAGCTCTGCGATCGTGCGGAAGCTCCCGTTGCGAGGCCCCGCCGGATACGTCAGCCCGCCGTAGTAGCCCGTTTCCGCGCCCTGCGGCAGCGCATCATCGTCAGCATCGCGCCAGTCCTGAATCGCGTCGATCACATCGTCGGGCATGAACGGCTCAACGCTGCGAAGCTGATCGGGCGTCGCCAGATTGATATTGATCCGGCTCGCCGCATCAGCAGGCCCGGCGACTTCGTTGCCGTCATCGGTCGTGCGCACCGTCCACGTCGCGCCGGCCAGTTCGCCATCCGCAACGGCGGCCATTTCATTCAACATGCGATACGCATCGCTGTCGTCATCATCCTCGCGCACGGCTTCCAGTCGCGCAATCGCGGACTCAACGCCCGCGCGCGCCGCCCAGTGGGCTCGCACTCGCGCCAGCGCTTCGCGACCAGCCGCCGCCTGGGCGTAGCTGGCGCTCTGCACCATGCTCACCACCATCGCGCCGAAGATGATGACGAGGAAGACCATCAACGTCGCGAATCCGCGCCGGTTGCGAAGGGCTGTTGCGTTCATGCCCCACCCCCGCCGCGTGTGCCGCCGCCCGTGTTGCCACCTGTTCCACCTGTTCCGCCCGTTCCGCCACCAGTGCCGCCTGCACCCGTTCCACCCGTCCCGGTTCCACCAGTACCTGTCCCGCCAGTACCACTTCCACCCGTGGGCTGCTGCTGCGGCTGGGCCGTGTCATCGCTCGCCGGAGCATCGCTGCTGCCGTTCGCATTCTCTTCGTCCTTGGGCGCAAGCGGCACGCGGTCAATCGCCACCACCCGGCGAACCGTCACTTCCGTGCGTGCGTTGTCGCTACGAGCCGTGACAACCACACGCACCGCATGCGGCAGCCCGTCGCTGTCGCTGTCCCATGCAGCGAACCACTTGTTGCCGTCAGACGCTTCGACGCTCAGCGACGTCAGCCCCGCGACCACCGGACTCGCCACGCCACCGCCATCGATGGTTTCATCCAGCGCTGGATCGACGCGCCGCCACAAGTCCATCATGCCGCCGTCGCCCTGCACCAACCGGTACTGCGCTTCAAACTCATCGCCTTCGGGGGCGTTGCCGCGCACCGTCTCGCTGCGCACACCCCGCAACGACCGCATGAGCACCAGCACTTCATCTCGCGGCGGCCCGCTTGTGCCGCTGTCGATGACTTGCACCTTGCACTGCTCCATCTCCGCATCACGCACGGCGTTGGACAGATCCAGCGCGATGCGCCCCGCGGCGTCATTCGCCCGTGCAAACGCCTGGCGATTGCTCGCGACCACCTCACGCGACGCAACCAACCGGCTCATCACGCTCGTCGTGCTCGTCGCAATAAGCGCGATGATGACGATGCCCACGATGAGTTCCGCAGCAGTGAAGCCGCTTCGGCTCACATCGCGACGTATAAAGCGAAGATTGTCGCGTGCCTGCATCATTGCCGCACCACGCTTTCCTCGGGCTTGCGGTCGGGGTCGGGCTCATCGCCTCGCCGCGGCGCGATGCGCGTCTCAACGCTCTCGCTCAGCACGCGCCCGCCCTCTCGCCACGACACCGTCGCCTTCACGCTGTACGCATCGGCACCACCATTGCTCGTGATCGCAAGCTGATATTCGTACTCCGCAAACGGCGCATCGCACTTGCCCGTCGCGGGAAACCTCTGCAAGTAGTTGTCAGGCCCGCGTGCCAGCACCATCTGCAGTTGTTCATCCAGCAGCATCGCGACGACTTCCAGCCGCTCGCCCATGCGCTGCGCGCTCATCGCCCGGCCCACCAGCCCCACAATCACCGCGAGCGACGCCCCCAGCATCACCGTCGCGACGATGGCATCGGCCAGCACAAAGCTGGGTCGCCACCGTCTGCGATTGTGCCGGGTCTTCACCACGCCTGCCGCTCCTTGCCTTGTTCATCCAAGTCAATAGCACGCGACGCACCAGGCTGCTCGCGAATGTCGCCGAAGACGATGGTCGCCTGCAGACTGCTCGCGGGCATGTCCACGCTGGTCAGGTTGCCGCCCACGCTATCGCTGAAAACGATCCGCAGCGAAGGCCTGGGCTGAAACTGATCAAACTCCACGCGGAGTTCGCTCGTGTCGAGTTCAGCGCCGTCCGCCGTCACCGAGACAATGCGCGCATCCTGCAGATCAGCGTCAGGCAGCAGCGGATCGCTGCGCCATTCCACGGCGTTGCGCTGTGCATCGCGCAGCAGCACCGACGCGTGCAGCCGGTTGTTCGCTCGGTCATACATCAGCGCGAGTGGCTGGCTCAACATTGCGTCACGCCGCGAGAGCGCGCTCAGCGTCTCTGCGGTCGCTTCCGCCGCCGCCGTCACACGCCGCGCCGCGTTGTTGGTCAGTCGCGGAGCAACCAGCCCCGCCACCGCCGCCAGCAGCACAATGACGACAAGAATCTCAACCACCGTGAACGCACGCACCGCGACGCGCGATGCGCCCCGGCGAGCCACGTTCATCTGTTGAGATCTCTCGTCTAGCACGCCCGTCGGTCCTCCACTGCTCGGTTTCCGCGCTGCTTCCGGCATTTCAGTTGCGTTTGCCGTGCACGATGTCGCCGTTCTCGCCTTCGCCGCCCGGCTGGCCGTCCGCGCCGTAGCTCACGATGTCGAAATCGGCGTTGAATTCGGGCGGAATCCGCAGGATGTACTCGCGCCCCCACGGGTCCTTCAGCGCGTCGGCGTTTTCGACATACGGCCCCTTCCACTTGCCCTCTTCGATGTTGCCGGGCCGCTCCCACAGAATACCCACAGTCGCGCCGCTCTCGGGCGTGCCGCAATCCATCACATAGCTGCGCATCGCCGTCGCCAGGCTCGACGCGTTGCTCTGCGCCACCGCCGTGCGGCTCTGTCCCACGCGACCCAGCAGACGCGGAGCGATGACCGCCGCCAGCACGCCGATGATGACGACCACCACGATGACTTCCATCACCGTGAAACCGCCCCGCCCGCGCTCGCCACGCGCCATCGTCTTCGTCATCCGCTTGTGAAGGTTCATCACGAGTCGTTCCTTTCTTCTCGACGTCTGCACGATCAACCGCGCATCGCCGCATCTTGCATCGTCAGCAAAGCCATCAGAATCGCCAACACAATGAACCCCACCAGACCGGCGAGGAACATGATCAAAATCGGCGGAAGCGCAGCCGTGAACAGCTTCACCGCCTGCTCAGTCTTCTCTTCAAATGCGTGCGCCGCCTGCCCCAGCAGTTCTTCCAGCCGGCCCGAGCGCTCGCCCATGTTCACGATCTGCACCAGCATGGGCGGGAAGTAGCCGCTCTCTTCCATGGGCTGAGCGATGGTGCGCCCCGCCGACACCTGCTCGACGACGGTTTCGATGACATCTTCCATCGCCTTGTTGCCCAGCACGCCCTTGGTGATGCGCAAGCCCGTGACAACTGGAATGCCCGAGCCCGTCAGCGTCGCGAGCGTGCGTGTAAATCGTGCCACCGCAACTTCGCGCATCAGCGGCCCGAAGAGCGGTGTCTTGAGCATGAACGTATCAACCGCGAGTCGTCCATTGGGCGTCGCGTAGTACCGCTGAAACGCGATGACGCACGTCGCGATGATGAGCAACACCAGCCACCACCAACTGGTGAAGAACGCCGCGCTCTCCTGCAGCACGCGCGTGGGCCAGGGAAGCGTCGCCGCCTGCGCCGCGACCTGCTTCAAAATGCTGGGCACGATGAACGTCGTCACGACGATGACCGCGCCGATGACGAGCACCGCGATGATCGCGGGATACAGCGTCGCCGCCATCAGACTGCGCCGCAGCTTCACGTCCTTGTCCAGCAGATCCGCCGCGTGCGCGAGCACTTCGCCCAGCTTGCCGCTCGCTTCACCCGCGCGTGTCAGATTGATGACCAGCTCCGAAAACGGCGGCCCCTGCGTCGCGAACGAATCCGACAGACTCTTGCCGTGCTCCACCTGATCGATGATGCTCGCGAGCATCGCCTTCTGCCGCGCTTTGCGACCTTGCTTTGCGATCGTCTTGAGCGCCTGGATAAGCGGCAACCCCGCACGCAGCGCGGTGGAAAGTTCTCGCATGAAGTACGCGAGTTCAGGCAGGCTCATCACGCTGCCAAACTCCAGCGACACGCCGCCGCTGGTTGCGACTGCGTCCGCACTGCCGCGAGAGCCCTGCTCCGCCGCGCCGTTACGACCGCCGACCGCGCCCATCTCTTCCATGCTCGCGGGCACTTCGCCCCGCCGCATCACTTCGCGCAGCGCACTCGCGCGGTCGGGTGCTTCGATCACGCCCCCTCCGCCCCCACCAGCTGATCTATACGCGAATCGTGGCATGAACTTCTCTACCGATCCTTCAGGTGATGCTCTTGTGTCTATCAGAACGATTGATCACAATCCGTCTTGCTCGAACTCCCAGTATCTTTCCGCACTCGCGCCATCCGCGACGCTTCGTGTTCAGCCCACTCCCTCATCCGCGTCCTGCGTCGCTCGCAAGACTTCCTCAATCGTCGTCATGCCCTCCGCCGCCTTGATGATGCCGTCGCGGCGCATCGTGACGAACGTGGGCAAGGTGTGCTTGGCCATCTCCATCGCGTTCTCGCGCCGCGCGATGCTCTGGCGCAGGCTGGGCGTCATCAGCACAAGCTCGTAAAAGCCCAATCGCCCGCGCATGCCCTGCCCATTGCACTTGTCGCACCCGCGTCCGCGCACGCACGTCGCATCCGCGAACATCAACTTCTCTTTGGGCGTCAGACGATGGGCCATCTCTTCCGAGATCGTCGCGGTTGTCTTGCAGTGCTTGCACACGCGCCGCCCCAGTCGCTGAGCAAGCACGCCCTCAAGCACGCTGCTCAACAGGAACGGCTCGATGCCCATATCCAGCAACCGGCTCGCCGCTGAGATCGCGTTGTTGGTGTGCAGCGTGCTGAACAGCAAGTGCCCGGTGAGCGCGGCACGCACGGAAATCTCCGCCGTTTCAGCATCGCGGATTTCACCGACCATGATGACGTCCGGGTCTTGACGCAGAATGCTGCGCAGCCCGTCCGCAAAGCTCAGTCCTCGCTTGGGATTCACGGGAATCTGATTGATGCCCGCCAGCTCATACTCAACCGGGTCTTCAATCGTGATGATTTTGAGACTCGGGTCATACAGCTTCGTGAGGGCCGCGTACAGCGTCGTCGTCTTGCCGCTGCCCGTGGGCCCCGTCACCAGCACCATGCCGTGCGGCAGATCGATCAGCTTCTGCATGCCCTCGCGATCACTCGCGCGCATGCCCAGCGTCTCCAGGTCCAGCGTCACCGCTTCCTTGTCGAGAATGCGCATCACCACACTCTCGCCGTAGAGCGTCGGCACCGTGCTCACGCGAATATCAATCTTGCGACCTTCAAATCGCAGCGAGATGTGACCATCCTGCGGCGCGTATCGCTCCGCGATGTTCATTCCCGACATGATCTTGATACGGCTCGTGATCGCCGGCTGCAACTGCTTGGGCGGGCTGGGCTGCTCCACCAGCATGCCGTCGACGCGATACTTCACGCTGAGCTTCTTCTCAAACGGCTCGACATGCACGTCGCTCGCGCGAGCGCGAATCGCCTCCAAAATCAGCAGGTTCACCAAGTTGATGAGCGACGGCTGCTCCGCCATGCGGTGCAGGTCGTCCGCCTCAATCGCCTCGAGATTGCTGATCAAGTCATCATTCGTGCTGCCGCCGCCCAGTCGCTCGCCCATCGCTGCGGCGGTCGTGCCATACGCCGCACGCATCATGTCGGCGAAAATCGCCGGCGTCACCGCGACGCGCGCCACCGGCTTGCCCAGCACCACGCTCACTTCATCCGCCGCCGCGATGTCGGTCGCGTCAGCCATCGCCACCAGCACCCGGCTGCCATGCATGCCGTAAGGCACCACGCGCCGCCGCGTCGCATGCTCCGCGGGCAGCTGCGCCGCGATCGCCATGTCGATCTCGGGCAATTGCTCGAGCGAACGGGAAGCAGCCAGCCGCGCCGAGGTGCTCGGCGCGGCTGCGCTGACCGAAAGTCCGTTGGTGGCTGCTTGCGTCATGCGTCAGATCATTCGCCGCCCGCACACAGCACGCGACGAATCGCTCCATCATTCATCGTCTTCGGGTTGTGACCACATTTCCCACGGGTTGTCGTTGCTGGCCTTGCGGGCGGGCAAGCGATTGCGCTGCTCCAGCTTCAGGGCTTGCTCCAAACGCGTCTTGAAGCTCTCATCGAGCGCACGCCGCGCGTCGCGAGCCTTCTTCACTTCGTCCTGAGCTTCCTTCACGCCTTCCTTGCTGTTGCCCATCCACTGAGCCATCTGCAGGTTGATCATGCCGCCCGCGACGTCTTCAGCGTTCTCCGCCGCCTTCGCCCACGCCGCGTTCGCCGACTTCACTTCCCGCTCGTACTGGCTCTTCAGGTCCGCGATCTGCGTCTTCTGCGAGTCATCAAGATCGCTGAAGCCCAGCGCCGCCGCGAACTGCTGCTGCGGGTGCGACTCGCGATAGATGCGCGGATGCGCACGCTTCGCAAACTCCGCTTCCAGCTTCGCGCGATCATCCTCGCTCATCGCCAGACCGATCCGGCGGACAAAATCCTTGTTCAGATCGCGCATTTCCTTGCTGGGGCCGCTGAACTTGTCGATGGCCGACATCCGGCTCATCATGTCAACCTGACCGGCCTCCGCCTGCTTGCGCATCTCTTCTTCCTGATCGCGCGTGATCTTCTCATACTCAACCAGCTTGCGGTCCATGTCCGCTTCATACTGCTCGATGAGCTGCTTGGCTTCTTCGCTGTTCACGGTCAGACGACTGCGATTGATGACCCGCACCAGATCGACCGCCGAGCCGCTGTAGAAGCCGTACTTGAGGTTCTTCTCGCGCCGGCGGTACCGCTCGACCAAGCTCCACTTTTCCGCCTGCTCAGCGGTCAAGAGACCCTTGATGTTCGACAGCACATCCTCTTCAAGCTTGCGCGTCTTGTCCTGATACTCAACCATCAGCTTCGACGCGTCGTTGCCCATCTTCTGCCAGTCGCGATTCTCCATCGCCTTCTGCTGCATCTCTTCGAACTTGCCTTCGATCTCTTCCGTCGCCGCCTTGTGCGCAGCGATGTATCCATCCATCAGCGCGGTCGCGGCTTCCTTCTGCGTCTCATCCAGCTTCAGCAGCCGGGCATAATCCTCAAGGCTGCGGGTGTTCATGCGCGTCGCGGACAGGTCCATCCCGCCCGTCATCATCCGCATGCCCTGAGCCCGCGCCGTTTCAGGCATGGTCCACAGCGTGCCCACCGCGATCGCCATCGCGAGGGTCGCTCCCGAAAGCGTGCGACCCATCCACCGCGAAAATGACCGGACGCCAACGCGACTGTTCAGCATGACAACTGCTCTCCAATACCCGCGTCCGACCGACGATTCCCGTTGACGCGCCCACGCGCGCCGGCAGACCTGGCCGGACACGTGGTTGTAGCCATCCCGGCGGCTGGCGTTACCAGCGAATCGGACTTTGTCAGTATCCGTTTGGCCCCTGTGGACGCCTGCGAACCACCCAACAGGATGCTGCTCGCACGCGTTTCCGTCACAGGACACCACTCTCCGCTGGCCGTGCGACCTCGACATGCAATCAACGCCCAAACTCGCACCCGCTTGCCCGATTGCACCGATACTTTTCATATCATGCTGCGTCTTCCGGTTTCCATGCTCGCCGCCGCCCTCGCGTTCACCGCCGTCGCCCAGCAAGGCGGTTCGGGCAAGCAAAGCGGCTCAGGCAAACAAGACGCGATGTTGCAACCCATTGAGCAAGGCGTCGAAGACGACAACCTCCTTCGCAGCAGCCTGCGCGAACAAGTCGTCGACATGCGTGCCCCCTCTAACTGGGATCGCGTCTATCGCGTCAACCAGAATCTTGAGCTCTACCCCGGCGCGAAACGCGGCGGAGCACACATGGCCCGCGCCAGCGGCGCACTCATGGCCGTCTTTCGCGAGAGCACCTACGTGCCCGTTGCGCCGGGCATCTCCGCAGCCACCATCCCCCCGGGCACAGTCTGGGTGCTGGGTGATCCCAACTCCCTGACGCAGCCGCAGATGATCCAGTCGCGCAGTTCTTACTCGCCGCCCAGCCTGCTCGACAACCAAACCTCGCTGCACCCGCCCGATTCCCCCATCACGCGCGTCATCAGCCAGCCCATCCCCGACGCCCGCACCATCTGGACCAGCGACGACTATCGCCAGCAACGCATCGCCGCCCTGCTCGACGGCGTCGCGCCGCAGTGACCGCGCGATTCCGCTTACGCGCGTCCGGCCTACGTTCACCTATTCATGCCCGCGTCGCTCGCTTGTTTCCCGACATTTCTCGCCCAGCATGGCGCACCTGCCGACGGCTCCCAGCCGCTCGGTCTTGTGCTTTTCTGGCTCATCTTGGGCGCGGCGATCCTCTCGTGGGCCTTCAAGCGATTCAAACTTGAAGTGATTCCGGGCTACCTCCTCGCCGGCGCGCTCGTCGGCCCCCACGCCCTCGGACTCGTCCGCGCCGAAGCCAGCGTCGAACAAGTCTCCGCTCTCTCAACCGTGCTGCTCATGTTCGGCATCGGCTTGCACCTGGACCTTGAGTCCATCCGCAAAGGCATGGTTCACATCGTCGCGATCGGCATCGCGAGCATCATCGCGTTCGTGCTACTCTTTGCAGGCTTGCTCGCACTGCTAGGCATCTCAGGCCCCGCGGCCATTCTGCTCGCTTTCGCCGCCAGCCTCTCATCCACCGCCGTGCTCGTCCGCATCCTGCTCGCCCGACGAGAACTCAGCTCGTCGCACGGCCGCATCACGATGGGTGTCTCCATCGTGCAAGATTTGTTCAGCGTCGTTGTCCTCGCGATGCTCCCGCTGCTCGAAAAGTGGAAAGGCATCTCGCCCCACACCACGCCCGCCCTCAACACCGGATTTCCCGAGTGGCTCAACTTCGCCCTGACCGGCGCGCTCAGCATCTCAGGCGTGTTCCTACTGCTTGTCGGCGGCCGATTTCTCCTGCCTCGCCTCCTCCAAGCGGTTGCGCGCGTGGGCTCCGCCGAACTCGTGCTCGTCGCCAGCGCCGCCATCGCCCTCGCCAGCGCGGTCTGGACCACGTTCCTCAAATTCAGCCCGGAAATGGGCGCATTCATCGCCGGCTTCCTGCTTGCGGGCACACCCTTCCGCTTCCAACTTTCGGGCCAACTCGGGCCGGTCCGCGACCTGCTCATGGCCGTCTTCTTCACCGCCGTCGGCATGCGCGTCGCGCCCGAAGTCATCGCCAGCAACATCACGCCCATCGCCATTGGCTTCGCCGCGTTGATGTCGCTCAAGTTCATCACGATGGCCCTCTCGACCTGGCTCGCCGGCGCAAGCGCCCCCACCTCGTTCATCTCAGGCATCTATCTCGCAAACGCGGGTGAGTTCACCCTCGTCGTCATCGCTGCCGGCGCCGCGATTCTCTCGCCCGACGAAATGTCCACCGCCATCGCTGTGGTCATTCTCTCACTCGTCGCAACACCCATCCTCGCTGATCCCGCTCACCGCTGGGCCGCCGCCTTCGCCCGCTTTCGACTCTCTCCCCTCACGCGTTCTGCCGCTCTGGCCGACGTCGCCCCGACCCCCCTGAAGCACGAACTCGACGCC
>DATGWV010000362.1:0-6923 GCA_035299305.1 Phycisphaerales bacterium | reverse complement strand
TCGCCACCGCCCAAATGTCCTCGTGCGAAATCCCGCCTGCCGTCCCCTGATACGCCAGCGTGCTCGCGAGATACCGATCCGCCACCACCACCTGCCCCGCCGCCAGCGCGGGCTTGATCTTCTGTTCAACCAGCTGCGCTCTGCTCGCCATGTATAGCAACATCTCGCACCGCAGCGTCATCTCCGCCTTGGTGTGCAGCAGCACCTGCCGAATCTGCTCGCCGATGTCCGTCCCACCCGGCTCGCGCACCTCGAGCGTCTCGAGCCCCGCATCATCCAGCAGTTGCTTGAACCGCCGCATCTGCGTCGTCTTCCCGCTCCCATCAGGCCCCTCAAACACCAAAAAGGTGCCCGCCAGCTTCCCAAGCCAAGCACGTTGTGAGTCGCCCATTGCATCCATGCGGGCAGAGGATACCCGCTCCCGCTC
The DNA here is from genome assembly GCA_035299305.1 of Phycisphaerales bacterium. GTDB lineage: Bacteria > Planctomycetota > Phycisphaerae > Phycisphaerales > UBA1924 > BJHL01. The sequence goes on along the minus strand of DATGWV010000362.1, from coordinate 6,496 downwards.
GTCGGCGTTTTCCCGCAGATTTTTCCACCGCATCCACCCAACCAGGCGCACTGCAAAGCACTTCTCTGTAGAATGCCAACACCGACCCGCACGAACGCGTGTTCGTTCGTCACTCCTCATCTCGGAGCCGTCCCATGCCTCGCGTACTCGCGTCCCTCACGCTCCTCCTCGCCGCCGCTGCCTTCGCTCAGCCCACCGCCGACACCATCTACGCTGGCGGCCCCATCATCACGATCAACGACGCCGCCATGCGCGCCGAAGCCCTCGCCATCAAAGATGGCAAGATCATCGCCGTCGGTCCCAAAGCCGAAGTCGATAAGTTCGCCGGCCCCCAGACCACGCGCATCGACCTCGCCGGCAAAGCCCTGCTGCCCGGCTTCATCGACGCACACGGCCATGTCATGATGGGCGGCATGCAGGCACTCTCCGCCAACATGCTCGCACCCCCGGATGGCAACGTCACCGATATCGCCTCGCTTAAATCCACGCTCCGCGAGTGGATCGCCGCCAATCAAACCGCCGTCGACAAACTCGGGCTCATCGTCGGCTTCGGTTACGACCCCGCCACACTCAAGGAACAACGCGACCCCACACGCCACGACCTCGACGAAATCTCCAAAGACATTCCCATCCTCTTGGTTCACCAGTCCAGCCACCTCTTCGCGCTGAACTCCAAAGCGCTCGAAATCTGTGGCATCACCGCCGACTCCCCGGAAGTGCCGGGCGGCGTCATTCGTCGCGAAGCTGACGGAAAGACCCCGACAGGCGTCCTCGAAGAAACCGCTGGCTTCACCGCAATCCCGAAACTCATCAGCCGCCTCGGCGCCGAAGGCTTCAAGCAGTTCTCCGTCGCCGGCTCAGAGTTGTGGGCTCGCTTCGGCTACACCACCGCGCAAGACGGCCGCGCCGTGCCCGCCACACTCAAGCTCCTGCGCGAAGCCGCGAGCGAGAACGACTTCAAGATCGACATCAATGTCTACGTCGATGTTCTGGTTGATCGCGATCTGATCAAGAAGGAGTACAGCACGCAGTTCAAGAACCACGTGCGCGTCGCCGGCGCCAAGCTCACCATCGACGGCTCGCCCCAGGGCTTCACTGCCTGGCGTGATCGTCCTTACTACGCCCCCGTGGGTGACTACAAGCCCGGCTACTCGGGCTACGCCGCAGCCAGCGCCGAGCAAGTGGCCGACGCCATCAACTGGTGCTTCGAGAACGACATGCAGGTCATCACGCACGCCAACGGCGAAGCCGCGATCGATCAACTCATCGCGTTCATCAGCGACGCCACCGGCAAGCATGTCGCGAAAGACCGCCGCAACGTTCTCATTCACGGCCAGTTCACGCGCGAAGATCAGATCGATGCCCTGCAGCGGCTCGACATCATCCCCTCGCTCTTCCCCATGCACACCTTCTACTGGGGTGACTGGCACCGAGACCATACCGTGGGCCCGCAACTCGCCGACAACATCTCGCCCACCGGCTGGTGCGTGCAGCGCGGTATGAAGTTCACCAGTCACCACGACGCGCCCGTCGCCTTCCCCGATTCGATGCGCGTCCTCGACGCGACTGTCACCCGTCGCACCCGCAGTGGCGACATCCTCGGCCCTTGGCAGCGCGTTGATGTCATCACCGGTCTCAAGGCCATGACGATCTGGCCCGCGTATCAGCACTTCGAAGAAACGACCAAAGGTTCACTCGAAGTGGGCAAACTCGCCGATCTGGTCATCCTCTCGCACGATCCCACCGCCATCGATCCCGAAAAGATCGACGAAATCAAAGTCGTCGAAACCATCAAACAAGGCAAGACCATCTTCGTGCTCGATGCCAAGGAGCAGAAACGCGCCGACCTCATGATCAAACCCGCCGCTGACGGCGACAACGCCTTTGAGAACTTCCTGATCGCCGGCGCCGTGCAAGGTGATTTCGCCAAGCTGCCACCGCAAACCCAGCGCCTCACTTTCATGCAGAAGAATCTCCGCGCCGCCCAAGCAAACGCTCCCCACGACAAAGCCTGCGTCCTCCGCTACATGGACGAGCTTTTCACCCTCGCCCCCACCCCCTAAGGACTCAAAGCCGCAAGCCAATCGTGCCACCGACCGCTGCCCTGAGCGGTCGGTGCCGATCCTCCGTTGATGCGTCGAAGCCCAATGCCTTGATGCCTCCTAAAAAATCTTCACCGACTGACCGCACTTGTGCGCCCATTCCCAGTCACTCCAAAACTCCGCGCTTGCATCCCATCTCGCTTTCCGCGAAAATGCGCACCGGTGGCCCGTCACGGAGTCACCAAGTCATCCTGATCGGTCGTGTGGCGGCAGCCGCGTCGTGCAAGCAAAGGTGTTTGCACCCGCAGCCCGCTCGATGACCCACCGATCACCGACTTGGCGAAGACCGAACCATCCACCAGCGGTCTGGACTTTCTTGAAGGTGGGCCGCCCCTCTGGGGCGGCCGCATTCCAAGAGCACTCGTGAACCACGTCACGACGTTTCGCGCCAGCGAAACGAGCCCCAGCCCGCCGATCCCGGTGCGCCAGCCACGCTCGCTGCAGCAATGCAGCCCAGGTCATCCCACGCACGCGGGCAATCGACAGCCGGACAGATCAAAAAAATCGCACGCCGCTCTCGCGGCGTACGACATCTGCTTGCCTTGGTTCTGACCCTACTCCCCGGTCATCACGGGCAGCTTCCACCCGCCAGCACATTGAAGAAATCAACAACATCCTGATCTTCCGGGAAGACCCCGTTGTTGTTGAAGTCAATGTCACTGCACGTACCAGTCGGACACGTGCCGCCCGCGAGCACATCGAAGAAGTCAATGACATCCTGGTCTTCGGGGAAGACGCCGTTGCCGTTGAAGTCGATGCTGTCGCAGCCCACCGGTGCGCCCAGCGAGCCATCGGCGTTCACGCGCATCGCGCGCACATCGCGCTCGCCGCCCGTGTCGTTGGCCCACACCGCCACGTACCAATCGCCCGCGGTGCTCTTGACGATGCTCGAGCGCGACTTGTTGTTGGCCGAGCTTGCCAGATCAATCGTCTGCGTCGGCCACGCGAACGTGCCATCCGCATTCACGCGCGCCGCCGACACCGCCATCGGCCCGTTCGCGCCCGTGTAGCGCAGCCACGACAGAATCGCACTGCCATTGGGACCAGGCACCACCTGCACACCCGCCTGCGGAGGCGAGTTGAACGCAACCACTTCCACACCCGAGCCGCCGCCCCACAGCAGTGTGCCTTCCGCAGTCACGCGCTGCACATTCAACCCGCGCGGGCCCTGCGAAGGGTTCGTGCGCTCATACGCGATCGTGTATTCCTGCGTCGCCGCGTCATACGCCGCGCTCGCCGACAGGCGATACTCCGTTGCGCTCGTCACGTTCGAACACTCCACGCCGTCCGCCGGAAAGACGAACGTGCCGTTGGAGCGCACGTGCTGAATGCGCGCGTTGCGCGTCGCGCCGCCGTCATAGAACGCGATGATCGCGCCATTACTCCCGTCGCTGATGATGCGCGGGAAGTACGCCGTCGTCAGTCCGCGTGCGGGTGTCGCGCTCGACGTGTACACGTCCAGAGGCACGCCGCCGTTCCACAGGCCGGTGTTGCTCGCGCTCCACTTCTGAATCTTCAGACCCTTGCGGCTGGTCACGGTGTTGGTGCCTTCGGCGCGAACCCACAGCGAGATGAACTCGGTGCCGCTCGCCGCGACCATGTCGCTCGCGACCTGCGCGCGTCCGGTTTCAGTGAACGCCCACGCGCCGCCAAGCGTGCCGTCGCTATTGATGCGCTGGAAACGCAGGTTGACTGAAGCGCCCCACGCCACCACTGCGCTGCCGTCATCGAACCCGACCACCTGCGGGCCAAGATTGCCAGTCGAGTTGGGCAGCAGCACGCCGTTGTCGCCCCACTGCTTCACGCCCGCGCTGTTGACCTTCTGCACATACAGCGCGCCGGCCTGGTCGTACGCCATGTACGCGTTGCCAACGTTGTCGGCGTACAGGTCAACCGTGAACGTGGCACTGTTGCTTCGCGTGGGCGACACATCCACCGGCGGCGAGAACGTCAGCGCGCCGCTTGCGTCCAATCGCTGCAGCGAGTGCTTGTACGTGCCGCTGGAGCTGTCGGTATGGAAGATCCACGTCGCGCCATCTGGGCCGGCCGCGCTGAGGGGCGTGCCCTGGTCGCCCGTGAGCGCACTCACGACGGTGTTCTGATCAATGTCGGTGGACCACTGCGCGAAGGCGGCAGCGGACGAAATCATCAGCGCAGTGACTGCGCACCCCGAAACACAACGCATCTTCATAGAGTCCTCCAGTTGTTCGCCCGTACGATGATACTGGAATACGCAAAAAACGCCGCGCGGAAAACGTAAATTCTTACGAATTGTTGTTTGGCCGAGTTTGACTTGGCTGGTACCTGCCCACATTTGGGTATGTTCGGCGATAGGCCGCTTTTTGTAGAATGGCGACATCGACCGGGGGGTTCCTCGCGCATGCATGCAGTCGGGCGATTCATCGAGCGACGGATTGCGTGGTTTGTTGGCCGGATCGGCTGGGGGCTGCGCGCGTTGTTGGGGCTGACGGGGTGGTTCTTGCTGTCAGGCATCATCGGCGGCGCGATGTTCGCCGGGATTGATGAGCCGTATTGGGGATGGAGCGGGGTGCAGCACGGGATGATGGTTGGGGTGCAGGTCGGCGCAATCGTGGGCGCGGTGTACGCAGTTGCGGCGGCGGGTGTGCCGCTGGTGGTGTGTGCGGTGCATGGTGCACGACGCAAACGGCGCGGCGTGCCGGTGGCGAAGTGGCATGCGCTGCGCGGGTGGCTGGCGGGGCCTTGGTTGTGTTTGCCGGTGGTTGTTGTGTTGGGGCCGTGGCTGATGTTGTCGAATGTGCGGCGGGAGACGATGACTGACCCGGATGATCTGCCCAACGCGATTCCGGCGTGGGTGGATGCAATTGCGGTGCATCGGCTGGTTGCGACGGCGGCACAGATGGTGCTGATTGTTCTGTGCGTGGCGGTGTGCTTTGTGTGTGCGGCATTGGCCGCGATGCGAAAGAGCATGCCGACCGGGCTGTGCTCGCGATGTGGCTACGACATCAGCGGGCTGGGCGCGAATTCAATGTGTCCGGAGTGCGGCTGGAGCGGCGAGCAAGAGCGCGGACAGATATTGAAACGTTCGCGGTTGATGGAGTACTGCGAGACCAACCCCGCGTTTGTGAGCGTCTTCGTCACAGCACTCGTGCTGTGTGCTGCGGCGGCGATTGGGTCGGCGACCTACGGATATGCGCGCACGTGGGGCTTCCTTTTCTCTGCGGCAGCCTACGTGTGCGTGTGTATCACGGTGCCGTTGCTCGTGGCGCAGTTGATGAGACTGCGGCAGCCCGCGACGCGGCGCGTGTTTGGACATGCCGCTGCCGGGCTCTTGGCGGCGCTCACTGTTGTGGTTCTCTACACGATTGCAGTCGTAGCGACCTATCAGTACGACTCGTGGCGATTCCCGGGTAAAGAGGCGATGTGGTCGTGGTGGTGGTCGGTGCGAGGCAAACGCATCTTTCTGGTGCCGACGTGCATCGCATGCTTCACGGCGACATGGCTGCTTATCAGCGCGCGACTGGAGCGGCTGCAGGCGTGAGGCCTCGCGACAGCGACGCACACACGGCGCATGGTGATTGTGCTCGCGTCGTGTATCATTGTGCATGAGCACTTCGTGGATCATTTTGTGTCCGGGGCAAGGCGCGCAGGCGGTGGGCATGGGCAAGGGGTGGTTTGATCATGCCAACCCGGCGGCGCAGGCGGCGGCGCGCGAGGTGTTTGCTCGTGCGGACAAGCAACTGGGCACGCGGCTGGGCGTGACGCTGAGCGAACTGTGCTTTGCGGGGCCTGCGGAGCGACTGAACCAGACGGATGCGAGCCAACCGGCGATTTATACCGTCAGCATGGCGTGCTGGGCGGGGTGGCTGGCGATGCAGAACGTGACGATCAATGACGCGGCCCATAGTGTGAAAGCCGCGTTGGGGTTGTCGCTGGGTGAGTACACGGCGCTGGCGCTGGCGGGCGCGTTTTCGTTTGAAGATGGGCTGGAACTGGTCACGCTGCGTGGCCGGGCGATGCAGGACGCGGCGGACAGCCCGGCGGCGCGGGCCGGCGGCGGCGGCGGGATGCTTGCGCTGATTGGCGCGACGGACGAGCAGGCGGCGGAGATTTGCGACAAGGCCCGCGAGCAGGATGTGCTGGTGTGCGCCAACTACAACGCGCCGGGGCAGGTGGTGCTGAGCGGGCACAAGGTCGCCTGCGAGCGGGCGGCGAAGGTGGCCGAGGCGATGGGGCTGCGCAGCAGCATGCTGGCGGTGGCGGGCGCGTTTCACTCGCCGCTCATGCAGCCGGCGGCGGATGCGCTGGCGGCGGCCCTGGCGAAGACGCCCATCAAGTCGCCGAGGAACATGGTGATTGCGAACGTGACGGCCAAGCCGTACGGGGAGGGCGGCGCGTTGAGTGATGCTGAGATT
>DATGWV010000361.1:0-26800 GCA_035299305.1 Phycisphaerales bacterium | reverse complement strand
AATATCAGCAACACCGTGGCATCCATCGATCTGCGTTCGCGCGTGGGGCAGAGTTCGACGGTGGGCAACGGCGGATTGACGTTCACGAACAACGGCGACCTGAGCATCGCCGGGCTCTCGACGACGAGCAGTGCGGCGATTCTGGTGCAAGGCCAGCTTTCGCAGACAGGTCGAATCAATGCGGACACGTTCACGCTGACGTCGTACTCGAATGGCACGCCCACGCACACGCTGCTTGATACCAGCAACACGATTCGCGAACTGACGTTTGAAGGTCGCAACGGCGTGGGCAATCAAATCAGCGTTGCGAATCTCAATCTGGCTGATGCCAACGGCATCGTGATCAATCTGGTTGACACGCTGGGACGCGTGCGCTTCCAGACGGCTGGCGATGTGGTACAGGGCGGCGGCACGATGGTTCGCGCGGCGGGTGTAGGCTATGCCAGCACGAACGGCGCACTCACACTCACAAGCTCACTCAATGAGATCGCAGATCTTTCGGCGACAGGCGCGAGCGTGAATGTGTTCTCGTCGACTCCAATAAACGTGTCAACGGTGCTGGGTCAGGCGGGCATTGACGTGACCGGCTTCGCACGGCTGATCAGCTCGGGCAGTATCTCGCAAGACAGCGCGATCGACGCGGACCACCTCATCGCGCGCACGTTCAACTCGGGCGTGGTGGATATCAACCTTGCGGGTGCGAACAACGACGTGAATCAGTTGACGCTTGAGACGCTGAGCACCAATGGCGCGACGCTCGCAGCCAACAACATCCGCTTCCGCGACGATGATGGCTACAGCGTGCTGCGACTGCGCACGGCGGGCTCGGGTCGGCTGGGTTCCAACGGCGCGGTGAATCAGACGAATGCGAACTCGGGCATCTTCGTCGGCGGATCGCTCTCGCTGCTGGGGACCGGGGAATGGTCATTGACGGACGCTCGCAATATTGTGCCCATCTTCGCGGGTGAAGGGCTGTCGATCAATCTGCTGAACACGGTGGACATGGTGATCGGCACGGGCGTTGACGGCACGTCGGGTGTTGCGACTGACGGCACGAACAACTTCCTGCGCATCGTCAACAACGGCTCGATTGCGCAGACGGATCGCATTCAGGGCGACCAGCTCGTACTGCGCGTCGTGAGCGATGGCGACTCGTTCATTACGCTCGACAACACGAACAACAACTTCGCGCGATTGACGCTTGAGTCGCGCACGACCGGCGGCGCGGCGGGGTTCTCGCCCATCACGTATCGCGACGCGGACGGATTCAGCCTCATTCGCGTCACGACGGCTTCCGACGCGTGGTTCCACGCGAGCAGCGCGGTCAATCAGACGGGGGCGAATGCACCCATCGTTGCGGATCGACTTCAACTCACGGGCTCGAGCGGTTCGTGGACGCTGGACCGCTCGGACAATTCGTTTGGTTTGCTCGCCGCGGCGGTGAACGGCAATGTGAACCTCACGAACACGCGCGACCTTGTGATTGGTTCGCTGAACGGCACGGATGGTGTCGCGGTGGGATCGGGCAACTTCTTCCGCGTCGTCAACGCGGGCAACATCTCGCAGACGCACGCGATATCGGGCGATCTGCTGGTGGTGCGCACGCTGAGCGACGTGTTCACGCAGGCGCTGGTGAATCATCCGGGCAACAACTTCGCGAGTGTGATCTTGCAGAGCAACAACCGCGCGAACTCGGGGCTGGGGGCCGGTCGGTTGGCGTATCGCGACGTTGATTCGTACAGCGTGCACGGCGCACAGACCAACGAGCAACTGCTGCTGCACGCCGAAGGGCCGGTCAATCAGCTGGGCGGCACGCAGCCCATCATCGCCAACGGCGGCATGCGATTCTTTGGTCCTGGTGGCTTTGTGTTCACGCGGACTGACAATCGTTTCCCGATGATTGCCGGCAACACGGGCACGGTGTTCCTCACTACGGCGACGAGCCTCGCAGTCGGGCAGCTTGGCGCGACGTCGGGCCTGACGACTACCACCAACGCGACGCTGACCTCGTATGGCGCGATTTCGCAGACGCGGCCACTTGTGGTTGGTGGCACGCTGACGGCAACCACGCGAGCGAGCGGCACGGGCAGCATCACGCTTTCGGACTTGGGCAATCGCGCGACGACGGCGAACTTCCAGGTGTACAACGGCAGCTCGACCAACTCGGCTGCGGGGAATGTCGATTGGGGCTCGAGCAATTCGTATGTCGTTGGTCAGGTGCGCACGCTGGGCTTGTTCACGGCGCGGACAAATGGTGCAGCGACGCAGAACGGTTCGGGCATTGGTTCGGCGAGTGTGCGTGTGCTGGGCACGGGCAGCTTCGATTTCAGCAACGCCGCGAACTCGTTCACATCGGTGGCGGGTGCGGCGGGCGCGACCAATTTGCGCACGAGCGGCGCGCTCAACATCACGCAGCTTGAAGGGACTGACGGACTGGTCTCAACGGGCAACGTGACGCTGACGGCAGGCGGGGCGATCACGCAGAATCGCCAGCTTCGCGGGCTGAGTCTGCTCGCGACGACCCGGAATGACACCGGAGCGAACATCACGCTGACCGGACCCAACAACTTTTTCTCGGGCTCGCGCACGTTGCGGACCCGGAATGCCAACGACACCAGTGACGTGGCGGCGTCGGCAACGTATCTGCAGTGATCTTCTGTGCAGAAGCTCGGCACAAATGGCCGATGCATCCCCTGATCAGATAATTCGCTACATTTACCCACGCCGGGCGATCGCCACACACGCGCCTGGCGTGGGGTTTTTTTGGAGATGCAGTTCTCGAGTTCACGCGCTGCGGACGCGTTCGAGGATGTCGAGCACGCCTTCCACGTCCTCATGGGGCGAGACGTAATCGGCGTGGGCCTTGAGTTTGTCGTCGGCGTTGGCGGGGCACGCGAAGAACGAGACGGCTTCACGAATCGCCATGTCGCCCATGGTGTCGCCAATGCCCGCGAGACGCTGCTTGGGCGTTTGCGTCATGTTCAGCAGACGCCTGATGCCCGAGGCTTTGCTGACGTGCTGCAGTTCGATGTTGATCCACGCGACGGTGTTTGCGACGCGCATCTGCCAGCCTTCGCGCGCGATGGTGGCTTCGATCTGCGGCTTCATGCGCATGAGCAGGGCGGTGTCTTTGTGCCACAGTGACACGCTCGCGGTCTTGCCGGGTTGGATGACGACGCCTTGCGGGCAGAGGGTTTCGCGCACCCATGTTTCGCAGGCGTGGATGCGGCGCATGTCGTCACTGGAGATCGCGGGATCAAACAGAAAGGCGTTGTCGCGCGGATCGTACAGCCACACGCCCATTTCGCAGATGATGGGCACGCTGACGTTGGCGATCATGCGGCTGAGGGCTTCGGCATAGGGCTGGGGCCTGCCCGAGCAGAACGTGATCATGGGGCGATCACGCTGCTGAGTTGCTGCGATGTTGTACGCCGCGACGCGAGCGAGCTTGCCCGCGTCCATGGGCCCTGCGGACTCGGGAGCGATGCAGCCGTCGATGTCGCTGATGACGATGTCGAAGCGTGAGGAAGCGTGCGGAACGGACGAAGCGGGCATGAGGCCAGCTTAGGTGCGCGGCTGACGAATTGAGCGGCGGGGCTTACGGCGTGCCGCTGGAGATAAGGCCAATGGCCGTAGCGAGCATGGCGACGAACGCGGCGATCAAGCTTTCGCCAGCGACGAGGCCGCTGGCGAGGGGCACATTGAACTGTTCGTGCGAGAGCTTGCTGACCTTGCTCCACACCCACGACACGACCGCGCCGATGACGAACGCGAGCGAGTTGTAGAAGGGGAGCATGAACGCAAGGCCAAGGCCAGTCGCGCTGGGCATGTACTTGCGAGCGTTCGCAGGCAGGAGGCGTTCGATGATGGGCAGGATCACGCCGATAGCCGCGCCGACCACGATTGCGACCTTGGCGGAATCTGGCAGCGAGCTGAGGCCCTTGGTCAGCACTTCGGCGACCTTGGACCACGTCTGCGTCGCGGGGGCGGGCAGTTTTTCGAGAGCCGCACGCGTGGGAACCATGAGGTACCAGATGGGAACGATGGCGAGGGTGCCGAAGAAGACGCCGAAAAACTGTGCGAGGAACTGGCGGCGAGGATTCGCGCCCAGCAGGTACCCGATCTTGAGGTCGGTCAGCAAGTCGGCGCAGCTGCTGGCACTGTTGGCGGCGATGCCCGCGCTGGCGAGGTTGGGCGTCATCTGTCCGGGCTTGAGCAGTGCGAAGAGCAACTGCATGACCTTGCCCATCGCGCCGATGGGCGTCGTGTCGGTTTCGCCGGTCGCGCGGCTGGCGACGAGGCTCAGCACAAAGCTCATGGCGATAGCGATGAGGCCGGCCCACCAGGCGATGTCGAAGGCGATGACTTGAATGATCAGCATGCCGATGGTGATGGGCACCATGCCAACGACCATCCACATGAACGGCACTTCAATCTTCGCCATGGCGCCGGCGCTGGAAGCTGAAACGCCCGAATCACCCTTGTCTGCGGTGAACGCACGCACGATGGTCTTCCATTGGAATGCCAGTGCGGTCAGGCTGGCCATGACCATAAGTGCGGTGCCGCCCCACAGGCCCCATCGCGGGAAGTGCAGCATCGTGCCGCCGGCGATGAGATCAATCGAGCGGACATAAGCGGGATTGCCGACGTGCTGAGCATCCATCTCCGCGAGCATGGGCCCCAGCCAAAGATAGAGAATCAGCGAGCCAAGCAGCATGGACAGGCTGACGCGCAGCCCCACGATCATGCCCGCCGCGATGAGCAGCACGCTGGTGTCGACGCCAAAGCCGTACACGGGCTTCTTGTCAACCTGATAGAACCCACCGTGCGGAATCATCTCCGGAATCGGGCCGCTCACGAGCGTGCGCGGCGCCGTCGGGTTCGCCTGGTCCACGGGCGACAACATCCAAGGCATGACGTTGCTCAGCCCATTCCAGACCTTATCAAGGAATCCAAATGTTCCCGCGCCAGTGCGGAGGATGGCGACGACCGCGCCGATGCCCAGACCGATGACCAGGACCCATGCCTTGCGAGCCGCCTCTTTGCTCTCGCTGTACAGGCTGCGGAGTGTTTCGGCAGCAGCGATACCGCTGGGGAAGGCGAGCTGCTCGTGATTGATCATCTGCTGCTTCATGGGAATGGCGAGGAAAACACCCATGAGGCCGGTGAGCAATGTGAATGAGACAACGAGCCACGCGGGGTGAATGTCCCAGGTGTGCAGCGTTTCGGCGGTTTTGCCTTCGGGAATGGCGTACTGCAGCACCAGCGCGCCGAACATCGTCGCGATTGTCGAGCCCGTGCTGTACCCCGCGCTGCTGGCAGTGCTCGCCATGCAGTTGGTTTCGAGGATCGTCATCTTGCGCAGGCCCAGCATGGGCGTGACGATGGACCAGAAGACGTAGCTGATGACGCTGGCGGTGATGGCGACGCCGAATGCCCAGCCGATGTTGAGCGTGGTGTACAGATTGCTCGCGGCGAGGAGCATGCCGAGAATGCCGCCCGTCAGCACCGCGCGCAGCGTGAGCTGCGGCATCTTGTCGCCTTGGTACACGTGCTTGTACCAGTGCTCGTCCTTCTGCTCCGGTGTCGCGTTCTCTGGCAGCGGAGGCACGCCCGGCCCGAACGGACTGGTGGTTTGAGTGGCAGTTTCCGACGTCGGTCCTGGGCCAGCCATGCACGTGCTCCACATTCGCCGGCCAAACATCTCCCTGCCGGCGGCCCCGCGTTGGTGCGGGAAGTCGCACAAGATACTCGGTATATCAGGAATATGCAAGTGGATGGTGGGCCGCCCGTCGCGGGCGGCTGGATGCCAGCGTGGAGCGAAGTATCCAACGAAGAACACGCGGCGCTTGTGCGCCGCGTGTTGTTCGGTTTACTTCGGGTTTGGGCGATTTTGGAATACGGCCGCCCGGGACGGGCGGCCCACCTTGAAACTAGCGAGCCCAGGCGTCGCTCATGCCGGCGACGAGCTTGCCGGTGGCTTCCGCCGTCAGGTCGTCGAGCGCTTGGTCGAGCGTGGCGCCCGCCGCCGTCACCGTCTTCTGACTGCTGGCTGCTGCAAGGATGGCGTTGTCGCTGGTGCGGACCGCGCGAACGGTGACTTCGATGGTGAGCGGCAGACCGCCGCCGCGCGTGCGGACCACGCGGGCCACGCCCGACACGACGATGTCTGCCTTGGCTTCGTTCGCGAGTGTTGCGGCGAACTCACGGTCGGTCCACTGCTTGCCTTCAAGCGTGCCCGCACTGCGCATCGCGGCTTGGGCCGACGCGGCGTCCTTGAGGTTGAAACCCAAGCTGCTCAATCGCTCGATCATGCGGTTTTCGATCTGGCGCAGATCGACTTCGCCCTGCTCGAGACGCTCGGCGCGACGATCGGTGAGTTCATCGCGGATGATGTCGCCCACGATCGGGTCGATGCGATTGGCACCCAGGCCCACGCGATCGCCGATGATGATGTTGGTGCCGTCGCCCGTCTGCACGGGGTTGGTGGTCGCGTCGCTGCCAGTGCTGACGCGAGTCTCGGGCAGATCAACCGTCGCGCGATTGATCAGCACTGCGATGCTGGGCTTGCCGGCCTTTGTGTAGCGATCGGTGAGCGTCATGCGCTCGCCGCTGTTGCGCGATGTGGTGGGGCCGCCCGCCAGCGCGCGTTGCCGCGTATCGAGCGCGAGCGGCGCGAGACGCACCGTCACGCTCATGTCGCGGGCGTCGAGCACGTCCGCGCTCATCGCGAGCTGGTCACGCACGGCGCTTCGCAGCGCGCCGCGGACGGAGAGCATGTCGCCGGTCGCGAACATCTCCAGCGTCGTGAGTTGATCGGCGCTGCTTTGCTCCTGGCTGCGCACGCGGACGCTGCCTTGGCGCACGCCCGCGCTGTTGTTGAGCGCGTCGCGCAGCGCGCTCAGATCGTCATCTTCGTACTCGCCCACGACGCGCACGCTGTAGCGGCTCAGCGTGCCGCCGCCGCTGACGGGGAAGGCTTCGCTGAACTGCTTGGCGATGCGGCGACCGATGGCTCGCGCGTACTCGGTCACGCGGTAGTTGTCGAACTGGCCCGTCTGCGGGTCGGGCGTCATGTCCCAACTGAATCGGCCCAGCGTTGTGCCTTGCCGCAGATCGGTGAGCGTGTACGACGCGCGGAATCCGTCGCCCGCGCGCTCGCCCACGCGGACCAGCAGCACCATGTCGGCGTTGGTGTCGGCGCCAAGCATGCGAGCGGCGGCGAACTCGTCATTGCGAGCCAGCGCGTCGCGCTGGCGATCTTCGCGCAGTTGCGCCGCGGCGGGACTGATGATCGTCACTTCGGGATCGCCGAAGAGGTCTTCGAGCCGGAAACCCAGACGCTCTGCGACATCGCGCGAGCCGCTCGCACCGCGGCCGCTGGCATCGCTATCGACACTGATGAGCAGCCGAGGTGAGCCGGCGCGCGTGTATGCATCGCGGAAGCCCTCGATGTTCGCCAGCCGCTCCGTCGCGGGATCGCTGTCGCGCACGGGCTCTGGCGGCAGCGGCTTGCGGTCTTGTCCGCCGCTCTGCGCCATCGCGTGCCCGGCGCACACGACGAGCGAAAGTGCGAATGTGCGAGTGATCAGATCACGTTGCGAACCAGACACAAACGCCGAAAACATGACAATCTCCAGACTGCGGCATGCAGCCGCATTGCTCTCATCAGTGAGACGCTCGAGGCCTCACACAGTTCACGTCGACTTTTCTTTGCGACTCTCGCGTTGTTGCGAAGTGCATTACCGCGCGAGGCGAATTTCGCAGCGCCAATCCGTCGCGTCGCTGTCCATGCTGTTGCCGGCAAGGAAGCGCTGATCGCGCGGCGGCAGGTTCATGAAGCGCCAGCTCATATCGCCACCGCGAGCGGGCGCGCCGTTGGCGTTGAGGAACAGGAAACGATACTGAATGTTGCTGCTGTAGCCGGGGTCGCTGCGCAAACGCACCGGCACCGTCACCTTCAGCGTGTCGCTCTTCTCCACGACCGGCGCGGCGGTCTCGATGAAACCCGCAAGTTCGCCCGACACCGTGATCTGCGGGTAGTTGCCACCCAGTTGATCAGGCACGGGCCGATACGGGGCCTTCACCGTGTCGCAGCCGCTCATCGCGAGCGCGCCGCCAACAACCATCATCGCACCGACCATCAAACGCGTGTTCATAGAGACTCCTTGTGAATGACTTTCACTTTGTACCTTCGCGCCCTTGCGCCTGCGTGTTCTCTCGCTCAATCGCGGCCTTCAGCTCGTCGCTTCGCGGCGTGTATCGCCCGCGTCGCTGCGTGAAAAGCCGCTGATATCCGCTGCTGCCGGGCTTTGACGCCACCATCGACGAGCCGCCTTCGAGTACGTGCGTGACGAATCGCCCTTGTTGCTCTTCGACGGTGAACGTGATGCCTTCAGCGCGATACAGATTCATCAGATCAACCGGCGTCATGTTGACAAGGTGCCCGGCGGCGTGATACTGATCGAGCACCGCAGGCGTGGGCGTCCGCACGCATGCTCCGCCGAAGATGTATGGCAGGTTGTCGCCATCGATGCGCTCTTTCCACGCGTCATTGGCGACGGCGACGCTCGTCGCTGTCTCCCACGTGCCCACCGCTTCGCTAGGCGCGAGCTTCGCGTACACCAGTCGCACGCGCTGTCCGCCTTCGCTCAGTGATTTGGTACCCGGCACGTTCACAAGCGTGAGTCCCGCGCGTGACGAACCCTCGATGCCGATACGCAGCGTGTGCGAGCCTTCGCCCAGCGTCAGCGGCACGACGTACACACGCTGCGGCAGCAGTTCGGCGTGGCGGGTGTCGGCCACGCTGCCAGCCTTGAGCAATGCGCCGAGCGCGATGAGCCCCGCACCGACCCACTTGGCGTCGTTGTTCTTGCTGTCGCTGCCCAGCAACACCGCGCCGCCGCCGATGATGAGGCCGTCACCAATCGCGCTCTTGATGGTGCGGACATCTTCGAGGTTGCGCCAGCGGTGGCTGCGCGCCATGGCGTTGATGTCTTGCGCGAGCGGGAACGCGCCTGCGCTTTCGCCATTGACGCTCACTTGCACTCGGCGATCATCGCTGGGTGTGCGGGCTTTCCACTCGGCGATCGCGCCATCGTTGCCCGTCGCAACTTTCGCAGGGCCGCGACCTGCGTCGATGATGAGCAGCGTGTTGAACGCGCCGCTGCGCATCGTCTCGGCGATGTCCTTCAGTGCAGCGTTCGCTCGCACCGCAGCGGTCAGGTTGTCGCTCGCTTCTTCCTGTCGAGCCACCGCGATGTTCGCGGCGGCGTTCATCAGGTAACCCAAGGCGAAGTCGCTTTGTGAAGTGACGTAGCCGTTGTCGATGAGTGCATCGCCCTGGCCTGGCTTGCTCGCGTCGGCTTTCGCTGCGGCTTCGGCCACTTCCAGTGTTGTCGGCTCGGGTTTGCCGACGGCATTCGCGAAGTCTCGCAACAGGAACAGGCTGCTGCTGCTGGCGGCACGGGCGTTGTCCCATTCGCCGCGAAGGGCCTTTTGCATCGCCACGTAGTGAAAGCCCAGCGCTTGCTCAAAGGGCTCGCCCTTCCAGATGCGCACGCCTTCGTAGAACACCACGCTGGCGACCGTGCGATCTTCGTTCACGCCCTGCGTGCGCAGCAGCGAGAACAACTGATTGGCCGTTTCTTCCGCCGCGTCGGGCTGGCCGTCAGCGAGTGCCATGAGCAGCAGTCGCATCCGCGTGAGCAGATAGTCCTTGTTGCTCATGTCGCTGGTCACGTCTTGCTGCAGGAGTCCTGCCGCACGGCCGTACTCGCCGCGGTCCGCCATGATCGCGACGTCACGCCGCAGCGCGGTTGACTGGCACGCCGCCATCGGCAGTCCGCAGACGCTCGCCAGCAGCAGGATGGACGCATGCTTGTGCATGTTGCCGAGCCGATTCCTCAGTCGAACGTCAGGCCGAACGCCTGGCGCTTTACTTCAAACGTGTCGAGCCACTTGAGCTCGCCCGTGGCGAGCGCGGTGATGCGAAACTCACACAGATACACATCCGTCCGCGCGTCTTTCACGCTGCGCGTCGCGTTGCGCATCGTCGCGCTCATCTCGTGCGTGGGGTTCCTGCGATTCTCCTCCGCGCCTTCCATCGTGCCCCGTTCGGCGGCACCGAGCACTGCGTCTTTGCTCATGACGAACGTGATGGCCTTCTCGCGGCCCACTCGTACCATGTTGGCATTGGTGCGGACTTTCGTCATGATGGCCCATTGCTCGCCGCGCGGGATGATGTCGTCGGTCAGGTTCTCGACTTTCTCCATCGCGATGATGACTGGCTCACTCTGCTCGTTGCGCGTCGTCATCCATTCGCTGTTGCGAAGATTGAGCGCGACGATGGTCGCCATCTCGTCCAGATCGCGCGTCGTCAGCCGCGTTGTGCGAGGCGATGCGTTTGCGCAGCCTGTGAGGAATGCCGCGATCAGCAGTCCCGCCAACATGAAGATCACCGCGCGCATGAAAACCCTCCGCGAACGAGCCGTTGCCTTCCATCATCGCGCTCAGCGAACCTGCTTGACCTCGTAGGGGATGTTTTCCCAGATGATTTCGCCCGTCTCCATGCTGACGAGGTTGTACCCCATCATGTAGAGATTGGTCGCGCCGCCGCCGCGCTCGACGCGGTACATCTCGCCGTTGAGGAAGTAGGTGTACGCGGGGTTGAGATCCTTGCGCTCGGGGCGATTGCCTTCCTGGAGCAGATCGCTGTTCTTGCTGGTCTCGCGCTGAATCAGCGGATCGATGCGCTGCTTCATCTCGACGAAGCGCACGTTGCGCAGCACATTCTGGCTCTGCATCAGGCGCTGACGAATGCGCGTGCGGAATGCCTCGAAGTCAGTCGTTGACACGATGCCGGTGTTGTTCTTGATGTCGCCGAAGACGATGGTCGCGCGATAGTCGCTGTTGAGTTGCGGCACGTTCTTGAAGTCATCGGCCAACTGCTGTGCGACGGCGTCGCTGTGTTCAAACAAGCTTGCAGGCGTCACGCGGGCGTCATTGCGCTCCGCGCGGGTCGTGCCCGCCGGATCGGCCCGGCCACCGCCATCGCCGCGAGGCGGCTGGCAGCCCGTAAGGGCCACGAGCGAAATCAGCGAGCACCCAATCACCCCTCCAACGAACGCGACAGAACGAGCGTGCATGACCATCTCCAAAGCGTCGCCTCTGCGGGCGACAGGCGTGTGTCCGAATCTGTGCCAGCGAGTTTTGCTGCGGTTTTCCGCAGCGTGCACGCCGGTACCGCTATGTTAGACCTGACTAACCTACGTCGGTTCCATCGCGTTGTTACTCGTGCGATGTTCACGCACGGTTTGGTGGCGATCCTCACGAAAGCCGATACAAATCCGTACGACTCACTTGCTTGTGCGGCGAGTACGTTCGCCTGCGATGAGATCGCACGCGCGCTTGATCGCGGCTTCGAGGTTGTCGTTCACGATGAAGACGTTGTAGACGCCGCTCGCCTTGGCGCTTTCGATCTCTGCCTTGGCCGCGTCGAAACGCCGCTTGATCTGCTCGTCGCTTTCGCGCTTGCGGTCGCGCAGTCGGCGGTGCAGTTCCTCTTCCGTGGGAGGCAGGATGAAGATCGCGAATGCGTCGGGTACCTGCTGCTTGATTTGCATGGCGCCCTGCACGTCGATCTCGAGAATGACCAGTCGGCCGCGGCGCAGATGTTCAAGTACGGGCGCTTTCGGCGTGCCGTATTTCTTGCCGTACACGCCAGCAGTCTCAAAGAACTCGCCGCGTGACTTCATGGCTTCAAACGTCGCGTCATCGATGAAGTGATAGTCAACGCCGTCGGTATCGGCTGGTGTCTTGGCTCGCGTGGTGCAACTGACACTGAACACGCTGTCGGCGATTGACCGTTCCACGCCGCGCGTGATGGTGGTCTTGCCCGCGCCGCTGGGGCCGCTGATGATGAGCAAAAGCCCGTTGTCGGTATCGGTCGGCAGGCGGTGGGGGGTCTGAGCCATGCGCGTTTTGTAGGCGGCCACTCGCGTGTCGTCGCTCACGCTTCGATAAGCGACTTGAGCGCGGCCATGCGCACGAGCACGCCGTTGCTGACCTGCTTCAAAATCACGCTCTTGGGGCCGTCGGCGACTTCGGCGTCCAGCTCGATACCGCGGTTGATCGGGCCGGGGTGCATCACGATTGCGCCTTCTTTGAGCTTGTCGGCCCGGGCCGCGGTGAGGGCATACTGCGAGCGATACTCGCGCACGCTCGCGATGACGTTCGGCTTGGCGGCTTCCTTGGCACCTTCTTTGGCTTCGTAGCGCTCAAACTGGATCCGCAGCATCATGATCGCGTCAAGCTGGGGCAGCACCGCGTCGAGATCATGCGTCACACTGCAACCCAAGCTTTCCAGTCCGCGCGGCGTCAGTTGTGGGCTGCCCACGCAGATCACGCGCGCTCCCAGCGTCGTCAGGCAGGCGATGTTGCTGCGGGCCACTCGCGAAGCGTTGACATCTCCCACGATCGCGACGGTGAGTCCCGACAGATCAAACTCTTCGCGCCCGTGGCTTTGCGCGATTGTGTACGCGTCCAGCAGCGCTTGCGTGGGGTGTTCGTGTCGGCCATCGCCCGCATTCAGCACGGGAATGCGCACGCGCGACGCGATGAGCGCGGCGGCACCACTTTGACGGGCTCGCACCACCAGCGCGCTCACGCCCATCGCCTCGATGTTTGTCGCCGTGTCAATGAGCGTTTCGCCTTTGCTCACGCTGCTGGTCTGCCCCTGCAGATCGATCACTTCCGCGCCGAGGCGCTTTGCCGCGACGCTGAAACTCAGCCGCGTGCGCGTGCTGTCCTCAAAGAACAGATTGGCGACAACCTTGCCCATCAGCGCGGTCGCGTGGGCGTTGGCGTTGGTTCCTCGGCTCGCGCCCATCGCGCGTTCCATCTGCCGCGTCGCGCGCAGCATTGAAACGATCTGCTCACGCGGCGTGTTCTGCAGTCCCAGCAAGTGACGAGGCGAAGCGAGCGTTGCCATGCGACAGGATAGCAAAACCAACGCGGCTCACGCCGTCGGCTGCCAGCCCCACTCCACGTACTCCCAGCCGATTGATCCGTCGCTGTACACATCCAGCAGCCCATAGCCCGGCATGGCTCGGTCCGGTCGCTCCAGCATGGTCTTGTCGTTGCGGCGATCTGCCAGGAACTCGCGGCTTTTCTGCTGGCTCTGCCACCAACTGCCGCACACCGCGCCGCTGTTGATCCAACTTGTGCCGGCGTAGTCCACGCGTTCGACCATGTGAATGTGCCCGCTCAGTACCGCTGAGATGTTGCGATGCCGGGAGATCAAGTTCACCACTTGCACGCGATCCATGAGCGACGCGCCGCCGCCCGTGATCCAGTTCTTGTCGTTGTTCAATCGAGCGTCCACGAGGACCGAGCTCGCATGCACCGCGGGAATGTGCGTGAGAATCACGACGGGCAACTTCGCGCTCGCAAGCTCACCCTGCAGCCATTCAAACTGCGCATCACCAAGGCCGCCCTCGTATCCGGCCTCGCCGCGAGGCTGCACGGTGTCGAGCACGATGAATTTCACGCCGCGAGCTTCGAACGCGTAGTACGCGCCAGGCATGCCCAGCAGATCAACCGCCCACGCCTTGCCCCAGCTGGTTTCGGCGCCGGTGGTCTCGCTGGCTTTCTTGTCCCAACCCCAGATGTCGTGGTTGCCGAGGGCGTGATACACGGGCAGCTTGTTGTGGGCCCGCATGCTTTGCAGGTACAGGTCCCATTGCTCCTGCGACTTCGCTTTGTTCTTGGCGAACACGTCAAACACGATGTCGCCACCATGCAGCACCAGGTCGGGCTTGTCGCGCAGGGCGTTGAGGTGTTCCCACATCGCGCATGTGCCTTCAAATCCGCCGCGTTCGGCTTGCGTGTGACTATCGGTGATGTGCGCCACGCGCGCAAGCCGCCGCTTCGCGTTCGCACGTTCGCCCGTTTGGCCGCGCGATGTCGCGCATCCGGACAGGCCAAACGGCAAGGCCGCGGCAATTGCGCCCAGCACGCCCATTCCAAGCACATCACGCCGCGATGAACCGTTCATGCTCAACTCCTCTCAACGCACTTGCAAGCCACTCAATTCGCTTCGCCCCGCCGTTCGTGTGAGCGAATCGGGGCGGAATCACACGCCTGCAGCATACCACAACCCAGTGGATTGGCGTGCCGACAGGCGATAACTGTTCTCACGCTGACGAACGCCGTCACGCTCGTGCGTTGTTGCAGTACCATTCTTCATGCAACGCCAACACCTCGCCGGGCTCGTCACACTCGCGTTCGCCAGCACCGCCGCGAGCGTCGTCGCGCAGACCGCGGCCCCAGCGACTCCACCAGCAGCGCCGGCCCAGCCCGAAATGCAAGTTGTCGAGGAACGCCCCGCGACGGTGCTCTTGCTCCGCCGCGAAGCTGGTCTGGTGCGTTCCACGCTCACAACGCCTGATGCACACCGCTTTGTCATTCAGACCAACTACCTGCCGGTTGTCGACGAAGTGACGGTGTATGTGCGCAAGGAGCCTCGCAGCTATCTCTCGCCTGCGCAGTTTGAGGCTCTGCCGGAGGACGAGCGCGCGGGCTATGAGGAGAAGAAGTTTGACGACTACTTCTTCTACTACACGCGATACGGCTCGCCGCTCGCGTACGCGCGGGCGATTGATCTCATCGCGACAGAGTGGGGCAGCGTGCGCGACGGCCCTGAGACCTTCCGCGACAAGAAGATCGTCGATTTCGGCTTTGGCGGCTTGGGCCAGCTTCGCATGATGGGCAACATGGGTGCGCACGTCACGGGCATTGAAGTCGATCCGCTGCTCGAAGCGCTGTACGCCGACCCTGCGTTGCAAGGTGAAGTCACGCGTCCCAGCATCATGGACGATGTACCGCCCGTCGGCTCGCTGCAACTGGTTTTCGGCAAGTGGCCCGCCGATGAAAAGACCAAGGAAGCGGTCGCCCAACGCGGCACGTTCGATCTGTTCATCAGCAAGAACACGCTAAAACGCGGCTATATCACGCCTGAGAAGGAAGTGGATCCGCGCATGCTGGTGCAACTGGGCGTGAGCAACGAACAGTTCGTTCAAGACCTCGCGAGCGTGATGAACCCGGGCGGATTGGTCATGATCTACAACATTTGCCCCAAGCAGGCTCCCGAAGGCGAAGCGTACAAGCCGTGGGCCGACGGCCGCTGCCCGTTCACGCGCGAACAACTCGAAGCCGCAGGCTTTGATGTGCTCAAGTACGACGAAGACGACACGCCCGCGATGCGTGAACTGGGCCGGAAGCTTGAATGGGACAACGGCCCCAGCGCGATGGATTTGGAGAACGATCTAGTGGTGTGGTACACGCTGCTGCGGAAGCGCGCAGGTCAGACCGCATCACCCTGACTCATGCGTCAAACTGATTCCCACGAGGCCGCCACGCTTTATGGGCAGTTTCCGCCGGCGAACACATGCAGGAAATCGATCACATCCTGAGTCTCGGGAAGGACATTGTTGTTGTTAAAGTCGATATCAGCACACGCGGAGCAGACGCCGCCCCCGAAGACAAAGAAGAAGTCGACAATGTCTTGGTCTTCGGGAAAGACGCCATTGCGGTTGAAGTCGACCGAATCGCATGCACACACGGCAGGCGCGTCGAGGATGGAGAAGTTCCGAGCGATGGCACTCCCGGCGCGATCGAATGAGCCACCCGCGAGCACATCGCCTGTCGTTGTGACGTGCAGAGCGTGAACGACACCCGAGTCGTTCACACCTCCATCGACGGGCAGCCACGCGGAGCCGTTCCATTCGACGACATGGTTCCTAGACCCGGCGGAGGCGAATTTGCCAGCGGCCAGTAGTCGTCCGCTCGGCCGTTCAACGATGCTGAGAACGCCCGTCGGCGTCGTGAGCGACGCGAATCTCGGAATTCCCGCGCCGTAGGCGGCCTAAGTGGTGCCGTTCCACCGCGCGATACTCCGCGCCGCGACGCCATTGATTGCCGTGAAGTCGCCGCCTACGACAAGATCGCCATTGCTCAGAAGCCTCATGACGCGGACCGAGCTTCCGGCCGGTGCGAGCGTGGCGAACGATGACCAAGCCGTTCCGTTCCAACGACGGATTTCCGCTCCGCCCGCAAGTATGTCTCCGGAGGGGAGTCGAAGGAGGCTGTAGACGGTGTAAGGCACACCTTGCGCCATGAACGACCATTGACCGGCGATAAGTTGGGCGACGTTGCCGAAGTTACGTCCCCCGCCGAACGGCGGCGCGCCGTAACCAAAGTCGCCAGCCGCGACGAGCGTGCCGTTCTGCCTGTACGCGAGCGCGTAGACGGTACCGTCTCTCGAACCGCCTGAACCGTTGTAGATACTCAGGTCGCCGCTGCCCATTCGCGTCCATGCGCCGCCGACCCGTGTGTAGGTGTCTGATCCGACGCCGCCGACAACCGGATTGCTCGTAGGAGACATGATCACACAGAGTGCGGATTCAAGCGGCGGCGCATCGTTCTCCCGGGCGAATGTGGTGCCGTTCCACGTAGCGATGTTGCGAGTTGTCTGTGCGCCCGCACTTCTCAAGGCGCCAACGACGAGTGTGTCGCTGGGAGAGAGCCGCAGAAAGTCATGCACGGTGCCATTGATTGCGCTTCCGGGGTCGATGGCCGCGTTCCACGACACCCCAAAGACAGCGACGTCGTCCGTGGCTGCGCCGCCGATTGCAGGAATGTTGCCCGCGACCATCAATCGTCCATCAGGTAGTTGTGCGATTCCATTGAGCGAAAATGGTGGTGTCGGATCCCCCGGGGCGTAGACGAACTCGTTGAAGGAGAGCGACTCGGCAACGCCCTGGGTGAGCCGGGACGTGGACCAGTAATACCCGATGTTCGTGAGTGCGCCATTCACCTTGCTCCCGCTGGAAATGGAAGCCATCTGACCGCTGAACATCGGGACAAACTCTCGAACTGGCGTTGCGCTTCGATAACTCCAGCTATTGCCGTTCCAATATCCGATCGTGGCGGACGCAGGAGTCAGGAAGGCGAATTCCCAGCTTGCATACACGTTCCCGTCCGAGGTCACGCCGACGCTGTTGAAGGAACCGATTGAGCCAGTAAGCACGCTGCCGAACCCGGGAAGCTCATTCCATGTCGTGCCATTGAATCGGGCGACGGTCGGCGTGAACTGCGCCCCTGCGGCGCCTGCAGCGACGACACTGTCCTGCGGACCGACTGCGATTGCTTGAACGAAGGAAATCGTCGACGCTGGAAGCGGCGTCCAACCACCAGCGCCGAGTCCCATGATCCCGCTCGCCGTAAGGGCCATAACCACCGATGAACCGGTGTGCACCTCAAACGGCGCAGCCGTGAGCCCGCTGCCGACCGCAGACCACACTTGGCCGTTCCAGCGGGCGACATAACTCACGGGCACGTCGCCTGCAGAGGTGAAATTACCCCAGACAATCACTCCGCCGAGAGGATGCTTCACGATGCCTTGGATGTTCGCGGGAGAGCCAGGAACTAAGTCCCACTCGGCGCCCGTCCAGCGAGCCAAGACGTTCGCCCCGCTGGTGGTAGTCGCAGTTTGAAACGTGCCGGCGACGAAGGCAGTGCCGTCGGAGGCGACCGCGACATCGGACGTTGTAAGTGACAGTGGAGTCGCTATCTGCGTCGGCGTCCATCTTGCCTGTTGCTCGCAGACGTTCTGAGCGAGCCCTGCAGCAGCGGCGAACAAACTGAACACGGCGACGAAGTATGGACGCAAGCAACCCTCCTTGTATCGCGCTGAACACGGTGCGATACTCGCTCCATCCATATTACTTGCATGTGGACGATGCCACAAGGACAATTAAGCCCCCTTTTCTTTCTTTTTGGTGTATTTCACCGCCGCTTTTTGTTATGGCAGCGCTTGTCGGTCTGCCGACGGCTTGGTCGCAGCCAAGCGACGGCCTCGCAACCAGTGTGCGTGAAGCAGGCTGGCGAGAACCGAGCGTCTGTCGCCTGCGCATGCATGCCCCGCGCTGCAAGGCATACTGCGACGTTGCATTCACGGGTGGCGGGCAATTATCCCAGCTTCATCGCCTTCAGCAGCGCCGTCCCCATGTCCGCCGGGCTCAGCGCCACGCTCACGCCCGCTGCCTGCAGTGCGGCGATCTTCGCGTCCGCGGTGTCGTCAGCACCGCCGATGATTGCGCCGGCGTGACCCATGCGGCGGCCCGGCGGAGCCGTGCGGCCCGCGATGAACGCCGCGACTGGCTTCTTCACGTTGGCCTTGATGTACTCCGCAGCCTTGATCTCGTCGGTGCCGCCGATTTCGCCGATCATCATGATCGCGGCGGTTTCGGGGTCTTCTTCAAACAGCTTGATGACGTCGATGTGGTTGACGCCGCGCACCGGGTCGCCGCCGATGCCCACGCACGTGCTTTGCGCAAAGCCCAGGCTACTGGTCTGCCAGACTGCTTCATACGTCAGCGTGCCGCTGCGCGAGACGATGCCGATGGCTTTGCCGCGCGTGCACTTCTTCTCGCTGATGTGCGTGTGAATGTACCCGGGCATGATGCCGATCTTGCAGCCCGCGTTGGTATAGGTATCGGTGCCGCTCGCGCCGCCGCCGGTCTTGGGGCCCGGCGTGATGACACCCGGGCAGTTGGGACCAACGAGCGTGACGCGCTGATGCCGCAGGGGCGAGCCGCTGGGCTTGGTGCCGCCGGCGTTCATCTCATCAATCACCGCGCGAACGCGGATCATGTCCTGCACGGGCACGCCTTCCGTGATCGCGCAGATCACCGGAATCTTCGCATACGCCGCTTCGAGAATCGCATCGCCCGCGAACGGCGGTGGCACGAAGATCATGGTTGCGGTCGCGCCAGTCTTGCGAACCGCTTCTTCGACCGTGTCGAAGATGGGCAGGCCGTTCTCGTCTTTGGTGCCGCCTTTGCCGGGCGTCACGCCGCCGACCATCTTGGTGCCGTAGTGGAAGCAGCCCTTGGTGTGCTTGGCGCCTTCGGTGCCCGTGATGCCCTGACAGATGACGCGCGTGTCTTTGTCGATGAGAATGGCCATAGGTGGGCCAGCGTAGGGCACGCAAGTCGGCGCGGGGAGCGGGCTGGGCATGGTTCGCTCACCGCCCGGCGAGCATGCGCTTGACAATCCGCTGCAAACCCACCTTTTTCAGCCATGCGTTGACGCGGTCCGCGAGCCGATACCGCACGTTCTGTCGCAGCAGTTCCTGGGCCCGCGCAGTGATCGCCGCAGCGTCCATCACCGGTGCGTCGCTGGGCGGGTCGAGCATGATCGTGTCGCCCAGCAGCAGCCGCATGGCTCGGCCTGCGTCCTGCGCAAGATGGGGGTGTTTGGCCAGCAGCCGGGCCCGCAGCAAATGATGCCGCTTGCGGCTGAGCGTGTGCATCATGCTGCTGGGGCGCAAGCGATGCAGCACGAGATACTCAGGCACCACTTCACCCTGCTGCACTCCGTCGCGCTGCATCAGCGTGCAATACAAATCCCAGTCTTCATACGCAGGCAGCGTTGTGTCGTAGCCGCCTGCTTGCAGCACCGCGTCGCGCTCAAGCAGCGCCACGCAACTGCTCGCGGCGTTCATCACGCCCAGCAAGTCCACATCGCCTCCCAGCGGCCACCAACCCGCCACAGGCTTTGCCGGATCACTGTCAAAGCTCCGCAGCGCGCCGGTGACAAACGCCGCGTGGGGCACGCGCCGCTTCGCCGCGACCAGCCACTCCAGCCCGCGCTCGTGCAGCATGTCGTCACTATCAAGCGGCACGATCCAGCGAGCCTTCGCCGCACGCACACCTTCGTTGCGAGCGTGGCTCAGCCCGCCATGAGCGGCGCGGACCACGCGCAGCGAGACCCCATCGGCCGCGCGATCGATCTTCGCGAGATGCGCGATGGTGTCGGGACTGGTGCTGCCATCATCAACGACGATGGTCTCGAAGTCGCGAAACGTCTGCTTGCGCAGGCTCGCCAGCGTTTCATCGAGAAACTCGTGCGTGTTGTAGACGGGCACGATCACGCTCACCGCTGGCGACGTATCGCTCGCCAGACTCGCGGCAACGTCCGCCGCGATGCGACGCTCGCGTTGCTGCGACGACTCGCGAGCCTGTGCAACGGTCTGTTCCACCTGTCGCACGATCGCGCCAGGTTCGCATATCGCGCCGATGCGCGCAGCGGCGTTGCTCGCGAGTTTCGCGCGCAGCGACGTGTCGTCGAGTGCGCGCCGCAGCACCTGCGCCAGATGTGGCGCATCCTCGCCGCGAAACAGCAAGCCGCTCACGCCATCTTCGATGATCTCCGACATGCCGCCCGCGTCACTGCCGACAACGCACGCACCGCACGCCATGGCCTCGGTGCATGCAAACGGAAAATTCTCCCACACGCTGGGCACGCACACGACTGTCGCGCTCGCGAAGATCGCGCCCAGTTCCTCGCGTTTCGCACGCGACTCGAATGAGATGTGATCGGCGAATCTCGCGTCGACGCGCTCGCGCAGCCACGCGAGCATGCTGGTGCGCACGGGACCAGTGTCGGTGTCCTCGCCGATAAATCGCACGCGTACATCCAAGCCATCGCGCAGCAGCCGCTGGGCCGCGTCGAGCAGGACGTGGGGCCCCTTGCGCCATTCAAAGCGACCGGCAAACACAATCGTGGGCTGCTGCGGCTCCTGCCGCGTCATCGCCCGCAACTCGGCACGCTGCGACTCCAGCGCAATCGGCAGATGCACGACACGCAAAGGCGTTTCCAAGGCTTCCTGCGGGCAGCGGTATCGCTGCGTCGCGAGCTGCTCGCGGAGTTTCTTCGCAATCGCCTCACACGGCGCGATAAGCGCATCGGCGTGCGCCAGCGACCATGCCTCCATGTGCTCACACGTCGCGCGCTCCGCATCAATCCAGTCATCGCGATTGATGGCGCGAATGAGCCGGATCGTCATGTGCGTGCGAATGCCGATCACCGCGCCGGGCAGCGCGCCCATGGTGCGCCGCGCGCGCAGCGTGTAGTAGGCTTCGCCCAGAAAATCGGGGAACTCGATGTAATCAAATGGATGCTGTGCGTGCAGCGATTCGAGCGCGTGCCGCACACCCAGCGAGTAGCGCTGCAACTCGCTCGCATACGCCCGCAGGTTCATCGGAAACGCCGTGAGATCCACCAGATGAAAACGCACGCCCGGTCGCAGCGCGGGGCCTTCGCGCACGCACCGTGCGTCATCCGTCAGCACATGCACCTCGTGGCCCGCCGCGGCCAGAGCCTGCGCGCACAGCGACGCGTACGTCCCGGCGCCCCAGCCCCGAAATGGCGCGAACTCTCGCGTGACCAGACACACCCGCATGCCGGAGGATAGCGGAATCGCGCCCGCACGCGCGGCATGCTTTCCTAACATGCCCGCTCATGCGTCGCGACTTCCTTTCTCCACCCACACTCACGGGTGATCCCTTCTGGGCCTTCGCTCGCGCGATGTTGCGATACCGCACGCACATTCTGCTCACGCTGATCATGACGGTCGTCTCCGCCGTGACGCTGGGCATCGGACTCGCTGGCACGCAGCCCGTGCTGAAGGCGATTCTGGGCCAAGGTGGTAGCCTGCAAACGCTCGCGACAGACTTCAACGCGCGCCTGACCGATGCCGCGAAGACCTTCGCCCCGCTCGCGCATCTCCGCATCGCGCCGGGCACCGTCAGCAGCCTGCCCACCGATCCGTTCACGAGCCTCGTGTACATCATGATCGCCCTGATCGCTCTCACGATCATCGGCGCGGTCGCCACGTTTCTGCATCAGTATCTCTCGCTCACCGTCGTCAATCGCACCGTGACGGCGGTGCGGCGCAAGGCCTATGTCAGCGTGCTTCGCGCGCCGCTTCGCACGGTCATCGGCATGGGCCCGACCGATGCCGTCGCGCGCATCGTGAATGACAGTTCGCAGCTTGCCAACGGCCTGAACGTGCTGCTGAGCAAGACGCTGATTCAAGCCAGCAAAGGCATCGCGGGTTTCATTGCGGCGTTTTACTTTAACTGGAAAGTCAGCCTCGTCGCGCTGCTCGTCACGCCTCTGCTCTACACCATCATCCGCAAACTTGGCAAGCGCATTCGCCGAGCCGCAGGGAGCGCGCTGGAGAGCCAAGGCGAACTCCTGGCGCACAGCACCGAAAGCCTGCAGGCCCTGCGCGTGGTGAAAGCCAGCGACGCCGAGGTGTACGAAAGCGGCCGGTTTCATACCATCAACAAGCGCGTCATGCGAGAGCTCAATCGCGTGCGCACCGCCCGCGCCATCGCCAGTCCGCTCACGGAAACGCTCACGCTCATTCTGCTGTGCGCCATGGTGCTGGTCGTCGCCCGCGCGATTCTGACCAAAGGCCTTGATCCCACCGACTTCATTCTCGCCGTCGTGTCGCTCGCTGTTGCTGGTGCTGCCTTCAAGCCGCTCACTGCGCTTGTGCACGACATTCAAACCTCCACGCCCGCGGCAGATCGTCTGCGCGATCTCATCTGCATCAAGCAAGAGCCGGGACACGTAAAGAATCTCGCCCGCCTCGCGCCACACGCTCGCGACATCACCTTCCGCGATGTCACCGTCACATATCCGGGCCGCACCGTGCCCGCGCTCAGCGGCGTGTCGCTCACTATTCCTCACGGCTCGCGCGTGGCGTTTGTGGGCCCAAACGGCAGTGGCAAAACCACCGCGCTCTCGCTTGTGAATCGCATGTTCGACCCCGACACGGGTTTCGTGGCCATCGATGGCACGAACATCGCCGACGTCAACGTGCGTTCGCTCCGCCGGCAGATCGGCGTCGTCACACAGGAGACAGTGCTGTTCAAAGGCACGATTCGCGGCAACATCGCCTACGGCGCGCTGGGCATGCCTCGCATCGTTACCGAAAGTGACATCATCGCCGCCGCGACGCAGGCTCGCGCCCACGAGTTCATTCACAAGTTGCCCATGGGCTACGACACGCGTGTCGCCGAACAAGGCTTGAGCCTTTCAGGCGGCCAGCGCCAGCGCATCGCGATTGCTCGTGCCATCCTGCGCGATCCGCGCATTCTCATTCTCGACGAAGCCACCAGCATGGTCGATGCCGAGAGTGAAGCCGCGATCGCCGCTGCGCTCGCGGAGTTCGCCAAAGGCCGCACCACGCTCATCGTCGCTCACCGTCTCAGCACCGTGGTCAACTGCGATCAGATCGTGGTCTTTGACCAAGGCAAAATCGTTGACATGGGCACGCACGAACAGCTACTCACGCGCTGCAGCGTGTATCAGCAGTTGGTGAAGTCGCAACTGATGTAATCGTCTGGCTCGCTACCGTTTCGTACGATAACCATCGCATTCAAGGAGCTTCCCATGATCGCATCTTTGCTTGGCGTGCTCCACCTCATCCTCTGGGTCATCGCCGCGATCGACATCCTGAAAAGCGGCAAGAGCCTGGGCGCCAAAGTCCTCTGGCTGCTTGTCATTCTCTTTCTGCCGCTCATCGGGCTGATCTTGTACTACGTCGTGGGCCGCAAGTGATCGCAAACTGCGATGCTCGCGGGCGGTCACTTCACTACGCTCCCCCATGCACCGCCCCGGCGCCGACGCTGAAAACATGACCGAGCTCGACTTCCTCTGCGACTTCTGTGGCAGCACATGGAAGCCTGATCGCCCGATGGTGGAAGGCCACAAAGGCACGCTCATTTGCGGCGTGTGTCTTGCCAACGCATACAAGCAGGTCGTGCTTGCCAACGCCGGCATCACCGTGCCACAGCACATCGCCTGCACGTTGTGTTTGCTCAACAAATCGGGCGATTACTGGCAGAGCCCCACGCGCGTCGAGTTGCGCGGTGACGAGATCGTCATCGAGCCCGAGCCAGGCAACGCGGCGTGCAGATGGTGCATTGAGCGCAGTGCGACCATGCTCAGCAAAGATGCAGAAAGCGGCTGGAAGAAGCCGCAGTGATGCCGCGCTTGCAGTTGCTCACGCCGACTTGCGCATATCCACACGCTCATTCAGTAGCATCTGCAGCGCAGTGAGCGCGCGATCGATGTTTCCCGCTTCACCTTCCAGCAGGGCATTGCGCGCCGCTTCCAAGTGCTTGAGCAGTTCGGCGTGTTCGCCTTGGCTTTCTTCGTGGGCCGCGACGGGCAAGATCGTCTCGAGCGGCACGGAATCTTCGAATCGAATCCCCACATCGAACACGCGCACGCGCACCTGCTCGCACCGCACCACCTTGCCCGAGATACGCAGCAGCGGCTGTCGCTGATCATCAACAATGACCATCGCGCTTGCTGATCCCGGATGCAGGAACGTGCTGTGCAGACACCCCATGCCTGTGCGCGAAATGTTCCGCACGGTTACGATGGCGTTCTGCGTGCTCCCGCCCGGCATGGTGAAAGTGCCGACAACCTTGAATCCCAAGGGCAGCCGAAACCGCTCGGCGTTGCGATTCGCCAGGTTCTTCGCCGTCGTCTCGTGCTGTTCCAGCGCGCGAGCAATGGCTGTGGCATCGGCTTCATTCAAGCGGAGCAACTGCGGGTTGGAAGGTTGACCAGCCATGGGAATACAAGCCGCGCACTGAGTGTGGAGCGAAAACGCACCCTATGTATCGCCACTCTGAATAGGGGTGTTGACCGCAGAGACTCATTTCTGTGTAATTTTGCACTGCCTGCACCCGACTGCGCCACCCGGCGCGGTGATGCCGACCGTGTCCATCCGCCCGACCCGGCTCGGGTACCCTTTCCACTTATGGCCCAAACCGCCGTCGCCACCCATAGCGTGCCCGAACTCATTACGCAGGTCCTTCCGCAACTCCGGAACATCCGGCACGACCTGCATATGCACCCTGAGCTCTGCTTCGAGGAGCAGTACACCAGTGCCGTCGTGCAGCGCGAGCTGGCGGCGTTGGGCATCCGCATGAAGACGGGCCTGGGCAAGGGCACCGGTGTGCTGGGGTACCTGCCGGCCAGCAACCCAGCCGACGACGCCAAGGGGGCGATCGGCCTGCGCGCCGACATGGACGCCCTGCCCATTACCGAGCGCACCGGCAAGAGCTATAGCAGTCGCACCGAAGGCAAAATGCACGCCTGCGGACACGACGGCCATACCACCATGCTCATCGGAGCGGCGAAAGTGCTCGCCAAGGTGCACCGCCCGCGGCCCGTCGCGTTTGTGTTTCAACCCGCCGAAGAAGGCGGCGGCGGCGCGGAAGTCATGTGCAACGAAGGTGTGCTGGCTGGCGAGAGCGGTGGCGGCCTCGGCGCGCCGGTGCGCATGATGTTTGGCTTGCACGGCTGGCCCACGGTTGAAGTCGGCAAAGTCGCGAGCAAAGTCGGGCCGCTGTTGGCGGCGACGGATGACTTTGAAGTCACGATCAAGGGCACACAGGCCCACGGCGCGTATCCGCATTTTGGCAACGATCCGATCGTCGCCAGTGCGCAGATCATCACCGCCCTGCAGACCATCGTCGCTCGCAATGCCAGCCCGCTCGACGCAGTGGTCGTGACTGTCGGTGCCATTAACGCGGGCACCGCCGACAACATCATTCCCGAAACCTGCAAGTTCATCGGCACCATCCGCACGCTGCGCCCGCAGATGCGCACGCTCGCGAAAGAACGCTTCTTCGCCATCGTCGAGAACATCGCGCAAGGCATGGGCTGCGCCGCGAGCATCAAGTGGATGCCCGGATACCCCGTGACCATGAACGACGCTGAAGCGACTGACATCTTCTTCCGCATCGCCCGCGGCGCATTCGGCGGCGACTGCGTGGACACCATCGACCAGCCCACCATGGGCGGCGAAGACTTCGCGTACTACGGCCAGCGCGTCCCGGCGTGCTTCTTCCTGCTGGGCCTCAAGCCGCGCGGCGCTAGCAGCTATCCCACGCTGCACCAGCCAGATTTTGACTTCAATGACGACGCCCTGCCCGTCGGCGTGCGCGCGCTGGTGGAATGTGCGCTGAAGGCATGATTCGCGGCCTCCCGGTCACTCCACAACCTTCGCCGCGTTCGTCACCGCGTCGAGTGCGTCGCGCAGCGCGGTCGCGAGTTTTTCATCTCGCTTCGCGCTCACGCTCGTGCTGAACCGGCTGGGCCCGAGTATGTCATCAAAGCCATCGGTCGCGTGCCGCAGATACAGCGTCGCTTCGCGGACAGTGCCGGAGAAGTCCTTGCCGGCCGCGTCGTCATCGCTGGTGTTGAAGAAACCGCCGCCTGCGTAGACGCCGGCTTGGCCGTTGGCGAGGATCGCGACCCGCACGGTGCTGGTGGTGGCGGTGGTCGCGATGGGCGTGTCGCCCGCGCTAGGAATCGTGAACACGTGGATGTGCACGATGGTGCCGGAGAGCTGGCCCAGGTCTTTGCCGCCTGTGAGTGCATCCGCTGGCAGATCTGTCAGGTAAATGTCTGCAATCCCGGCCTTGCTGGGAGCAAAGACCTGCGTCGGCAGCCGCATGGGCAGTTGATCGCGTGTCGTGACGGAGACAAGCGTTGGCGAGGTCGATCCACCCGGCAGAGCCCTGCACCCCGGCGCAAAAATCGCGCACGCCACGAGCACAAGCGCGGGTATTTGTCGGAGTGCGCAAAATATGCTTGATTGACGCTTGTCAGCACGATAGTCTGCCCGTGGCGACAACGTGGGGATATTGAATGAAGGGTTGCGCATGCCGAGCTTGCTCCGGTCGGGTTGTGTCTTCAGCATGATACTCGCTTGCGCTGGCACTTGTGCCGGCGTGGCCGCTGGACAAACCTGTGATTCCATTGATATCAACAACAACGGCGTCTATCCCGAGGATCAGGACGTCATCGATTTCTTCGCGATTCTCGCCGGTGCCGACTGCGGCAACGCCTGCGGCCCGTG
>DATGWV010000360.1:0-5776 GCA_035299305.1 Phycisphaerales bacterium | reverse complement strand
AGACCCCACCAACCCCCGCCCTACCGCTCAACGCGGCACCGCCACGGGCGCTGGAAGTTCCGAGCGCAATAGCGCCAACCGTGACATGGACGCTGAACGCGGCACGGGCCGCAAGGGCATCGACAGCGCGGTCGACGCTGCCTTCGAAGAAGAACAGGGCACCGACAACGAAGCCCGTCCTGGCAACGACACCCGTCGTGACACGACGGCTCGCTGAGTAGGCGAACATCCTTTCTCTTGCAACGGGCCCCGTGTCACACGGGGCCCGTTATTGCATGTACACGGAGAGATTTCCTGCTCCGTCATCACGCCGCCGATACATGCAGTGAGGGCTCCCGAGACCCCGTGCCGCGTCAATGAAAATCTCGCGAAGGAATCAAGGTCTCATCCGACCCATCCGCACTCCTTATCGACTTGGCTTTGATGTGCACAACCTTGCCCGCTCGCTCCACGGTGCCTGTGCACAAGATAATGCCCGCATGTCGCGCCGCTCGGCGGTAGCGTTCGTAAATCTCCGGCCGCACGATGAGATTCGCGACACCCGTCTCGTCCTCAATCGTGATGAACACGATGCCGCTCGCAGTCCCAGGACGCTGACGGACGAGCACCATGCCCGCCACCGTCACCCGCATGCCCGTAGGCGTCCTCGCCGCATCTTGCAGCGCGACGTTCTCGATCACACGCTTCGCCACAAGCATGTCACGCATGAATCGCAGCGGATGCGACTTCAGCGACAGTCCTGTCGCGACATAATCCGCCGTCACCTGCGATGCCGGATGAATCGCCGGCAATGGATCAGCCACACTGTCCACATCCCTTCCCAACTGACGGTCAGCTTGCTCGAACAACGGCGCTTCGACATCGCTCATGCGGCGCATGTTCCACAAGGCTTGCTGCCGAGACAATGCGAGCGATGCGAACGCATCGGCCTGCGCGAGCGTGCGCAGCGCACTGACCGGCACATGCACACGGCGTCGCAGATTGTCGAGTGAGCGGTATGCACCGTGCTCCGTGCGTTCGCGAGCGATCCGCTGCGCGATGTCCGCACGCATGCCTTGTGCCAGTCGCATGCCAAGGCGCAGCGCGGGACCATCAGGCGTGGCTTCCAGCGTGCAATCCCAGTCGCTGTGATTGATGTCCACGGGTCGCACGCACACACCATGCCGGGCGGCGTCTTGCACGATTTGCGAGGGTTGATAGAACCCCATCGGCTGGCTGTTGAGCAGCGCACACGCAAACGCGGCGGGATGGTGCTTTTTGAGCCAGCATGATGTGTACACGAGCAAGGCGAAACTCGCAGCGTGCGACTCGGGGAAGCCGTAGCCGGAAAACCCGCTGATCTGCTGGAAGACGCCGCGAGCAAACTCGATGGAATGCCCGCGTGCGAGCATCCCGTCGATGAGTTTCTTCTCAAACTTCAGGATCGCACTGCCCGACCGCTTCCACGCCGCCATCGCGCGGCGCAGTTGATCCGCTTCGCCGGGCGTGAAGCCCGCCGCGACGACTGCGAGCGACATTGCCTGCTCTTGAAAAAGCGGCACACCAAGCGTGCGACTGAGCACTCGCTCAATCTCAGGCGATGCGTAGACCGTTGGCTCGATGCCATCTCGCCGTTTCAAGTATGGATGCACCATCTTGCCCTGAATCGGTCCGGGTCGCACGATTGCGACTTCGATGACGAGGTCGTAATAGCACCGTGGCTTGAGTCGCGGCAGCATCGACATCTGCGCACGGCTCTCGATCTGGAACACGCCGATGGTGTCCGCGTCGCAGATCATGTCGTATGTCGCGGGGTCTTCGGGCGGAATCGTCGCAAGTTCGAGGGGCAATGGCTGGTTTGGTGCAGTCAACGCATGCTGATTGATGAGCGTGATGGCTTTGCGAATACACGTCAGCATGCCCAAGCCCAGGCAGTCCACTTTCAACATGCCTAGCGCTTCGATGTCGTCCTTGTCCCACTCGATGATCGTGCGATCAGGCATCGCGGCGTTCTCAATCGGCACACTCTCGCACAGTGGCCCGCGTGTGATGACAAAGCCGCCCACATGCTGGCCCAGGTGACGCGGAAAGCCCATTAGTTCCTTCGCAAGCGTGACGACGCGCGACAGATGCGAATCGTTGGGATTCAGCCCCAACTCGCGCATGCGTCGCGGCGTGGCGGGCTTGTCTTCCCACCATGTCAGGTCTTTCGCCAGTCGATCCACGCAATCGCGCGACAATCCCATCACCTTCCCCACTTCGCGAATCGCACTGCGCCCGCGATATGAGATGACCTCCGCCGTGAGCGCCGCACGGTCACGACCGTACTTCTTGTAGATGTACTGAATCACCTCCTCACGACGTTCGTGCTCAAAGTCGATGTCGATGTCAGGCGGTTCGTCGCGCTCCTTGCTGATGAATCGCTCAAACAGCATGCGGACGCGTGCCGGATCAACCGCCGTGACGCCAAGGCAAAAACACACGGCGGAGTTTGCCGCGGCACCTCGCCCTTGACACAAGATGCCGCGTTGATTGGCAAACTCGACAAGATCATGCACGGTGAGGAAGTACGGCGCGTAGCGCAGTTCATCAATCAGACGCAGTTCATGCTCCAGTTGCGCATGCACGCTCGCCGGCACACCCTCCGGATAGCGTCTCGCCGCGCCTGCGAACGTGAGCGCGCGCAGATGACTCATGGGCGTGGTGCCCGCAGGCACGACTTCATCGGGATACTCATATCGCAACTGATCGAGACTGAAACCAGCGCACCGCTTTGCCATCGTCACGGTGCGTGCGATTGCGTCCGGATACGCCGCGAACAGCCGAGCCATTTCATCCGCTGGCTTGAGGTATCGCTCGGCGTTTGCGTGCAACCTGTAACCAGCTTCATCAATCGTGCAGCCTTCGCGAATGCATGTCAGCACATCCTGCAGCGCCCGCCGATCCGGCGTGTGGTAATGCACGTCATTGGTCGCCACGATCGGTACGCCAGTCAGTCGCGACATCGCTGCGATCTGCTCGATGCGTGCAGCGTCCGTCGCCTGATACGCACGCGACATCGCGAGCGACAGCCGATCATCATCAAACACACGCTGCAAACCCCTGAGCACTTCGACGCATGTCTCATCCAACGTCACAGGCGGCACCACCGTTGCCAGCAAACCCTGCTCATGCGCACACACATCATGCAGCGACAAGTGACATTCGCCCTTTGGCGCCCGTCGCTTGCCCACAGTCAGCAACCTGCAGAGATTGGCGTAACCATCGCGGTGCATCACATGCAGCAGTACGCTGCAAGCTACAGGTTCCTGTAGCACGATGCGTGCCCCGACCACCAGCGGCAACCCGGCTTGCTTGGCCGCGACATGCGCCCGCACCATGCCCGCGAGTGAATGCGTATCCGTTATCGCAATAGCCGCATAGCCGAGTTCCGCGGCCCGCGCGACGAGTTCATCCGGATGACTCGCGCCCGTGAGAAACGTGAAGTTGCTCGTGACAGCCAGTTCGGCATACCCCTGCGCATGCGACACAACACGCGTGTGCGTGCCGCCCGCTCGCAGCGGATGCTCCTTCGCCTTAGGAAACGGCTCTTCCGGCATACATCATCCTCAACGCTCGCGCGTCACGCCCACTCCCCATGCACAAACCAGCGACCATCGCCACACCGAAACACCCACAACCACCGCCCCTGCGAAGTCTGCACGCGGAAGTAATCGCGCGAGAGTGACGATGCAGCGTGTCCGTGCTCGCGCCACCACTCGCCCGCAATGCGCTCGGGCCCATGCGTCTGCGTGATCTCCATCGCCTCGCCCCACGCCGACACGCGCGCGAGCGGCCCATCGGGAACCACCGCGAGCACACTCGCACTCGTCGGCTCAGCCAGCAGCCGCGATGGCCGATCAATCCGCACCACATTCCCCGGCTCGCTCGCGCACTGCGACAAGTCACCCACGATCTGCCGCACCAGCGCGTTCTCCGGCAAGTGCGACGCGGCCGGCGTTGCCCATGTCACGCTCGCCGGACCCATGCGGGCAACGCACGCATCGACAAACCGCCCCAGCCCGTCCGTGGGCGTGCCGCCGCGCGACTCACGCCACGCTTCGATCTGTTGATGCTGCAACCGGCTCACAAGTTGAGCCCGCGCTCGCAGTGCCTGCACGCCGAATCCCAGTTGCGCGCCATCGAGCAAGTGCCGCAGCATGCCAAACAAGTGCCCCGCATCGCTCGTCGCCTTCGCCACCTGCAACGTCAGCACGAGCGGCTCAATATCGGAACGCTCCAGCGTCACAACAACCTTCCGGCAGCCAAGCTGCTTGCCGCGCAGTGTGCGACACAGCGACGACAACACACGCTGTGCCACCAGATGAATCGCCTCCAGCCGCGTCGTCGGTCCGGTCAGTTCATGCGATGCCTCGATCACACCCCGTGCCACAACCGGCGCGATGCGCTCCGCCGCTCGCCCCGCAAGTTGATCGAGCACGCGCAGCACATCCGAACCAAACCGATCCGCCAACGACGCACGCGGCAACGCCCGCAACTCCCCCACGCGCTCGATCCCCACCTCGTACAACGCATGCAGTACGCCCGGCTGCAATCGCAGCGACACCAGCGGCAGCTCATCCGTCGCCTGCGCGATGTCCGCAAGCTCACGCACCACGGTCCCGTGCGCGCCGCACCTCGCGATGGCACACGCCGCAGTGAATGTCGGTGCCGCCGCGACGCGTCCGGCGATGCCGATCTTCGCGAGTTTGCGCATGATGCGCGCTATCAACTGCTCCATCGTGCCGTACAGATGCACGCAGCCCGATGCATCCAGCCGCAGCCCATCGCGTTGATCCATCGCGACCGTGGGCACAAACGCATGCATGCGCAGCGCCAGCCGCCGCAGCGCACGCCGCGTTGCCGCCGCGTCACACTGCTCGGCATGCATCACACCCTTCGGCAGCAGCGCCCGCGCGTGCGCCACCGTCATGCCCGCACGCACGCCTGCACGCAGCGAAGTCACGCAGCACGACATGACGATCTCTCGCTGGCGATCCAGCGTCCACAGCACGATGGGCATGCGCGCGTCAAGACGCCGCCGCAGCCGGATCACATCGCACGCGAATGTCGGCATGTACAGGGACAACGCCGCCCGCATCGTTCACCTCCACCAGCAGTGAGCGATCATCCGTGACCATGCCCCGCGCCACCCGCGCGAGAGAAAGACCAGGCACGTCATCCTGCGTGCCTCCGATTGGTAACTGCGCACTCTGCAAACCCTTGCACCGCGCCAGCGTCACGCGCCACCGAGGCCGCGCCGCCTCCGTGGCCACCGGCTGCACCAGCCAGCGCGTGGTCGCCACCGACATCGCCTGCGCCTCGCTGGGCGGACGAGCGAGCAGCCCCAGCGAGTGCCCCGCTTCCGCCGCAAGCTGCAACCTGCGCGATGTCGCCATGTCCACGCCGCTCGCATCGCCGATGACAATCAAGCCCTCGCATCGCAGCGCCAGTTCAATCGCCCAGTGACGATCCGCCTCGCTGGGCGGATCGATCAGCAACATGCGCCGCAGCAACTCACCGTCTTCGGTCCGCTCACCCTGCCCCGCACCGCGCACCACCGCGTGCGGCGTCGGCCACACCTCGCGCCCAATGCACACCAGCCACGGCGCGGCACGTCCCACTTCGCCGCCGTCGTGCGCTGCACACGCGGCGACATGCACCAACACACTCATCGGCGGCACCCCCGCGAGCCCAACCCACTCATGCACAGTGCCGCAGCACAAGCCGCCCCCCAGCCAGCCATCAGCCTGCAGCC
>DATGWV010000359.1:0-10899 GCA_035299305.1 Phycisphaerales bacterium | reverse complement strand
GTTGTTGAAGTCGATGTCATCGCAGCACTGTGGCACGCCGGGACACAGGGTTCGCGTCCAGATCATCGCTTCTTGCCGGCCGCCCGCGTTCATGTTGTACGCGTTGCCGCTCACGCGTGTGGTGTTGCCATCAGTCCAGATGCCTGTAAGCAGTGCGGACTCATAGCCCGGAGGCAGAAACTGACTGAGGTTGAACGCAGACTCAGGCGTGCCCGACCACACGACGGCGTATCCCGTGTCGTCGGCGAATCCCACAGCACCAATCTGCATTCCTCCCGCGGTATCTTGCACGATGGATGCAACCGCCCCGGGCGGCGTGAGAATCACGAGCGAGGCCGCCGTGCCGCGCCACATGCAGGCTTGAGGTACTGAGCTGTTCGGAGGGTACATGTTGCCGACTTGCACGCCGTTGGAAACGGCAATGGCCCGCGAGTCTGCCGCGCCAGGCGGGTGAAGATTGACAAACGACGCGGCAGAGCCCGACCAAAGCGCGGCCCGCTCAACGCCTGGACTCGTATCGCTGGGAAGCTTGATGAAAGAGCCGACTTGCTGCGTTCCGTCTGTTGCATCTGCCCCCGACGCGAACATGATCGCTGGAACATGCAGATAGACATGCGACGCGGTCGAGCCCGACCACAACGTCGCGCGAACGTCAGGATTGGTCGAGAGGTCAACCAGCGTGACACCGACTTGTTGTCCACCGCCTACGCCAAACGCTCGCGTCCCACCGCTCGGGAACGGTGTCGACAAATCGACGTATGACTCTGCGGTGCCTGTCCACAGCACAGCGCGCGGACGATACCTGCGAGGAATGAACTCGTTGCGGTCGATGTAGCCGACTTGTTGACCGCCGCCCGCCGCTGCGACTTCGGCGCCCCACTGACTCGGATTCGGATTCAGTGAGATCGGGACGTTCGACGCCACGTTCCACAGCGATGGCATCGTGAGGCTTCCGGCAAACGTGATGCCCACCACAATCTCGCCATCAACATCATTCGCGACCGACCCGCCCGCGCCGGGCGGATGCAAGCTCGTGACAGTCCACGCGGGTTGCGTCTGTGCCGCCGCCGCACCCGCCAGCGCCATGAGCGCGCTCGCCGCCACAACAGCTGACACCACATGTGATCGATGAACGCGCATAGTTGCCACTCCTGGTGCCTGTGGCACCAAACGCACCCCGCGAGCGACTCGGCGACGCCGCTACCCGGCATCCAGCCTCTAACGCAGCATCATGCGGCATCAGTTGCACAACCGCGCACAGTTTCGGATAGATTTGCATAATTCGCAACGAGATCCAAACGAACACCGCTCCTCGTGATCGTGCGGCACCCGACACGTACGCAAAGCGTGCGCAGAAATGAGCAGGCGTCATGCAGGGCCTTCAACCCAGCGTAACGCCTGCTTTCCGTGCTTTGTCTAGCCGTCTTTGCGGTGACTCAGTGCCGTTCAGTCCAACAGTTCTGCCATCCGCGGCTGGCTCATCATGTACTTCTCGTGCACAGCCTTGTAGTGCTTGAAGTACATCGCATCGCACTGCTCGCTGCTGGGGAACTTCTTGCTGAAGCCCGGCACCGCCGCGTCGAGCGTGCTTTCGGCGGCTTTGATGAGGTGCGCCATCAGCGTGCGGGGGTCTTCCGCACCAACAGCGACGCGAACAGTGGTCGGGCTAATGCCCGCGTCCGCCAGCGCCTGCTCGCTCATTTCGCTGTGACTCGTGATCGCCGGACACAGCACCACCGTGTTGGGCTGACCGAGCGACACCTGGTGCCCGAAGATCGGGTCGAGGCAGTCAAAGAAGCGTTCAAACGTCAGGCGATCAATGTTGGGTCGGGCCGACTTCGCGCCAGTCGTCTTCTTGCCTTCAAAGTCAAACGTGAACAACGGTGCGGGGAAGCCTTGGAACATCACGCGCTCGCGCACGCCGCTGTTTTCGTTGCCGGGGGCGGCGTTGCTCTTCACGTTGATGTCGGGGTGGCTCTGCAGGAACTCCGTGAACGTCAGCGTGTTCACGACTTTCTGCAGCATGCGCACTTCCAGCGTGTGCATGCCGTTGATGACTTCGTAGGCCTTGTCACTGTCGAGGAACGCGCCCTTCACGTAGTACACGTTCCAGAACAGTGTCTCATCCCACGAGTACGTGCGCTTGCTGCCGTCGGGTGCGGTGCCCAGCATGCTGTCGTGCTTGCCCATGAACATGCGCTCGTTGCGACCGATGACGACGCCAGCGGTAGTGCTGCCATGGCCGCTGAGGTCCTTCGTATAGCTGTGAATGATGAAGTCGGGGCGTTCGAGAATGTCGGTCTTCTGCAGCGGCCGATGCAGGAAGGGCGTGCCCACCGTGCTGTCGCAGATCACCGTCAGCCCGCGCTTGTGGGCTTCCTTGCAAATGCCCGGCACATCCAGCACGTACCCGTGCGGGTTGCAGGGGCTTTCGATATACACGTAGACGTTGCGGCCTTCCTTGATGCGATCTGCATTCGCCGCCGACACCTTGTCCAGCGCGCTGAGGAACGCCGCGACGTCATACCCGTCAAAGAAGTTCACGCTGACGTCAAGGTTGCTCTTCTTCGCGTACCAGTCATGCATGAGCTGATACGTGCCGCCGTACACGTTGCGGCTCGCGAGGATGATGTCTCGCGCACCAACCAAGTGCGAGAGAATCGCGTCCACCGCCGCCATCCCGCTGTTGAAGTTCCACGCGAAGTACTCGTGGGCGTAGGGGCCGGCTTCGATATCGACGATGTGATTCGCGAGGCTGACGTTGGTGGGGTTGAGAAGACGCGAGTAGACCTCGAGCATCATCTCCTTGCCCTGGAACGCTTCGTCCACCCACTCGGCGCAGGCGTAGATATACGTTGCGGTGCGCGTGATGACGGGCTTGGCGCTGAAGATCGCCGTCACGTTGTCAAAGATCGGATAAGGCCCCTTGGGCAGCCGCTGCGCCGTGCTGGGCACCAGGCTCTGATACGTCTTGCGGAACGGATGCTGCAGCGTGTCGAGCATTTTCGCCAGCTGATAACACAGGAACTTCTGCGCCGCGAACCGCTCCACGCGGTCTTTGCGAGGCAGCGTCGCCAGCTCGCGCACCGTCGTGTCCCACAGCATCCGCATGTCGGCGTGTCCGCTGTACAGATGCTGCGCGAGCATGCTCAGCCGCTGCCCGAACTCGCTCTTGGGATCGATGCCAAAATGTTCAAGCTGCTCATGAGCCAGCGCGGGAATGGTGGTCGCCTGCGTCGTCTTCCG
Organism: Phycisphaerales bacterium; assembly: GCA_035299305.1. GTDB lineage: Bacteria > Planctomycetota > Phycisphaerae > Phycisphaerales > UBA1924 > BJHL01. The sequence continues at coordinate 7,653 of DATGWV010000359.1, read as the reverse complement.
GCGAGGAGAAATCTGGCTTGCGAGTTCAACATCCTTGGGACGGTTGGCGGGTGCTTTGAAGTGGTTCGTCGGCGCAGGGTGGCTCATGGAGAAGTGTAGCGGCGAGTTGCTCCTCGCCGTCGGCGCACGCACTGCGTCCGCAAACGCGACGGGCCACCAGCGACTCACCAACTCTCTCGTCGAACGCCAACTCTCATGCCTTCTTGACGAACTCTGATTTGAGCTGCATCGCACCGATTCCGTCGATCTTGCAATCGATGTCGTGATCACCATCAACCAGGCGAATGTTCTTGACCTTCGTGCCCCCCTTGACCACCAGCGATGAGCCCTTCACCTTCAAATCCTTGATCACAATGACGGTGTCGCCAGTCTGAAGCACGTTGCCGTTCGCATCGCGCACCGCGTTGTCTTCAGCCGCGTTCTCGGTCGTCTCCGCCTCGCTCGCGACCGAACTCCACTCATGCGCGCACGACGGACACACATAGATGGCCCCATCGAGATACGTGTAGTCGGCATCGCACGCGGGGCACTTGGGAAGCTGGCTCATGCCGCAAATGTAGAACTTCCAGACAAACTTGACCGCTTTGCGGCGTCAACCTGTGAGATTCGCGTGTACGTCCGCCGCAATTTGTGGTATGCTCCGCCCTTCTTCCCTCCCGCCAGGAACCTCGCATGAAGACCATCATCTCCGCCGTCGACGGCCTGCTTCGCGGCAAACGCACCAGCGATGCCGCTCTTCGCGATAACGCGCACGCCATCCCCGCGCGCATCTTCATTCCCGCCTGCCTCATCCTCGGCGCGACGTACGGCCTCTTCATGGCCGTTTACTCCATGACCACCAAGCCCGCCGATGTCGCCGTCAAGCAGGCGATTTCGAGCATGATCAAACTGCCTTCGCTCTTCCTCCTCACGCTCTGCGTCACCTTCCCCTCGCTCTACGTCTTCAACGCCCTCGTCGGCTGTCGGCTTGGCCTCAAGCCCACCATGCGCCTGCTCATCAGCGCCATCGTCGTCAATCTCGCCGTTTCGGCGTCCATGGGCCCCATCGTCGGCTTCTTCACGCTCTCGACAGACAGCTACGCCTTCATGGTCGTGCTCAACGTCGTCCTGCTCGCAGTGGGGGGCTTCATCGGGCTGGGCTTCCTCTTCCGCACGCTGCGCCGCCTCGCCGCGCAAGCCGCGGAAGAAGAGTTCGACAGCGAACAACACGAGCGCACCGCGCACTCCAACACCGACGACACCTCAAGCATGACGCCCGCGCCCATCCCCGGATCAACGCCCGGCTGGCGTCCTCCCAGTGAACGCGAACTCTTCGTGCAAAGCCGCGTCGGCAGCGCGAGCATCATCTTCTGGGTCTGGGTCGTTCTTTACGGCGCAGTCGGCGCGCAAATGGGCTGGCTCCTTCGCCCCTTCATCGGACACCCCAACGCGCAGTTCATGATCTTCCGCCCGCGCGTTGACAACTTCTTCACCGGCTTGGGCCAGAACATCGCCGACATGCTGAAGTAAGCCGTACATGCGCGACCAAGCACATAGCGGGTCGCGCAGTTTCGCGAACTCACCGCTCACTTCGCCACCTGTATCGCGCGTCCATCCGTGTCCGCGAACTCCATGAACGCCGCCTCGATCCAACTCCCGCGCATCGCCGCTCAGCTCTTGGACGGCATCGCCCGCCGTGCGCGCGTTCCCGAGCCTTCGCTGCCCCTGCTCATCTGTGCCATCATCCTCGCGGGCTCCCTCTACGGCGCAGCCATGGGCGGCTGGCGCGCCTTCGAAGATGACCGCTGGAAACTGCTCATCTTCGGCGCAATCAAAAGCCCGCTGCTCATTTTCACCACCAGCCTCGTCGTCCTGCCCGGTTTCTTCGTTCTCAACACCGTCGCCGGCCTGCGCGATGACTTCCGCGAAGCCATGCGCGCCATCTTCGTCGGCCAAGCTGGCCTCACTATCTCGCTCGCCAGCCTCGCGCCCGTCACGCAGTTCATCTACTTCACCGGTGTCTCCCACCGCGCCGCCATCCTGACCAACGCCGTCATGTTCACCATCGCCGCCGTGGTCGCTCAGTTTGTCATGCTGCGCTGGTACCGCGTTCTCATCCGCAAAGACCGCCGACACCTCATCATGCTCCTCGCCTGGCTCATCCTCTACGCCTTCGTCGGCATGCAAATGGGCTGGATGCTTCGCCCCTTCATAGGCGACCCCACCCAAAGCCCCGCCTTTTTCCGCGAAGAACCTTTCACGAACGCGTACGTCTTCATCTTTCATCTCATTCTGGGCTGAATTTCCTGCATTGCATCACTTGCTGATTCTGGTAGACTGATGTCGTCCCAGGAGTCCTCCCATGGACGCAGACATCAACGTCTCAACCGGCGGTCTTCCCGGCACTTCGGGCGCGCCCATCCCCCAGCAGCACGTCTCAATTCATCGCCTCCTCGCCGCGATGAAGAAATACGGCGCGAGCGATCTTCACCTCAAAGTCGGCATCCCGCCCACCTATCGCATCAACGGCCTGCTCCGCGCAATCGCGGTCGAGCCGCTGACTGAAGAAGAAGCTGATCACCTCTTGGACCCCATCGTCCCCGATCAGCTCAAATCAAAGTTCGACGCCCAAGGCAGCCTCGACTTCGCCACGCACATCAAGGATGGCGACCGCTTCCGCGTCAACATGTTCCGCTCAGGCGGCCACACCCACGCCGCCATCCGCCGCGTCAAAGCCGAGATTCCCAACTACAACGAACTGCACGTCCCGCCCATCTACAGCCAGTTGATCGAGCAGACCACCGAAGGTCTCATCCTGGTCGTGGGCGTCACCGGCAGCGGCAAGAGCAGCACGCTCGCAGCCATGATGGAACACATCAATCAAACCCGCAGCGAACACATCATCACCGTTGAAGACCCCGTCGAATATCGCTTCTCTCCCAAAAAGAGCATCATCAGCCAGCGCGAAATCGGCATCGACGTTCCGGATTTCTCCAACGCCCTGCGCTACATCGTCCGCGAAGACCCCGACGTCATCTTCATCGGCGAGCTCCGCGATCACGCCACCGTCCTCGCCGCCGTGCAAGCCGCCGAGACCGGCCACCTCGTCTTCAGCACGATGCACACCGCCGACACCATGCAGGCGTTCATCCGCATCTTGGAGTTCTTCCCCAGCCACGAGCACGGCTTCCTTCGCCACGCGCTCAGCAACACCCTCCGCGGCGTGCTCGCCCAGCGACTCCTTCCGGCCTTGGAAGAAACCGGCTTCGGCGTCGTCCCCGCCTGCGAAGTCCTGTTGGGCACACCCACCGTGCGCGAAAAAATCCGCGAAGGTGACGACGGCGCGCTCCCCATGATCGTCAGCAAAAACGAAGAAGGCATGCAGAGCTTCACCAAAGCCCTCGCCGATCTCGTCATCAAAGAATGGGTCGCCCTCAACACCGCGATGGAATACGCCCCCAACCGCGACGCCCTCAGCAGCATGCTCAAAGGCGTGCAGGTGCGCACACAAGGCCTCGTCAGCCGCATCAAGAGCGCCGGCAATCGGTCATGACTTGGGGTGGTGCGGCGTTTCCAACGCCGTACGCTCTTACCACGCAATCGTCTCCCCCGTGTGCCGCAGATACGCCCCGTTGCTCGCCGCCGTGAGTTTCTCCGCCACATCAAGCAGTTGCTTCATGCTCACCGCCGGGTCCAGCGGCGCTTGTGCTCCGCCCATGTCCGTCTTGTTCCACCCCGGGCAGAAACTCACGACCACGAAGCCCTCGCTCGCCAGGTCCTTCGCCATCCGCGCCGTGATCATGTTCAGCGCAGCCTTGCTCGCGTTGTACGCATAACTAAATCCCGCCGTCGCTCCCGCGATGCTCCCAAGCTGACTCGAGATGTTCAGCACCTGCTTGCGCCCGCCCGCGCGAAGATTGGGCAGCAGCGCCTGCGCAATCAGAGGCGGCGCAAACGTGTTCGTCCGGAACACGCGCTCAAACGCCTCCATGTTCAGTGACCCCATCGCCCGATCCTCATCGCTCACGCCCGCGTTGTTGATCAGCACATCAATCGGCACACCGCGCAGCGCGGCGGCCAGCGCCGCGATGCTCGCCGGCTTGTCGGCCTCCAGCACATGCACCGTCGCGCCCAGTTTGGCGACTTCCGCCACCTTGCTTTGCTCGCGCACCGTCGCAATCACCTTGTGCCCGCGCGAGACAAGCTCGCGAACCAGCGCCAGACCAATACCGCGATTGCCGCCTGTAACCAGATATGTGTGCATCCCGCTAGGATACCGGCGGCCCTGCGCGGTTACAGCGACATCAACAATCGCGTCTCACGCTTTGCGAAGCAGATACATCGCCGCCGCCGCCACCACCACAAACGCTCCCGCGAGAGCCGCCAGCACCGTCACTGTGCGCGACTCATCCGCCTTGAACGCCTCGCTCACCGGCACATAAACCACCTGCGTCGCGATGACATCGCCCAGCTTCCAGTTGTACCCGCCCTCGCTGCCATACAGCTCCACCTGCCGCCGCGGAGCCTTCTCAGGCGTCGTATGACAATCCAAGCACCGCGCATCGCCCACAATCATCGGCCGCGCGATGTAGAACGTGCGCACGCCGTTGCGATCAATGATCCCGCTGGCTTCCTTGGTCTCGCGATTGTCCTGAAACTTCGCCACAAGCTGCTCTTCAAACGGATCAGTCTTGTTGCTCCGATTCGTCGGATTCGGGCTCGCCTCGCGATACACAAAGTGCTTGTACTTCTCATTCGCCGCGAAGTGCCGCGCCACCTGCATCGCCGAAAAGCCCGGCACCATCTCGCTGCGGAAGTTTTCATCATCCAACTTCGCGCGCTGTTCCGACGTCAATTCCATCGCCGCATGCGCCGCTGCGCCATCGCCCGACCCAAAGCCCGCGTTCGCCTCTTCGAGCGCAGGCCGCACGTTCTTGATCGTGTACTGCCGCACCGAGTCCATCGTCGCCAGCAGCATCTCCGCCCGCGTCACCGTCTCGCGCTGCGCCGTCTTGTCACGCTCATGCCGCGCTTCCGCCAGGCCATAAATCAGCCCGGCAAACGTCAGCACCAGCGCGCACGCCGCCCCGATCGCAATCGCCAGTCCGCCGCGATTGCGCCGCGCGAACTTTCGTGCCCGGTACATCGTCGTCGGCGGCCGCGCCACGATCGGCTCGTGCGACAGGTATCGCCGCAGGTCTTCCGCCAGCGTCGACACCGTCTCATACCGCCGCGCCCGGTCCTTCTCCAGGCACTTCATCACAATCCAGTCCAGGTCCCCCGCAAGCTGCTGCCGCAGCGTGTTCACATCCGTTCGCCGATGCCGCGCGATAAACGCTGCCGTCCGCGTCCCCGTCTTCGTCGAACCGTCCCCGCTCGCCGTTCCCGCCTTGGTCGCCGCTTTCTGTTCCTTGACCGCTCGGCTCAGCCGCGTTGAAGGCCGAGGCGGCTCCTCTTCCTTCAGCACCCGCTGAATTTCTTCCAGACTCGCGCCCCGCAAACGCGCACTATCAAACGGCGTCGCCCCCGCGATCAATTCATACAAGATCACGCCCAGCGAATACGTGTCGCTGCGCGTGTCAACATCCAGCCCGCTCATCGCCGCCTGCTCCGGACTCATGTACTCAGGCGTCCCGATGAACTGCCGAAACTCCGTGAACACCGTCTTGTCCGTCAAGTCTTGGTTCATCGCCTTCGCGATGCCGAAGTCAATCACCTTCACCACCGGCTTGTCATCATGCAGCGTCACCAGCACGTTGCTGGGCTTCAGGTCGCGGTGCACAATCCCCTTCATGTGCGCATGCTGAATCGCATGACACACCGTCATGAACAGTTCCAGCCGCTCCTTCGTCGTCAGGTTCGCGTCATCGCAGTACTCGGTGATGGGCACGCCCTTCACCAGTTCCATCACAAAGTAAGGCCGACCCGTCGCCGTCACGCCTGCGTCATACACCTTCGCGATGTTGGGATGATCCATCATCGCCAGCGCCTGCCGCTCCACTTCAAACCGGCCGATCACCTGCTTGGTGTCCATGCCAGGCTTGACGATCTTGAGCGCAACCTTCCGCCGCACCGGCTCATTCTGCTGAGCCATGTACACAAATCCAAAGCCCCCCTCGCCGATCACCTGCAGCAGCTTGTACTGCCCAATGACCGTGCCAGGCCCCTCCAGCGGACACGCCGCGCCGGGACCAATGACGGTGGGAACATCTTGAACTTCGAACTTGTCCATGCCCTTACTCATCGCGCCAGCAATGTACCACAAACTCCGAAAGAAGCGAGCAAACACCCACCTCTATCGCACTGAGCGACATTCATGCCCCGGCACCCTCACTAAATTCCGCCCCACCCCCCAATTCGGTCATGCCCCGCCGCTGGCAAACTGGATAAACCTGCCCAGATGCGGCTGTTGCGCGACATATCTCGGCCCCGAAACTCGCAAACCCCGTGATTTCCATCCCGCCGCCTCATGCATCGGGCGATGTTTGGCAAGGTTGGGGCGTGAACAACACAGCCGACAGATCGGCAGGGGCGGGCGCAAACGAGAGCGGGGAGGCTCTTCGCGTGGAACTGCAACAGGAAACCAAAGAGGCCTCGCACTGGCTGCTGGTGCACCATCGGTCCGAGATGTATCTCCAGACCGATCGCGTCATGGCCTACGCGATGATCGCGCAAGCCGTGGCCGGCTTCGCGATGTTCATGTTCACGGGCCACGTCGCGCTGATCATCGCAGGCAGCCTGCTCGCCAGCGCCGCAGCCGCCGCCAAGTTCAAGGCCGGCATGCCCAGCACCCGCTGGATCGTGACCATCTGCCAAGCGCTCGCGTCTGCCGCTTATATCTCAACCGGTGCCGACCTCACCGGCGCACAGTTGCACGCCTGCTTCTCGCTCGCTCTTCTCGCGATGTATCGCGAATGGCCCCTGGTCGCTATCTCTGCAGCCCTCATGGGCACCAGCAGCCTCATCGCTGCAGGCATCAGTGACACCACACCCGTACTCAAAGCCATCGAATCCGCTGGCTGGCTCGCCGCCGGCGCGGGCGTCCTCTCCTTCTCCTGCCTCGCCAGCATGCGCCAGCTTCGCGAAACCTCCGAAGCCCAGGCAGTCAACGCTCTCGAAAGCGAACGCACCGAATCCGCCGTTCTCGCCCGCACCCGCGAGCTCGTCGAAGCCCAGCACGAAATGCACCGCGAGCGAGAGCTGCTCACCAACGTCATGTCGCACATCCCGTACTTCGTCGTATGGAAAGATCGCGACCTCATCTACCGCGGCTGCAACACCGCCTTCGCCGGCATGGTGGGCCTTGCCTCACCCAAAGACATCGAAGGCAAGTGTGAAACCGATCTGAACACCGACGCTGACGAAGCCGCCGTCAATCAGCAGCAGGACGCAATCGTCATCGCCACCGGCCGCGCTTTGCTCAGCATGGAACTCACCCGCGTCGTCGCCGGCAAGCATCGTCAGTACCTCGCCAGCAAAGTCCCCATGCGCGACGAATCAGGCGAAGTCGTGGGTGTTCTCAGCATCTACGCCGACATCACCGATCGCAAATCCCTCGAAGCCAGCCTCGCGCAGGCCCAGAAGCTCGAATCGATCGGCCAGCTCGCGGCCGGCATCGCCCACGAAATCAACACGCCCGTCCAATACGTCAGCGACAACACCCGCTTCCTGCAG
>DATGWV010000358.1:0-3217 GCA_035299305.1 Phycisphaerales bacterium | reverse complement strand
GGGGCCCGCGCGCCAAAGACGCCAACGACGACACCTTCTTCGTCGCCAACGCCTGCCCGCAAATCCAACCCTTCAACGCTGGCATCTGGCTGGGCCTCGAAGACTACGTGCTGCAAAACACCGACAAAGCCAACATGCGCGTCTGCGTCTTCACCGGCCCCATCTTCGACGCCAAAGCCAAAGAACAGCTCGCTCGCAAAGGCGTCAAGATTCCCGCCGGTCCGCTCACTGCGGCCTTCGCCAAACAACACAAACTCACCCTCGACCCCGAGTACTTCGGCGTGCGCGTCCCCGTCCGTTTCTGGAAGGTCATCGCGTTCGTCCACGACACGACGGGCAAACTCGCCGCGTGCGGCTACACGATGTCGCAGGAAAACCTGCTGCCCGACAAAGAGTTCGTCTTCGGTCGCTACCAGACCTTCCAGGAATCCATCGCCTTCATCGAAGAACGCACGGGCCTCAGCTTCGGCAAGCTCACCAAGCTCGACACCTTCAAGCCCGCGAGAGAAAGCACGCGCCTGCCGCTCATCAGTTTCGAACAAATCAAGCTCTGACACGCGTCCCCGTCCCACTACCGTTGCCCATGCTGCAATGGGTCGTGCTCAAACACACGCTGCCCGACGGCACCTGGCACTACGACTGGCTCTTCGAGCCCGCCGCCGACGCCCCTTTGCTCACACTTCGCGTGAACTCCCCGCTCCGCACGGGCGAGTTCCCATGCGAGCGTCTGCCCGACCACCGCCGCATCTATCTCACCTACGAAGGCCCCATCTCAAACAACCGAGGCCACGTCACCCGCGAGCAGCAAGGCGACATCATCTCAGTCGCAAGCACACCCACGCGCCTCACCGCCACGCTCCGCACAACCGGCGAGACCTACCACCTCACCACCACCCCCACCCACGTCACCATCACGCTGGCTCCCAAATAAAAAAACCGGCCGCAAACGCGACCGGCTCATTGCCTTTCCTTCGGTACTCCGTCTCTCCGGTACTTCGGTACTTCGGTACTTCCCACCTCAATACGCCATCGTCTGCTCAATCGCCTCCACAATGCGCTTCGCATCGGGCAGGTAATCCAGTTCCAGTTTGTAATACGGCATCATCGTGTCAAACCCGCACACGCGCTGCACCGGGCATTTGAGGTGCAGGAAGCAGTGCTCCATGATGATCGTCGCGATTTCGCTCGCCATGCCCGCCGTCTTGGGGGCTTCCTGCACCACCACGCACCGGCCGGTCTTCTGCACGCTCTGAATGATCGCGTCAGTGTCAAGCGGATTGATCGTGCGCAGATCGATCAACTCAACGCTGATGTCTTCGGGCAGTTTGTCGAGCGCTTCCAGACACTGGAACACATTCGCGCCCCACGTAATGACCGTCAGGTCCGTGCCTTCTTGCACGACCTTGGCCTTGCCGATCTCGATCTCGTAATCGCCCTCGGGAACCTGCTCGCGATAGCTGCGGTACACGCGCTTGGGCTCAAAGAAAATCACCGGGTCAGGATCACGAATCGCCGCGAGCAGCAGGCCCTTCGCATCAGTGGGCGTGCTCGGGCAGACAACCTTCATGCCGGGCAAGTGCGAGTAAATCGCTTCCGGGCTGTCGCTGTGCAGTTCGGGCGCGTGAATGCCGCCGCCCCAAGGCACGCGCACCGTGAGCGGCACCGTGATCGCACTGCGCGTCCGCGTGCGGAAGCGTGCGGCGTGATTGACCAACTGGTCATGGGCCGGCCCCAGGAAGCCTTCAAACTGAATCTCGGGAATGGGACGCATGCCGCCGATGGCCAGGCCAATCGCGGTGCCCATGATGCCCGACTCAGCAAGTGGCGTATCGATCACGCGATCCTTGCCAAATCGCTTTTGCAGGCCATCGGTCACGCGGAAAACGCCGCCGTTGAAGCCGACGTCTTCACCCAGACAGACCACGCGTGCATCGCGTTCCATCTCCTGCGCGAGCGCTTCGTTGATGGCTTCGACAAGGGTCAGACCGTCCTGTTGCTGCTTTTCGGTACGAGGCATGGGCGGAGGGTAGCCGCCACGACGCCGACGGACACTCGTACGCTCCGCCATGCGAGCAGTCGTCCTCCTCCGTCGCGGCACACCCGTCACGCCCAACATCGCTTTCCAGACCGATTGGCCCGAGCTGGGCGACGTCGGCCCTGGCCAGTTGCAGATCAAAACCCTCGCCAGCGCATTCAACCACATGGACCTGTGGGTCGGTCGCGGCTTGCCGGGCATTGACGGCTATCCGCGCATCACCGGCTGCGATGCGTGCGGCGTGGTCGAAAAAGTCGGCAGCGGCGTGAGCGAGAGCTTCATCGGCAAGCGCGTCATCGTCAACGCGGCGTGCATCGTGCCCGAGCGCATCTCGCCCAGCGACCCGACCAACCGCACGCTCGCGCCCAACTACGAACTGATCGGCGAACATCACAACGGCATGTTCCGCGAGCGGTTTCATGCGCCCGCCGCCAACTGCGCGCTGGTGCGCGATGATCAAGACCCGGCGGAGGCCGCAGCGTTTGGTTTGTGCGCACTCACGGCGTACAGCGGGCTGGTGACCAAGGCGCAGATTCGCCCGGGCCAGCGCGTGCTCATCACTGGCATCGGCGGCGGGGTCGCCACCAGTGCGCTGGCGATTGCAAAATGGATGGGCTGCCCCACTGCCGTCACGAGTCGGCACCAGTGGAAGCTCGACGCCGCCAAGAAACTGGGCGCGGACTTGTGCGTGCTGGACAATGGCCAGGACTGGAGCAAGGACGTGCGCGCATGGAGCGACAAGCGCGGCGTGGACGTGTGCTACGACAGCACCGGCAAAGCCACGCACCTGGCGTGCATCAAGAGCCTGGCGCGCGGGGGCGCGTATGTGAGCCCTGGCGCAACCACCGGCGGCGATGCGACCAGCGATTTGACGCGGCTCTTCTGGAATCAGTTGCGCATCCTGGGCACCACCATGGGCAGCAACGATGAGTTCCGTGAAGTGGTCGCTCTCTATCGCGCGGGGCACTTGCGGCCGGCGATTGACAAGGTCTTCAAGGCCGAGGAGTGCACGCAGGCATATTCGCGGCTGGAAGCGGGCGAGCAGTTTGGCAAGATCGTGCTGACGTGGTAAAAACGCACGGTTTTTGCGAGAAAGTTGCGCGAAACCGGAAATTGCCGCGTTGATCTGCAACCAGCCGATGAAACCCACGACCGCACCCGGCGAAGAATGGGCAACGCGGG
>DATGWV010000357.1:0-9767 GCA_035299305.1 Phycisphaerales bacterium | reverse complement strand
TGTTGGTGGCGGCTGCGGCGGGCTGGGGCTGGGATGGCTGCACTGGCGGAGAGGGTTGCGCGACGGGCGCGGGGGTTGGTTGTGATGCAGCGCTCTTGACGGCCTCGACGCTCTTGGCGGCGTCGGCTTTCGCGAGGGCTTCCTGCTTCTTGCGATGGTTGCTCTCGATGCTGGCGAGGACGCCCAGCGCGATGGCGGCGGTGCCGATGCTCATGATCGCGCCGCGTTTGTCAAAGGTGAAGGCATCGCGGCCTGCGGCGAGCCATGTACAGATGATGAAGACGAGGTTGCCAGCGTGGGCGGCGAGGCAGTACTTGCAGGCCCAGCCTTCGGCGAACATGACGGCGACGAAGAGGAGGCTGAGCAGGCCGCCCAGCGTGGCGACGAGGCGGATGGTCTTGCCGCCACGGGAGGTGAGCCACCAGGTGAGCATGCCCGCGAAGTAGGCTGCGCCCAGCGCGGCGGTGGAGATGCCAGCGATGGGGACTTTGCCCCAGACGCTCTTGGCGGCTTGGTCGCAGGGGCTGCCGGGGCCGCAGCCGGGGAGCGCGACAGCCTGCATGTGTCCGGCGACGAGCATGAGCGAGCAGGCGATAGCGATGGCGAGCGCGACGCAGCCGGCGATGAGGGCGGCGTTGCCGGATGATTTGTGAGCAGCGGCGAAGGAGCGCGGGGAAGAGTTGCGTTTGCCCATATCTGTACAACTTTCGTGAGATTGCGTGGGCCTGGGTTACACCGGACGTTTGTTCGTCGCACGAGCGCGGGAACTTGCGTGAGTGGGCGGCGGAGAGACTGTGAATACGCAGCATATCCGCCGGGTTCGCGCTTGCGTTCAGGGGAGATATCGGAGATACTGGTCCGGTCAGAGGTCCTTCCGGCGATCGGGGCCACAGGGGAGGAAGGAAAGTGGCTCGTGGGAGTGAAGGCTGTCCTGCACGATGTGCAGGCATCAGGAGGTCCTCGTATGCGTCGATTCTCATCGTCGTGGCTGCGCGCGTGCTGTACAAGCATCGCGGCGGGCGTCGTGGCGCTGGTCGCCACGGGCGCGCAAGCCCAAACCACCGGCCTGGGCGGATGTTGTTACCGCGTGCCGGGCAGCACACAAACGCAGTGCGTCGTGACGACGCTGCAGGACTGCGTGTCGCGGCAGGGGCTCTTTCGCGGGCCTGGCACGACGTGCGCGACGCCATGTCCCACCACGCTGCCCACGGGCGCGTGCTGCGTGACGGCGAATGGCGCGGTGACTTGCATTCAAACGACTGAAACTAACTGCGTGGCCCAACAAGGCTCGTGGCGCGGCGTGGGCGTGGCCTGCACGACGACGCTGTGCGCGCCGGCGCCGACAGGCGGCTGCTGTTTCCGCACGCCTGCGGGCGCGACGGTGTGTGAGACGCGCACGCAAGCGGGTTGCGCGCAGTTGCAGGGTGTGTGGCGCGGCGCGGGGACGACGTGTGCTGATCCGTGTCCGCAGCCGACGCCGACTGGTGCATGCTGCTCGACGATTTTCGGCAATCCGCTGGGCTGCGCAATCGTGACTGAAGCGCAGTGTGCGCAAATTCAAGGGACGTGGCGCGGCGCTGGCACGGTGTGCGGCGTGAACGTGTGCCCGGCTCCGGCTCCGCGCGGCGCATGTTGCGTGACGACGCCCGCTGGCGTGTCGTGCATCCTCGCGACAGAAGCTGATTGCACGGCGCAGCAAGGCACGTGGCGCGGGGCGAACACGATTTGCAACGGCGCGATCTGCCCGCAGCCGGCTCCGACGGGCGCGTGCTGCTCGGGCCCGCCGGGCGCTGAGATTTGCCAGATCGTGACGCAGGCGGCGTGCAATCAATCGCAAGGCGTGTGGCGTGGTGCGGGCACCAACTGCGAAACGCCATGCCCGAGCGTTGCGCCGCGCGGTGCGTGCTGCCTGACTGGTCCTAACGGCACGTTCTGCCAGTTGTTCACGGAAGCGCAGTGCACGCGTGAGCAGGGGACGTGGCGCGGCGCGAACACGGTGTGCGGTCCGACGACGTGCCCGCAGCCCACGCCCACGGGCGGCTGCTGCATTCGCGCGAATGGCGCGGTGACGTGTCAGGTGCTGACGCAGGCGGCGTGCGCGCAAGCGCAAGGTCTGTGGCGCGGTCCGGGCACAAACTGTGAGACGCCCTGTCCGACGCCGGTTGTGACTGGCGCGTGCTGCATCACCAATCCCGCTGGCACGACCTGCCAGGTGTTGACGCAGGCGCAGTGCACGCAGGCGCAGGGTGCGTGGCGCGGCGCGGGCACGACGTGCTCGAGCACGACGTGTGCGCCGGCTCCCACGGGCGCATGCTGCATTCGCAATGCGGCGGGCGCGATCACGTGTGAGATCAAGACGCTGGTTGACTGCCGGACAGCACGAGGCGTGTGGCGCGGTCCGAACACCAACTGCGACAATGGTTGCCCGCAGCCCACGCCTCCCAGCGGCGCGTGCTGCGTGCGCGGCGAAGACGGCACGATCACGTGTGGTATTCGCACGCTCGCGGCTTGTGCGCAGGCCGGCGGTCTGTTCCGCGGCGTGAACACCACGTGCGAAACGCCTTGCCCGCAGCCGCCCGCGCCGCGCGGTTCGTGCTGCTTTGAAGACAAGGGCGAGACCGTCTGCCAGATTCGTACGCAGGCGGGCTGCAACGAGGTGCAGGGCACGTGGGGCGGCGCGAACTCGCGCTGCTATCCGGGCTCGTGCCAGTCGGGATGCCCGTGTGATTGGAACGATGATGGCGACCGCTCACAGGCCGACATCACCGCGTTCATGACCGCGTACCAGGCCGGGAACGCCGATTTTGACGGCGACGGCGACACGGACGTGCAGGACATCGTGGGCTTCATCACGTGCTATCAGTCAGACCCTGACTGCTGAGCGGTGGTGATTCGATACAACTTGTGTTTCTGACAAACCGAGCCAGCGCTTGTTTCCTCTGAGAACGCTGCCGCACCTTCCGAAGGCAGCCCGCGTGCGCGTGTTCGTGCAGTACCCTGCTGCATGACACTTTCACGCGTCTCTTTGGTCACGGGCGCTGGCTCGGGCATTGGTCGAGCGATTGCGATCGCGCTCTCGCACGCGGGGTATCAGGTTGCGCTGGTGGGCCGGCGGGAATCGCTGCTGCATGAGACGGCGGGGATGCTCGCGGGGGCTTCGCTCGTGCATACGGCGGACATTGGTGATGCGGCAAAGGCTCGGGCAGCGGTGCAGGCGTGCGTCGCGAAGCTGGGCAGGCTGGATGTGCTGGTGCACAACGCGGGGCTGGGGCAGGTGGCGAGCATTCCGCAGACGAGTGATGAACTGCTCGAAACGATGTACCGTGTGAACACGTTCGCGCCGGCGTGGATGACGCGCGAGGCGTGGGGTACTTTTGCGTCGCAGCACGTGGCAACAGGTGTGGGCGGGTGCGTGATCACGATCTCCAGCATGGCGAGCATCGATCCGTTTCCGGGTTTCTTTGCGTACGCGGGGAGCAAAGCTGCGGCGAGCATCATGGCGGCGAGCGTGGCGAAGGAAGGGGCCGCGATTGGCGTGCGCGCGTTTGCGCTGGCGCCGGGCGCTGTGGAGACGCCCATGCTGCGGGCGGCGTTTGATGAGGCGATGATCTCGCGCGAGCAGACGCTGGAGCCCGGGCGTGTGGCTGAGATTGTGATGGCGTGTGTGCGGGGCGAGCACGATGCGCTAAATGGACGCAACATTCCGGTGCTGCCGGAAGCGTTCAAAGGGTGGTATCGCGAGTTTCAGGCATCGCACGGGTTGGTGGATGCGTTGTAATGGGCGATGTTTAGAGTTTTTCGTTGGCGGCTGCGCCAAGGATGAGCGGGCGCAGGGCATCTTCGCCTGCGATGAGCTGGACTTCGAGGCGTGGCCGCACGACGGGGCAGACCCATGCGGATGCGGGGACGCGGGCGAGCTTGCTCCAGTCTTTTTGTGTGCAGACGATGGCCTGCGCGCCAGTGAGGCGGGAGGCGTTGATGATGCGCTGCACAGTCGCGGGTTCGTAGGGATCGTGGTCGCTGAGCACGATGGAATCAGTGATGCTGGCGGCGTGTTCCTGCACGCTGCGAATGAAAGCGTCGGGATTGCCGATGGCGCAGACGGCGAGGACTTTCTTGTCGCGCAGCCAGGTGACTGGGAGTTGTTCATCGGCTTGGCCACTGGCGACGCTGCGGCGCAGGTGTGACCAGTGGTGTTTGCAACTCGCAACGACGAGACGCTTGGACAGTGACTGCACGCGTGCGGCGAGTTTGGTCAACTCATGCGCGGGCACGGCTTCGGCGTGCGTGAGCACCACGGCGTGTGCGCGGGCGAGAGAGGCGGGCGACTCGCGCAGAAATCCTGCGGGAAGCAGGCGATCTTGAAAGGGCTCACGCGTGGCATCGATGAGCACGATGTCGAGTTGGCGTGCGATCTGGCGATGCTGGAAGCCATCGTCGAGGACGACGACATCGGTGGGTTTGCGCGAGGGGACGGGCTCGTAGCTTTCTTCTTCGGACTTGGTATGCTCAAACTCGTCGCTGAAGAGTTCGAGCAGGCCTTGCGTGCGGTCGGGCTGGGCGACGATGGGCAGATCGCTAAAGGTGTCGGCGTATTCGCGGGCTTCATCGCTTTCGAGGCCTCGGCCTTTGGGCATGCCGTAGCCGCGCATGGCGACGCAGGGCCAGAAGCCTTCGCGACGCAGCAGATGCAGCAGCCACATGGTGAAGGGCGTTTTGCCAGTGCCGCCCACGGAGAGATTGCCGACGCTGATGACAGGGCGATCAAACGTGACGACTCCTTTGCCGCGATCAAAGTTGTCGTTGCGATGGGCGATGACTTTGCCATAGACCCAGGCCATCGCGCCTCCCAGCGGGCCGCTGACAGGCGGGCGCGACTGGCGAGCCAGCGCGGGAGTTGTGGGCTGGGCTGTCATGACGCCGAAGCGTTGGGGGCCTGCGCGTCGCGTTCCAGCAGCAACATGCGGGCTTTGCGGGCTTGCCGCAACATGGTGCGGCGCGTGCGCCAGAGCGTGATGCTGGAGTAGAGAACATCAGCGAGGGCGAGCAACATGACCAGCGACATGAGGCCGGTCGCGAGAATCCAGGTGATGACGAACTGACGCTGCTGCTGCGGACTGACGATGCAGAAGCCGTACGCGAGAATCGGGATGGTGACCATCATCACCAGGCCATTGGCGGTGCGGATGCTCTTGCGCCAGCGCGGCATGTCGGCCTGACCCAGCGCGATCCAGTGGACGGCGACGGCGACCAGCGTGACGAAGGCGAGCGGGATGACGGCCCATGCAGGCGCGATCGCGGATGGCGTGTCGCCAGTCGCTGCTGCGTCAGCGGGCAGCGCAGCGGCGGAGATCAGCATGGTCGCGAGCGTGGACATGCAGCAAGCATCGGCAGAGTCAGGAGGCGGTCGCCATTTCTTCGAGCAGGTTGGTGAGGCGGTTCATGGGCAGGCCCATGATGGTTGTCCGGTCGCCTTCAAACTCGAGCGGCCAGCCGGCGGCGAGGCGTTCGGAGAGGTTGTAGCCGCCCGCTTTGCCTTGCCAGTTGCCGCTGTCGATGTAGCTGCGCAGTTCGCGGTCATCGAGCGTGCCCATGCGCACTTTGGCGACGTCAACGAGCACGCGACGGCGCCGCGCCGGGACGAAAGCAGGGTCGCCCGTCCAGCCCCGGAGATCGACGATGGCGACGCCGGTCAGCACGTCGTGCTGGGTGTTCATGAACGAGCGGATCATGGACTCGGCTTCATCGGCGGTGGTGGGGGTGCCCACGAGCTGGCCATCGAGGAGGCACGCAGTATCGGCACCCAGGACGATGCGGCCGCCGGCGTCGCGGGCGCTCGGGAGATTCGCGCCAGCAAAGGCTTTGAGCGAGGCGAGGGCGGCGACCCATTGGCGGGGCGATACCTGTCCGGGCGTGAGGATGCCGTCCTCAAAGCCGGGGTGTTCGGCGACGTGGTCGAAGCCGGCTTCACTCAGCAACGCGCGCCGCCGGGGCGAGCGGCTGGCCAGCAGAAGGGGCAAGCCACGCCGAGGGCGGGACGAGGTTGGAGGGGTGAAGGTGACCATGGAGGCGTCATCAGGTGGTGTGTTGTTCGCCGAGTCGTCGGTAGCGTCCTGCGAGCGAGGCAGGACGGGGGCCAATGCGGATGCCACGGGTGATCCTTCCCACGGGGTGCGAGCCTGCGTCCGTGCAGGCGGTGAGGGGGTTGTTTCTGCGGAGTTGGTTCTTCGGGTTGGGGGCCGCTACGTTTCGGTCAGTGGCCTTGGTTCGATGTGAGACGGATGGCGATTTCGACAGTTTCACGCGGCGAGGGCCATAGTTTGCGTTGGTTTTGTAAGTGTGTCGCGTACAAGGATTTCCTCCATGCCCCAACGCCTGCCGCATGCGCATCTTGTGCAGTTTTCCATTCGCTGGGAGGATGCAGGTGCCAACCACGAACAGGTGCGGCAACTGCTGGACAAGGCGGACGTGCACGCGGGCGATTTTGTGTTGCTCCCAGAGATGTTTGATACTGGCTTTTCCTTCAACATCGAGCGGACGAATGACAAATCGGGTGCGACCCTCGCGTTTCTGCTCGAACTGGCGGATGACCTTGGGGTGATTGTGCAAGGCGGGCGGACGGTGGCGCCGTGTCACAAGTGCGTGGCGCGGAATGTCATGACGGCGGCTGCGCCGGGGCAGCGCGTGCTGGCGGAGTACGCGAAGCAGCATCTGTTTACGCCCAGCGGTGAGCATGAGCGGTTTGAGGCGGGGCAGAGCGTGGAGTTGTATTCGTGGGAGGCCGCTGGTCTGCGCGTGATGCCGGCGGTGTGCTATGACTTGCGATTTGCGGAGTTGTTTGGGCGGGGGCTCAAGGCTGGCGCGGAGATGATCGCGCTGGGTGCGTGCTGGCCCAGCGTGCGCGCGGCGCATTGGCGGGCGCTGCTCATTGCACGGGCGATTGAGAATCAGGCGTTTGTGCTTGGAGTGAATCGCACGGGTGATGATCCGGTGAAATCGGACGGCACCGCAGGGCTGCACTACGGGGGCGGGAGCCTGATTATTTCGCCTGCGGGCGAGGTGCTGGCGGAAGGGGGCGAGCAGCCGTGCGTGCTGAGCGCGGCGATTGATGCGAGCGTGCTGCATGCGTGGCGTGCGCGATTTCCAGCGTGGCGCGAACGGATTGCGAGCATGCGCTGAAGGCGGTTGTGACTTCTACCCTGCCGCATGCTGTCTCGTGTGCTGATTGCGCTTGCGTTTCTGATTGTGCTGGGCGTGCCGCTGGCGCTGAAGGTGGCCTCGCCTGCGGCGAGCGTGCCGGAAGGGGCGCGGAGCATTGTGGTGGTGACGCCGCACGTGCCACAGATTCGATCGGAATTTGGTGAGGCATTTGACGCGTGGCACCGCAAGCATTACGGCGAGCCGGCGCACATTGACTGGCGCACCCCCGGCGGGACGACGGAGATTTTGAAGGTCCTGAGCGCGCAATATGCGGCCAAGGGCAAGGAAGTGATTGAGGAAATTCGCAAGAAGGAGCCGCAACGGCTGCTGGCGAAGGACCTCTCGCTGGACAATGACATTCCATTGAGAAGCATGCCGTTCGACATGATGTTCGGCGGCGGGACGTTTGATCATGGACGGCTGAAGATTCCGTCGACGGCGGGCGTGACGTTCAATCCGTTTACGAATCGGGGCGTGGAAGAGGTACTGCTGTCGAAGGTGAGCAAGTCGCAGAGCGTGGCGGATTTGATGCAGGCGCGGAATCTTGAGTTGCAGTTGATGGCGGGTGAGGTCGCGTTTACGGCGCGCATCCCGGCGGAGGCGTTTGTCGATGGCGTGAGTGTGGTGCAGAAGTTTGATGAGCCGGATACGCAGACCATCAAAACGCGGATTGATCTGAGCAAGGTGATGCGCGATGCGCCGCTGCGGATGAGCATGCCAGCAGGGCTAAGCGATGATGATCTGCGGACGAAGTGGTTTCCGGCTGATGCAAAGGGGCGGCAGAACATCATCGGGTCGCAGCAGTTGTACGACCCGCAGCAATACTGGATCGGCACCGCGCTGTCGGCGTTTGGCATCGTGTACAACCGCGACATTTTTCGGGAGCAGGGACTGGCTGAGCCCAAAGGCTTTGCTGATCTCACGCATCCGAAGCTGCAGGGGTTGCTGATTCTCGCGGACCCGCGGCAGTCGGGTTCGATCACGACGGCGATTGATGCGATCTTGAACGCGGAGTTGTGGAACACGGCGCAGCGCGAGGGCTGGTTTGATGAGCTGTCGGCGGCGTTTGACAAGGAAGCGAAGGACCGCACGCCTTGGGAACGCAGCTTGTCGAGTGAGCGCATGCAGAGCGTGGATGCGGCTTTTGCGCGGGCGTGGAAGCTGCTGCAGGAGATGAGCGCGAATGCGCGTACGTACACGGCGGCGGCGACGAAGCCGCCCGTGGATATCTCTGCTGGCGAAGGCGCGGCGGGGCTTGCGATTGATTTTTATGGTCGCGGGCAGGCTCAGTTCGTGCTCGCGGAAGGTCAGGACCCGGCGACGGCACGCGTGGGGTATGTCGATCCGGAAGGGGCGGCGTACATCGACGCTGATCCGGCGAGCGTACTGCGCAGCGGGCCTGATCCGGAGTTGGCGCGGCGGTTTATCGAGTTCTGTTTGACGGATGAGGCGCAGGTGTTGTGGCAACTGCCAAGCGATCGCAATCCGCTGAGCAAGGACAATCCGATTGGCGAGAATGGCGAGAAGATGGGGCCGCGGCGGTATGAGCTGCGGCGCATGCCTGTGCGCGAGGCGATGTATCGCCATCCGGCGGCGAACAACTTCATCGACAAGGTCAATCCCTTTGAGATCGCCGCGGCGCATCGGCCCGCGAACTGGCGTGCGGCGATTGGCGTGATGATGGGGGCGTTCTCGATCGATGTGACGGACGACCAGCGGGCGGCGTGGCGGGCGATTTGCAACGCACGTGCGGATACGACGTTTCCGAAAGAGACGCTGACGAAGATGGAAGCGGCGTTCTACGCATTCCCTTCGACGCCCACGAAGGACGGCAAGGAACTCGCGTTCACGGCGAGCAACTTCCGGGCGATTCGTGATACGTGGCGAAACCCGCAGACGCAGGCGCGGCTGGAGATTGCGTACACGAATTTCTTCCGCGAGAACTACCGCGAAGTCGTGCGGCTGAGCAAATCGGCTCGCAAATGACGTGCATTTTCGCGGCGGTCACGTATGGTCGCGGCGGGGCGTGCGACTGGCGAGGTATTTGGCGAGTCCTTCGAGCACTTCATGTTCCATCGCGAGGGCGGTGGCGACTTCTTCCACGGTGACCACGTCTGCGCCGAGGGCCATGGCGGTGAACTTGCCGCTGAGGAAGTTGGTGCGAGCCGCGATGAAGACGTGCGGCGCGAGTTCGCGGATGGCGTGGCAGGCACGCAGCGTTGCTTCGTCGTCAGGAATCGTGAGGATGATGGCGTCGGCGTGGTGAATGCCGGCTTGCTCGAGTACTTCGCGGTTGGTGATGTCGCCGTAGACGACTTTGCGACCCAGCAAGGCTTGACGCTTGACGGTGCTGGCGTTGAGCTCGACGACGGTGAAGTGAACGTTTTGAATCGCAAAGCGATCGGCGAGGGCGCGGCCCACGGGACCGAAGCCGGCGATGATGACGTGCTTGGGACGCAGCAGCGGCGTGGCGTCGCCCGTGTCCACGTCGAGGGCGTCGGTCACGTGCTCGGCGATTTGCGAGCCGGTGTCGGTGTGGGCACCGGCGTCGAGTTCGTGCTTCAGGG
>DATGWV010000356.1:0-16772 GCA_035299305.1 Phycisphaerales bacterium | reverse complement strand
CAGATTGGTCCGCTCAATCGCGTTCTTGATATCTTCGATGGTCTGGGCCTGCGACAGATCAACCACCGCCGTGCGTCCCGCATTCGTGACGCGAATGCTCCCCAAGGGACCGGTGATGCCCGCCAGCGCACTGACCGGCGTCCGCAGCGTGAGCGCGGGCGAAAGATCTTCGCCATCAGTCGCGGCGGATGTGAACGTGCGAGCGGGCGTCGTGACCAATCCCAGATCGCGCGCCACCGTGCCATTGCCCAGTTCAAAGAAGTTCAAGGCCGGCGCAGGCGAACCCGTCGCGACGTCCAGCCGCAACGCCTCACCCGCGATGCTCACGCCGCCCGCGCCCAGCACCGTGACACCTTGCTCCGCCTCGTAATCGCGAATCGCGACTTCAATCGCATCAGCTACATCCTGCATCGTGTCGGCGTCGCCAAGCTCGATGCGCACACGCGGCCCGCCGTTGAAGCTGAACTCCAGCGGGCTCAGTCGCACGCCCAGCCCCTGCGCGCCGCGAACATCGCTCAAACGCGTGTCACCCGTCAGTTGCGGCTGCAAATTCACGCTCCCCTTCACTCGGCTCGTGCGCCCCGCGATCATGGTCTCGCCCAGCGTGATGGGCACACTCGCCGCGGAATCAAGATCCGTCGTGAGCCCGCTGCCCTGCCCCATGTAGCGGAAATACCCCAGGTAATCCTGCACCGGCTGAATTGTCGTCGTTGAGCCGCCAAGCAGATAGCCCGCGACACCCTGGCGATTCGCGATGCTCGTCATGGCGCGCAGCATCTGATCAACCACCGTCGCCTGACTCTCGCGCTCGCTGGGAGACGCTGTCAAGTTCGCCTGCTCGCTCGCGATGTCGCGTGCTTCCAGCGTCGTATCGCTTGCTTCATTGAACAGATTGTCGAGTACGTTCAAGCTCGCCGTCGCATGCTGGTAGTTGCGCTGCAACTGCGTGCTGCGCTCCAGCCGATCATCCAGCACGCCGATCGTCGCCGACTTCACGATGTCGTCGCTCGCGCTCAGAATCGAGCGGCCTGTCGCGAGCTGATTCTGTACGCGCAGAATGTCCACGCCCGTGCGATTGAGATTCCCCAGCGCAAGGCGCGTGGAGAGAATGTTGGGCATCCGCGTCAGATTGGGAGGAATCGATGTCATGCTTCACTCCGCGAAACGTGATTGCTCCCGCAGTTCCTGCAAGAGCTCACTGCCCGTTCACTAGATCAGACTGATCAACGTCTGCGTCATCTCATCCGCCACGCTGATGAGCCGCGCCGCACCTTGATACATCCGCTGATACTGCAGGAGATTGATCGACTCTTCGTCAATGCTCACGCCGCTCACCGCCGCGACCTGGCTCAGCAGCGACTCGCGCACCGTGCCCGCAGCTTCCGCCGCGCTGCGCTTGTCCGCCACGCCCGCCGCCGTCTGCTGCACCGTGTCGCGCCACAGCCCGGCGAGACTGCGCCCGCCCAGCGCGTCCAGTGACTTGTCCTGCAACTGCGCCAGCGCGAGCGCTGTGCCGTTCTCAACCAGCGTCTTGTTCACGATGCGCCCCGCCGCCAGCAAGTTCGGATTGCCCTGCAACTCGCTGCGCACGCGAATGTCGCTCGCATCGGTGCCCGTGTAGAACGCATTCACGCCAACCGCCGCCAGCAGATTCGATGAATCGTCCTGAAAGTTGAACGTGAAGCCGTCTTCCGCCGTCACTTCCAGTTGCCCGCTCGCGTTGTAGCTCGCCTTGATGCCATCCACCGCATCCAGCGCGGCGACGATGTCATCCATGGTCGTGTCGTCATCAAAGCCACTCGCGCCGGTGTTGTCGCGGCCGTCCAGGTCGACGTCGATGCGCGTCTCGGTCGTCGCGCCGCTGCTGTGCGTCACACGCACCATGAAGCCGCCGTTCACGGGCTTGAACGGCAGTTGCGAGAACGCTTCGTTCGTCGGATCATTCATCGCCACCGAGCGATCCGCGCTGCTCAGTCGCAGTTGGCCGCCCAGCCGCGAGTAACCCGCGCTCGTCGTGCCCGTCGCGTGCAGCTTGTTCACTTCCCAGATCAGTTGACTCGTCACATCATCAAGCTTCTCGATGATGTCGCCAACGACGCCGCCCTGCGCCGCCAGCAGTGCGCCGATGCGTCCAGATTCCACGCTCAAGCGCGAGCCGTCCACCTTTGTCGAGATACTCAGTTGCAGATTGCCGTCATTGTCAGTAAAGCGACTGACCTCCAGCCCGCGACTTTGCGACCCCAGCACCACCGGCACGCTGCCCACCAGCACATCCGTGCCCTCGCGCCCGCGATCAACCACCGTGACCGGCATGAGCGCCGAGAGCTGCGTGATGAGTTCATCGCGTTGATCGCGCAGCACATTGGCCGGCTGGTTGCCGATCTCCGCATCGCTGATCGCGCCGTTGAGCGTCGCGATCTGACTCAGCAGTTCGTTGGCCTGCACCACGCTGCCGCCCAGTTCACGCTCCGCCTGCGTTGCAGTCGCCGAGAGATCAGTCCGCACGCGCCGAATGAAGTTCGCGAGCTTCTCGCCCTGCTGCACCACGCTGCCGCTGCTGCGCGTCTGGTTGGCGCGTTCGCTCCAACTTGCGAAAAACGCCGACATTTCGCTCGAAAGATCGTTGTCGCCCAGCTCACCCAGAATGCCTTCAATCGAAGAGTACAAATTGAGCATCGCATCCGCGGCCCCCTGATCGCTGGTGGTCTGCCACAGACGCGATTGCAGCGCTTCGTCAATCTGCCGCTGAATGCCCGTGATCTGCACGCCCGCGCCGATCGACACCTGTGGCACATAGCTGCCGCCCCGCAGCGGCGACATCCGCGCGATCTGCCGGCTATAGCCGGGCGTGGTCGCGTTGGCCATGTTGTTGCCTGCGACCTGAATCCCGATCTGGCTCGCGTTGAGCGCGGTCCGACCGATGTTGATCGACTGCGTGAGGCTCATGCTCAGTTCGTCGCAAATCGCGGGCCACGCGCCGCAGCGCAAGTTCGCTCACTCGCCGCGCCGCAACTGCGCACGCACTCAGCTCCGCAGATCAACCGCCGAGACGACCAACGCCGGCTCCACCACGCCTCGGCTGCTGTACGTGCCCGCGTGCGAAAGCTGCCGACCGACGTGCCGCATCAGCCCCTCCATGTGGGCGAGCAATGTCGCCGTCGCGCTGCGCAAGCTCTGCGTCACATCCCGCACCCGCGCGACGCGCGTCTTGAGTTCATTCGCAATCGCGATGATCTCCGCACGATCGGCCTGCGGGCAAATCTCCGCGAGTTGCGTGAGCGTCACCGCATGTGCCTTGCGCCCAGCGAGCACGGGAAAGCTCGCGACGCATATCGCGACCAGCTCGCAGCGTCGCATCTCCAGCCCGCTCATCTCGCGCAGCGTCGCCGCATGCCGATCAATCGCCACCTGCATCGCAGCCGTATCCGCACGACGAATCGCCTCGCGATGCGCGAGCACGATGGACTCCAGCCGCTCATACATCACGAGAAAATCGGCCAAAATCTCGCGTAATCGCTCACACGCCCCCGCCGAGGTGAGCGAGTTCGCCGCCGATCGATTGTCCAAAGTGCTGTGCATGTGATCCTCGTTGCCCCTGCTTCGTCATGACACTCGCATCATCGCAGCGACGTCGCTCGCGCGGGCGAAATCGCTTCCATCGACGTTATCGGTTTCTCGCGCCGCGAGATGTCCGTGCGTACCACGTTCTCACTCTGCAACGTTGTCACCGCCGCTGCAGGCGTGGTTGCAAGCGAGGTCGCAAGCGGCCCCTGCGCCTTGGGTGTGCCTTTGCCCAACCGTTCCAGCATCCGCTCTTCAATGCGGTCCACCAGCGACCAGTTGCCCGTCTTCACGATGTTGTCGGCCCACGCCTGATCGAGCATCGCGCGCATCGTCTTTTCGCCTTGCCCGGGGCCGAACGGCGCGGGCGCGTTGTTCGCCTCGCGCATCTGCTTCAACACCGGCTGCAGCAACGCCATCGAGACCAGTCCTTCCGCCGCGTCGCGTGCTTCGCGCTGTGGCGTGGTCGGTCCCTCTCGCTTCGCGCGATTGAACGTTGTTGCAAACGTTTCGCGCTCGCTGTTGCGCTGCTGGTCGCGCGCGGAGATGTCACTCAGCATCGCGCTGATCTGCGTGCCGCGCTGCGATCGCGAAATGTCGCTGGTGAAGTCGAGCATGCGTCAATCCACAATCAGTTTCGCGTGCAATTTGCCGGTTTTGTGCAGCATCTGCAAAATGCTGATCTGATCCGGCACCGGAATGTCCAAGTTCTTGAACGCCGCGAGCAGGTCGGCCAATCGTGCCGTTTCGCGAGGCGACGCGCCCGTCGTCATATCCGCCCAGCGATTTGTGCGAATCTGCGGATTCGCTGGCGTGGGGACCGGAGCGGGCACCGTCGTCGTGATCGTCAAGTCTTTGTGGGTGATCGCCACCGGACTGATCTGCACGTCGCCTGTCACAATGATTGCGCCCGTCCGCTCATTCACAATCACCTGCGCCGGCAGATCGAGCAGCTCCGTGCGAATCTCCGTGCCCAGCACATCCGCCAGAAACGCAGCCTTGTCCGCGCGCTCATCAGGCGGAATCGTGATCGCGATACGCCGCTCATCCAGCACGCGCGCCAGCTTGGGCATGCTCACCGTCGCTCGGCCCAGCGGCGCAACCGTGCTCTGAATGCTCTCGGCGATCATCGCCGCACTGTTCCAACCTGCAAATGGCGGCTCGATCACGAGTTCAAACGTGTCTTCAACCTTTGGCGCCGGGATATCGCGAATGATCCTCGCTCCACCCCGCACACGCGCCGACGTGCGATTGGTCTCGCTGTCAAGCTCAATCGGCCCCTGCGCCATCGCAAAGACTGGCTGTCCCTTGAGCGGCCCCTGCAATGGCGTCAGATACAGCTCGCCGCGCTCCAGACTCGTCGCGGAGTTCAGCACGCTGACGCGAACATCCAGCTTGTCATCCGTCAACGCGCCGCCGCGCGGAATGATGCACGTCACGCTTACCAGGGCAATCGCTTTGCCCTCGATCTTGCTCTTGGTGAACTCTTCCGGCAGCCCCACACCCTGGCCATTGTTCTGCAAAAGTGCGATCAAAGGCCGAGCAATTTGCAGGTCCTTCGTCGAGTCGCCGGTTTTATCAAGGCCCACCACCAGCCCAATGCCGCGCAGCACGCTCTCACCCTGACCTTCCATGCGGGTCAGGTCTTTCACGCTGGTCGCAGAAGCCGCGCCTGGCAGCATGGCGTGCGCAGCGAGCGCACAAATCGCGAGCACGATGGAGAATGAGCGTCGCATGCGTCACACCGTCGCAACGGGCGTGCCGAGTGGCGCGAGCGGCTCAGAACGCGAAGACCGTCTCAAACACGCGCGTCAGCCAGCCCTTCTTCGCGGCGTCATCCACGTCGCCTTCGCTTTCCACTTTCACCGTCAGCTCCGCAAGCTGCGAGGACAGAATGCTGTTGCCCGTGGTGATGTCTTCCTGCCGCGCGATGCCGCTGACAACGACGGTCTGTGTCTGATTGTCCTTCGTCATGCTGCGTCGAGCTTCAAGCACGATGGTGCCGTTGGGCTTGACATCGATGATCGTCGCTTGAATGCGATCGGTCATGCTCTCGCTGCGTTCGTATTTGCCGTCGCCCTTGAAGTTGCGTTTCGCATCCGCCTTCACGCCCGCGAGGCTCGTGCGATCACCCTCTTCCAGCCGCAATTCGAGTAGTTTGATGAGATCAGGCAGTTGATCCAGCCCCGCGTCCAGCTTCGCGTCGGTCTTGGTGTCCAGCTTCGCGCTGCTGCTCTGCCGACTTTGTTCCTGAATGAGAATCGTCACCGTGTCATGCACGCGAAACTGTCGAGGCTCCGGCGCTTGCACCAGCGTCAAGCTGTAACCCTGCAGACTTTCTGCGGGATCAACCTTGGTCTTCGCATCCGCCGGCGGCTTCTCGGGCTCGGCACGAAGCAGCGACTGCGCATGCACGCCCGCGCTCAGCGCAAGCGAAAGTCCACACGCTGCACAAACCAAGCTGATGCGATGCTTCATGGACGCGATTCCTCGCCCTTGCTGGCAGGCGACGGATACACCGGGAGCACAATCGTGCGCTGTCCGGGCCTGTCGCCTGTCGTCGATGTCGCTGCGGCGTCCGTGCCTGCGTCTGCGGGCACGCTCCGCGCGTCCGACTGGTCCTGCTCTCGCAACTGGCTTGCCGATTCATCCCCAAGCGCTGTCGTCACGACGACCGCGCGTCCCGGCCCGGCGATTCGCGCACGAATCGTCTTGATCTGCGCACGTTCTGTCGAGCTGCCTGCTCTCTTCTGCGCTCGATCGCCCCGGCTGGGTGTCGTCGGCGTGAATTCCACAAACTCGCCCACGCGTCCGTTGGCCTTTGCTCGCATCTGGGATCGCAGCACGATGCCGCCCGAGATGCAATCAACCGCGACGAGGTCGCCCTTGCGTACCGCGATGGCATCATCTGTGTTGCGAAGCTCAATCACGCTGCCTGCACGAATGGTTGATCGTGCGATGCGTCCTGCGACTTCATCGGGACGAGCCGAGTTGCTTGCAAGCGGCATCCATCGCTTCTCACGCGTGGTCGTCGCGGCATCCAGCGGCGTGCCGCGAGAAATGTCAGCCTTTGCGAGAACAACCTCGCGCTGCACCATCACGCCCACGCGTGTGGTGAAGGCTGCGACCAATGTGTCGCCGTCGTACACGCGCACATGCACAGGCGGCCGATCGCTCGTGCCTTGCGGCGCGAACGTGTATGTGCGATTGTCGAGCGGCGTCGCGAGCTTCTCCGCGTCTGAGTCGGTAAACGTCACCTGCAGTTCGTTCAACGCCACGCCGTAGGTGTGTGCGAGGAACTCGGGTAGCGCATCACGCACGCGCAGAACGGTTGCCGCGTTCGTGGTTGAGTGTGTGGGTTGCGTGACGCGCGGCGCCGCAGGCGTCGTCGCGACTGGCGCGACGAGTGATACATCGCCGCCCGAGAGTGCCACTCGGCCGCCGTTCACGCTTTTTGCTGACTTGATCGCGGCCCGAATGTCGGCGAGAGAGATCGTCGAGCCGACCTGTGCCTGTTCGCGCAGCACGATTGCGCGAAGCTCGGCTGCCTGCGAGCCTTCGATGTGCGCGACATCCGCCAGCGTGATGCGCTGCTCGCTCGTGATCGTGACGGCGGGCTTGAGGCGCACCGCGTCTTGTGCCGCTGCGACACACGCTGCGGCGAGGAACGCGAGAACTGCGAAAATGTGCGAGAATCCGGCCTTCATGCGTCAGGTGCTCACACGTGCGTTACCGGCGAAGCTGCGAGATCGTGCGGAGACTTTCGTCCGCGCTGCGGATGCTCTGGCTGTTCATTTCAAACGCGCGCTGCGTGCGGATGAGTTCGATCAGCTCGCGCGTCGGATCGACATTGCTGTTCTCGAGGAAATTTTGCTTGATGCGTCCGCGGCCATCGGCTCCGGGTGTGCCGCTGTTGGGTGGCCCGCTCGCGTCGGTCGCGGCGAAGATGTTCTCGCCCTTCTGCATCAAGCCGGCGGGATTGATGAATGTGCTGAGGTTGAGCTGGCCGACTTCCTGCGGCTCGGTGTCACCTTCCACCAGCACGCTCACGATGCCGTCGGCACCGATGGAGATGTCCGTGGCATCAGGCGGAATCTGAATGATGGGCTGCAGTCGGCGGCCTTGGTCGTTGGCCAGCACCAGTTCGCCTTCGCTATTGAGCGACAGGTTGCCGGCACGCGTGTAGGCGGTGCCTGATTCTGCAACGCTGTCTTCGACGGCGACTTCAAAGAAGCCTTCGCCTTCGATCATGATGTCGAGCGGACGGCCCGTGTATTGAGCGGCGCCTTGCGTGAAGTCCAGGTGTGTGCCGCTCACGCGGACGCCCAGGCCGACCTGCAGCCCGATGGGCCGCTCGTCCTGATTGGCGTTGGTCGTGCCGGGTTGGGCCTTGTCGATGTAGAGCAGGTCTTGAAAGTTGGCGCGACTGGCCTTGAAGCCGGTGGTGTTCATGTTCGCCAGGTTGTTCGCCGTCACGTCGAGCGACGTGTTGAGAGCGGACAACGCCGAGGAAGCAGAATGCAGCGCATTGATGGCCATGCCAGACGCAAACGCAACCAGAGTGCCACCAAGAACCCAAGGGCGCAAGCCCTTGACGATGCCAAATCGGGTTCATCAAAACGCAGAAAAGCCCGCCTCGTCCCAGGCAGGCTTGATCACCAGAATGAATTGACGGCCTCACGCACTCGGCCGATACGCCACCACCGCCGGGCCTTTGTGGCGGCGGACCCACGCCGCACCGCGGGGCTGCTGGGTCATGCGCAGGTGCTCGAGGTAGGTCGTGAGCTGTTCGCTGGTGAAGCGCGAGAGAAAATCGCTGCTGGCGTGGGGGGTCAGTTCAAGAATTTCCGCCACCAGTTCGCGACGTTTCTCGATCTCGTGCGGTTTGATTTCCCGCAGCGATTCGTCGCTGGCACTGGTCCAATCATCCGGGCGGTGCAGCATGCGTAGCCTCGCACATCGCGGACGCGGGCGATCATCCAACCGCCCGCAATCCGCGAAACAGGATTCGTTGATGTCGCACCTCCACGCAAATCCCGTACCGACTTCCGCCGGCCCGCGACTGACCTCACGGTTTCATGTGGGTTCGGCCCGCATCACGCCCGATGGGCCGGGGGCGTTGGCGGGGGTGCTGCTGCGGGGCGTGAACGCACTGGACGAATCGACCTGGCCGCTTTCACTGGTCGGGGCGGCGGAGGCCGGGCAGCACGTGTGTGTCGCAACCGGCTGGGCGACTGCAGCCATGGCCGACACGCCCGCGTGGCTGCCGCGAAATCGGCCTGTCTTTGACGCGTTTGCCCAGCACCTTGCGCGCTTGGCGAGCGAGGCGTCGCTGATTCCGACGCTGGTGCCGTTCGCGCAGGGCGTGCTGAGTGATTCGCCCAGCACGCTGACGTTTCTGCGCGGCAGCGCAAGTAAGGGTTGGCGATTCCTTCTGAGTCCGCCCGACTTGTGGACGCCGCAGATTGCTGAGAACGGCGTCGACCACCTGCATCGCCTGCTGGAGACGATCGCCCTGCACGAAGCGTGTGCGGGGTGGGTGATGCCGACGGGGCTGGCGGACAACCTCGCGCCCGGTCACGCGGCTGTGGCGATGCCCGAGGTGGTGCGGAACCTGTGGCAGACGCAGGCCGCCGGGCCCGTGATTCTGGTTTGATTGTGCAACTTGGTTTTTTCAGCCGACACCACCCTAAACTCCCCCTCCCATGCCCACCCCCTCACTTGATCACCCCATGTTCGCCGTTGTGAAGGCCGCCTTTGCTGGCAAGACTTTCAAAGGCACCGAGTTCCGCGGCGAGAGCACGCTCATCGTTGAGCCGGCTGATCTGCACGCGGTGCTGGCGTTTCTCAAGAACGACAGCAAGACCGGCTACAACTTCCTAAGCGACATCGCGGGGATCGACTATCTCGCGTACCCCGCGAAGATGCCCGGGCGGTTCGCGCTGGTGTACAACCTCATCAACCTTGATCGCAACGAGCGTTTCTTCGTGAAGACGTTCGTCAATCCGAGCATGCCGACGGATGGCATCGCCAACGATCCCGCGCTGGTGGTGGCCAGCGTGTGTGACCTGTGGCCCGGCGCGGAGTGGATGGAGCGCGAGGTCTTTGACATGCTGGGCATTCGGTTCAAGAACCACCCCGATCTCCGCCGGATTCTGCTGTGGGAGGACTATCCCGGGCATCCGCTGCGGAAGGACTATCCGGTGCGCGGCCGCGGCGAGCGCGAGCAGTATCGCGTGGTGGACCGAACGAGTGCTTGAGGAGAAGGCACTGGGGACTGGGCACTAGGCACTAGGGTCAATACAAGGCAAGCAGATGTCGTACGCCGCGAGAGCGGCGTGCGATCTTTTGGTTATGTCCGGCTGTCGATTACCCGCGTGCGTGGGATGACCTGGGCTGCTTTGTCAGAGCAGCGAGCGTGGCTGGCGCACCGGGATCGGCGGGCTGAGGCTCGTTTCGCTGGCGCGAAACGTCGTGACGTGATTCACGAGTGCTCTTGGAATCCGGCCGCCCCAGAGGGGCTGCCCACCTTCAAGACAGTCCAGACCGCTGGTGGATGGTTCGGTCTTCGCCAAGTCGGTGATCGGTGGGTCATCGAGCGGACTGCGAGTCGTGTCGCTTTCGACACGAGGTTGCGGCTGCCGCCACACGACCGATCAGGTCGGCTTGGTGACTCCGTGACGGGCCACCGGTGCGCATTTTCGCGGAAACGAAGATGGGATGCAAGGGGGAAGTTTGGGAGTGACTTGGATTGGGCGCACAAGTGCGGTCAGTGTGTGAAGATTTTTGATGAGATATCGAGGTATCGAGTGGTGGGGGGCGAGGGCTTGCGCCCTCGAGTTCTTGGGGGCATCGAGGGAGGATCGGCACCGACCGCCGCAGAGCCGGCGGTCGGTGGCACGGGAAATGAAAAACGCCCGCGCGGTGGCGGGCGTTTTGTCGGGCCTTAGAGGGTCGAGGGCTTGCGCCCGCGAGTTCTTAGTGATTAGGCGCGACGGCGGCGGGTGGCGACGAGGCCACCGATGCCGGCGAGGGCGAGGACGCCCGGGGTCGGGATGGTGTAGCTGGCGAAGGTGCCGGAGGTCGAACCGACGCTCCAGTCGGTGGTGGCGAGGCCAGCCACGCTGAGGTGGTCAACGCCGGGGTCGCCGCCGCCGCCGCCCGAGCTCATGACGTCGAAGCGGAAGGTGTCATTGCCGGTGAGGCCGAGAGCCGCGCGGCTGACGGTGATGGTCTGCTTGAAGGCAGCCGTCGAACCGCTGATGAGCGTGCCGCTCGTGTAGGTGGCATCGAGGAGAGCGCCGCCCGGCTGGCTGCGGAGTTCGCCGCCCATGCCGAAGGGGAAGCCGTTGTCAGCCCAGGTGCCGATCCAGAAGTCGATGCCTTGGCCGCCGCTCCAGGTGATGGGGCGGGTCCAGCCGTTGTCGGAAGCGCCACCAGCCGCGCCGGTGTCGATGCCGATCATGTACTTGCCCCAGTTCGAGCCGCCCGCACCGGCGTCGATCGAACCGCGGACGTTGATTTCGAACGTGATCGTCGTGGCCGTGTGGCTGACGTCAACGCTCGTGATGTCGAGATGGCCGAAGCCATTGTCGAACAGGTCGTTCTGGGTGTCGGTGTACGTCACCGCTGCGTTGGCAGCGCTAGCCAAACCGGCCACAGCAATCAGAGCAAGAACCTTCTTCATTGCAAACTCCTCCAAGGAAACTCTCTCTGGCCGTGCGCGGGCGCAAAGTCCCGCGAGGTGAAACCAACACGACCAATCTTGTCTCTCGCACAATACTACCGCGCGGACGAAATCTTCACAACCCTTTCAGAGGGGCTTTCAGCAGAAATACGCGGTATGCTGGGCGTTCCCCCAGTAAAAAACGCCCGAAAACGGGCGTTGGTGTGGTGTATATCTGACTCTATCCCTCGTGTTTCGGCCATCACTCGGGTTTCTCAGTGCGCGGGCTGGCGGGAACGCCCAGGTACGTCAAAGACCGTTCCAACACCCTTCGCGCGACGGGGCCAGCCGCTGCGGAGCCGTAGCGCTCAGCGCGAGCGCGGCCTTCGGCGGTGCCGGGATCATCGATGATGGCGATGAGAACGATCTGCGGATTCTCAACGGGCGCGCCGGCGATGAAGCTGCTGATGAACTGATTTTCGTAGTAGCCCTTGGTGCCGCGCGGAGCGCGCATGCCTGTGGGCGCGGCGCCGAGAGGAATCTTGGCAGTGCCCGACTTGCCGAACATGGTGTAGCGCCAGCCGCCTTCGGGCGTTTCCTTTTTCATCCAGCGATCTTCAATCACTTGCGCGACACCGACGAGTGTTTCGCGCGTGACCTTCGCGACGCCTGGCGGGAGGACGCGGTACGTGACGGGCGGAGCTTCGTCGCTTTCGACAGCGGTGAGGCGGAGCGTGGGAAGCGTGCCGGCGAGTTCGCCTGTGCGTGCGAACGCGCTGTAGGCGCGAACCATTTGCACGGGCGTGACGGCGACTTCGTGACCGTAGCTGACGCTGATCTGCGTGTAGCCCTTCCAGCGTGAGAGAGGCGTCACGATGCCGGCGGTTTCGCCCGGCAGGCCGATGTTGGTCTTGGTGCCGAAGCCGAAGCGCGTGACGAGGCGGTGCATCTCGTCGTGGCTCAGGCGCTGGCCGGCCTTCACCATGCCGATGTTGCTGGAGTTGACGAGAACGAGCGGCCACGTCATGGTGTCGCGCTTGGTGACGTCTTCGAGGTAGCGACCATCGGGCGCGAACCAGCGACCACCTTCGGTGTCGAAGGTTTCGTTCATTTTCGCGCGGCCCAGTTCAGTAATGACGGACCAGACGAATGGCTTGAAGGTGGAGCCGGGCTCGTAGACGTCTTCGACGTTGCGGTTGCGCGCGAGTGCGGGGTGAATCTTGCGACGGTCGTCGCCCGCGAGGACGTTGTAGCGGATGCCGGGCTTGAAGAGATCGCGGCCATCGTTGATGGCGCGGCCTTTCTCATCGACAGGTGACCAGGGGAAGTCGAGCGCGCCGGGGACGTCGCGGACGATGTCCACGAGTGCGAGAATTTCGCCGGTCTGCGGGTTGGCCATGACGAGGCGACCGCCCGCGGCGTTCATGAACTCGACCTGCTTCATGACTTCTTCGTAAGCGATGCGCTGCAATTCGAGGTCGATGGAGAGGCGCACGTTCTGGCCGTTGCGGGGCTCGATGATGGAGCCTTGTTCGATCCACAGGGGGCGACCGGAGCGGTCGCGCATGTAGGCGATCTGGCCGGCTTGGCCTTGGAGGTCTTTCTCGAGGCGGTACTCGGCACCCATGAGGCCCACGTGGCCGAAACCGACTTTGCCGACGACACCGGCGATTTCGTCACCAGCGACGAACTCGCGCACGGGAACGCGCTCGAGAATAATGCCGCTGAGTTGGGCGAGGGCGCCTTCGGGACGCTTGCCTTTGGCGGTCAGCGCACGAACAGCGTCGACCTGCGCATCGGTGAGGACGTCGCCAATGGGGAGGTAGCGGATGGGCTTGGGAGGTTGGACGTCTTCGAGCTTCTTTTCGAGTTCTTTGGCGATTTCGCTGGGTGGCGTTTCGCCCGCGAGAATGGCCTTTTCGTCGGCGTACTCGGTCTTGGTGAGAGCGAAGGGATCGTCTTTGCCGAGGGGCGGGACGGCGTAAGCCTGCTTGACTGGCTGAGACTGTTCTTGAGCCTGCGCGAGCGCTTCATTCGCTTTCGCGAGTGCGCGCGTGCCAACTTCGTCGGGGCCTTCGATTTCCGCAGCACCTGCGCCGGGCACGGGCGTGGCGACAACTTCGCCTCGCGCGATGGCTTCGGCGGCGTCGCGGGCTTCTTTCTTCGCTTTGAGTTCGGCGATCCATGCGTCGCGCGTCGCGGGCCAGGCTTTGGCGATCGCTTCACGGCGGTCGTTCTCGGCGATGGCGTCTTTGATGCGCTTGGTGACTTCGCCTTCGGGCAGACCTGCGGCTTGTGCGAGCGCGACGATCGCGCCGTCGAGGGTTTCGTGCTGCTTGAAGACGGTGGGATCGATCACGACGCGGCGCGAGAACATGGTGCTCGCGAGGAGGCGGCCGCGACGATCGAGGATGTCGCCTCGCAGGGGGAGGTCTTCGCGCGAGGTGACGCGCGGTGACATTTCGTTTTTCAGTTCGGGGCTGGGAGCGACCTGCAACTGCACGACGCGCGCCAGCGTCGCGAGGAGTAGGAGCGTGATGCCGCCTACGACCAACAGGGCGACGAAGTTAAAGCTATCGATGTTGCGCCACGCGGAACGACCTGCGCGAGGAGCCGACGACGCGGCGGAAGTGGGGAAGGTTGTCATGGCACGCTCCTGCTAACGCGAAAGGCGATCAATCGGGGCGCGTCGCATAGCGCGACGGGCTGCTGCTGGGCTTGGTTTGCTTGCGGGGCTTGCTGGGCTGGGCGGGTTTGGCCGAGGGTTTTTTCTCGGTTTCTTCTGGAGGAGCGAAGTTGCCCTGCTGGTCGAGGCCCGTGAGCTCGTTGTTGGTCAGTTCGCCCGGGATGTCGTTGGTGGCGGGGCGCAGGCCGCCCGCGTCGATGGCGAGCTTTTCGACTTGCTTGGGGGTGATGCGCGCGGCGACCATGGAACGAAGTTCGAAGAGGCGCTCGTCGGCGGTGCGGATGCGGAGCTGGGCCTGAGCCATTTCACTGGCACATTGCAGGCGCTGCTGGCGCAGGGCGAGGAGGGAGCAACCCACCACGCCCAGAGCCACGATCAGGAATGTGAGCTTGGAGAACATGCCTTGCGTCCTGCGTGCTGCCAGATTCGTACCGCTTTTCGCACAAATGCCGACACGCCCTTTCGGACGTGTCGGCGTAAAGAGTCGTGATGCGGCGTCGTGCAGAACAGACACGAGCGCCGCGGAAGTGTGCTGACGAAAGACTTACTTGGCGGGGAGGTTGAGCTTCATGCCTTCACGAATGCTGCCTGCGTCCTTGAGCTTGTTGAGCTTGACGATTTCGTCCGCACGCTTCATGGTGCCCAGTTCGCGCTGCGCGATCTGGCCCAGCGTGTCGCCCTTCTTGACGGTGTAGGTGCGGCCAGCGGTCGTGGCGGGCTTGGCGTCGGGCTTGGACTTGTCAGCAGTCTTGACGGTCTTGTCAGCGGTTTGGGTTTCGGGCTTGGCGGTCTTCTCGGTGACCTTGGTCACGGGAGCGTCTTTGATGCCCAGCTTGCTGGCTTCGGGAATCTTGACGCGGACGCCCACGCGGAGCGTGCCGTCTTTGCCGATGCGGTCGCCGTTGTAGGCTTGGAGCTGCTTCCAGTATTCGCCCTTGCCGTAGAACTTCTTGGCGATCTTGAAAGCGCTGTCGCCCTGAGCGATGGTGTACCACTGATCTTCGCTGGCGGCGGGCGCGGGCGGGACGATCTTGGGTTCGGGAAGAACGGTCACACCGTTGCCAGCGAGCTTGACGGTGTCGCCGCCGAAGGGCTTGACTTCCATCTCGGTCGCCTTCTTGATGCCATCGGCGACGGTGGTGTTGTCGGGCGAGGGTTGCTGGTTCCCTTGCAGCGTGTCGGTGCCCAGAACTTGGTCGGGCGTGCCAGTGGCGCTGATGGTGAGCGGACCGACCTTGGCGGTGCCGACCATGGGGGGCGGAACGGGTTCGCCGGTGCGTGCGCCGATCTCAGAGATCACGTCGTTGGCGACGAGCTGGCCGTTGGGCGTCGTCACCGCGCCGCCGGCAGGGGTGTTGTCGGCGAACTTGATGCCGCCGCTCTTGCCCTGCTCGATGGTGACGAGGGGCTCTTGCGGCGCGGGTGCGATGACCGGCGCGATGGCGGGGTTGGGGGTGACGTTGGAGGCGAGTTCAGCCTTGCGCGCGCCGGAGAGGTGGTCGGCGATGAGCACCGAGACCAGCAGCACGAGAAGGAATCCGACGATAAGGGCAAGTTTGAGTTCGCGAGTCACGGCGTGCGTCCTTGCATGCAGTGCCGCGTTTTTCCACCCCCGAGAAACGAACCCCTGAGCCTCATGCTCGTCGCGGCGTCCGTGCCCCAAGCGTGCGAAACACGCGTGCGTTGCTTTGAGCGGCGGGAGCGATCGCATCCATGCGAGGTTTCCAACCGCGTTGTCTGTCCAATCGCCGCGGGGGGCTTTTCAGCCGCTTGCGGTGTGAAGCGTTCATTCACGAAACTGGGTCGCAATCTTTCGCGCCAGTTGTGATTCGTCAACCTTGGGGGAGGCGAATCGCGCGGAGTTTCGCGCTGCGTGAGCGCGGGTTGCTCAGCGCTTCCGCTTCACCCGCCGTCACGCAACCGTTTGTCAAATCCTCGCAGCCGGCTTTCGTCAGCTTCGCGAATGACTGCTTGACCGCGCGATCTTCGAGGGAATGAAAACTGATGATCGCAACTCGCGCGCCAGGAGTGAGCCATGTGGCTCGCTTGCTTGCAATTTGCTTCACCGCGTCGGCAATCGCCAAGAGGAGGGCTTCAAGACTGCCAAGCTCGTCGTTGACTGCGATGCGCAGAGCCTGGAAGGTGCGCGTCGCCGGGTCGATGCCGCCGGTGGTGATGGGCACGATGCTTCGCACCACGTCGG
Source organism: Phycisphaerales bacterium (assembly GCA_035299305.1). GTDB lineage: Bacteria > Planctomycetota > Phycisphaerae > Phycisphaerales > UBA1924 > BJHL01. The sequence continues at coordinate 656 of DATGWV010000356.1, read as the reverse complement.
CGAGTTGACCAGTGGTTGATATCGGTGTCTTTCGCCTGACTTCCGCAAGTTTCCGCGCGATCTTGCGCGCCATGCGCTCTTCGCCATATTCGTCGAGAATGCGGGCCAATTCCGCTTCAGGCAGAGTCGCAACCAGTTCGGCGGCGGTGGGGCCTGTGGTCGGGTTCATGCGCATGTCGAGGGGGCCGTCGCGCTTGAAGGAAAAGCCGCGTGCCGCGTCGTCGACGTGGTTGCTGGCGAAGCCCAGATCGGCGAGCGTCATGTCGGCGGGAGTCTTGTCCGCTTCGAGGCGGTGGCAGAGCTCGGCGAAGTTGCCGTGATACGTGATGATGCGCGTGGACGGCGAAACTTGCGCGACATGCGCACTGGCGGCGCGGAGGTTGGCAGGGTCGGCGTCGTTGAGGATGACGGTGCCGGGCGCGAGCAGCTTGGCGACGGCGGCGGCGTGGCCTCCAAGTCCTGCGGTGCAATCGGCGTACGTCTCGCCTGAGCGCGGCGCGAGGACGCGGAGGCAATCGTCAAGCAGCACGGGGATATGCGCGGGATTGTGCGCGTGCGACATCGGGCCAGCATAGTGATGCTGGTCGCAAGAGTCGTTGCAAGTGTGCTTAGTGCTTGGCTTCTTCCAACTGAATGCCGGCGAGGGCGGTCATGGG